>JBATND010000387.1:0-14990 GCA_049290175.1 Flavobacteriales bacterium | reverse complement strand
CACCAGCACCCGGGGGCGCTGCGCTGCTGCCGCCACCGCCACATGCGGTGATCGCCATTAATCCAGCAAGGATTGAAATCTGCGTGAAGGAGGTTCTCTGGAGTCTCATGGGTAGGCGCTCTGCTCTTTGGCGCGTGACAAAAATCATCGGACCATCCTGTCCGAATTATGACGTTTGTCACCTTGGCAGGTGATTCCTGCCGGGCCTCACAGAAACCCGCCCCCATGCGCGCTTGGTTCCGCATCGCACTGATCAATCTGTTCTTCGCGGCCCTAATCGGCGCAACACTGCGCTCCATCTATTTGTGGGAGCTGCCTTTCGTGCGCTTCAGGCCCTTCTTGCATGCGCATTCGCATGTGGCACTATTGGGCTGGCTCTTCATGGGCGTGGTGCTCGCCCTATTGCATGATGGCGGCAAAGGCACTCTCGGTAAGCGCGCGAAATGGCTGCTGATCGCGATGCAAACGAGTGTGATCGCCATGCTCATCGCGTTCCCTGTGGAGAGTTATGGTCCGGCCTCGATCACGGCCTCATCGGCATTTCTGCTTCTAGCCTATCCGTTGCTGCACCTGGTTTGGGGCACGAGCAAGTCTTGGCCGCGCGAGGGCAGCGGACGCCTCACACGTTGGGCCATCGCATTCTTCATCATCAGCACAGTTGGCACTTGGGCGCTTCCGGTGATCATGGCCACTGGCAACCAGGGCAAGGAGATCTACTACTGGTCGGTGCAATTCTTCCTGCACTTCCAGTTCAATGGCTGGTTCTGGTTCGCGGCCATGGCCATTGGCGCGCGCTGGGCCGAGCGCAACGGGTTCGACATGCGCATCGACCGGATCACGCTAGGCCTCTGGGTGCTGTCTGCGGTTTTCACGTACGCGCTAGCGATCGCATGGAGTGAGCCGCACCCCGGCGTCTTCGCGACGGTATCCGCTGCAGTAGCGCTGCAAGTGTGGGCGGCGGCGCGCACGCTTCGCATGCTGCTTCGGCTGCGCAATCAGGCGTACACCCGCTTCTCGAAGTGGGCGCGCATCCTCATCGGCATCGCGCTGGTGAGCATGGCCCTGAAGGTGCTCGTTCAGGCTGCGGTTGCTGTTCCGTACGTCGCCGTGATGTCACTCACCGTGCGGCACTTGGTCATGGGTTTCATCCACATGAACACGCTTGGCATCATGACAGCACTGCTGCTTGCCTATGCGATCACCTATGGCTGGCTTGATTCGCGGAGAACCCTCGCGCGGATCGGCTTCGTGCTGCTCATCGCCGGCATTGTCGGCAGCGAGCTGCTGCTCTTCGCTCAGGGCACCTTTTTCTGGGCCGGCTGGGGCATGATGCAAGGCCATTACTGGCACTTGTTCATCGCATCGGTGCTGATGCCGCTCGGTGTCTGTCTGCTTGTGTACTCCGGTGCGGAAGAGCGCGTGCGTCAGTGATCGTGCTCAGTGTTCTCGAGCATGCTCCACAGGTAGTACACCTTGTCAGCTGCGAATTCGGCGCCTTCGGGCATGGGTTCGAGCAAGCTGATCGCGGTAAGGCCGTCGCGCGAAACACCTGGCAGCACTTCGATGCGTGTGAAGCTCATCCCGTGGGAATCGCGCTCGCCCAGCATGAAGAGGTAGCCCTTGTCGCCGCTGCGATGCAGGGCCGCATCGGGCACCACCAGATGCTCCGCACCGCCTGTAGGCACGAAGGCCACAACGCTCATGCCTTCGATGAGTTGCTCGCTGCCTTCTTCCACGTGCGCATGCACCGGGATGCTGCGTCCATCGGCATCGAAGGTGCGCCCGATGCTGAAGAGCTCGCCCTTGAAGCGCTTGCCCGGCATGTTGAGCACGTGGAAGTCGAAGAGCGTGCCTTCCTTCAGCGATGCGAGGTCGCGCTCGTAGGCGTTCAGGTGAACGTGGAAGTGGTGCAGGTCGATCACTTCCAGCAGCACGGTGGTGGGCTCCACGCGCGCATCAAGGAAGACACGGATGCCGTTCACCCGTCCATCGATCGGACTGCGCAGGGTGAAGCGGTCCTCGAGACCGGATGCGATGAGCTTCTTCAGGTCAACGCCTATGGAGGCGAGCTGATGACCGAGAGATTCCTTGCGCGCTTGCAGTACCTTGAAGTCGGCTTCCGCTTGCTCCAGATGCTTCTGCGCGGTGGCTTCACCAGTGAGCAATGTCCGTTGCCGGCGTAATTCGGAATCGGCGCGTTCGGCCTGCGCGCTCGCGGACACGTACTCTTCCTGCAGCTTGATGAAGGACAGATCAGTGAGCGCCACCAAAGGCTGGCCCTTGCGCACATGAGCGCCCTCATCAACTAGCACGGCCACCACCTTGGCGCCAAGCGGACTCGTGAGTTGCGCCTTGCTCACCGGCGACGACATCACACGTCCGGTGAGCTTCACGGTGCCTTCCATGGCGCGGCGCTCAAGCTTAATGGTGGTGATGCCCAGCGTGGCCTGCTGTGCGCTATCGAGCACCACTTCATCGGCACTGGCATGGTTGTGCTCGTGGTCGGTCGGCTCTGCTTCTGGCTTAGGCGATGAGCACGCGACGAAAGCGATGCTCAATAGGAGAAGGATCTTGCGGCTCATGGCTGTGCGGTGTAGGGGAACAGCGTCCCGGTGAAATGGTCGAGTTGGATGAGAGATTCGGTGTAGGCCGATCGCGCTTGGATGCGGCCGAGTTTCAGATCGGTGCTCTGCGCAATGAGCGCGGTGAGCTCCACATAGCCGATCTCGCCAGCGCGATAGGCGGTGCTGGCGCTGCGTTCGATCACGCTGGCCTGTTCAGCGAGCGGACCTTCGTACGCGAGCCAGGCTTCGCGCATCTGCCGCGCTCGCGCCAAGGCAGCGCCGTAGGTCGCGTTCACATCGGCCTTGAGCTGATCGGCCTGCTCGCGGGCGATGCGCTCTTGCAGCGATGCTGAACGGATTCGACCACGCTGGTCCCAGAAGGCGATGGGCAGGCCGATGCTGAGGCTGTAGCCTTGGAAGCGGTCGCTCACGCCGTAGAGGCGCTGATCGAACCAGCGCCCTTGGAAGTCGGGTAGTGCGCGGTGGCCTTCCACCTGCTTCAACCGATGCGCGAGATGCACTTCACGTTCGGCGCGGTCAAGGCTTGGATGCGCGTTGAGCGAAACGTCCGATTCAGGGAATGCAGCCTCAACAGGATGCGGAGCTGCGGGCAAGAGCGAGCGTTCGGTGCGCAGCAAGCGCTGCAGTTCCAGTTGTGCGATGGCAATCGAGCGCTCTGCGCGCGTGCGTTGGACAGTGACCTGCTGCTTGCGCGCCATGGCCGATGCCTTCTCCACCAGTGGTGCGTCGCCGGTGGCGTGGCGCAGCTCAGCCACGCGGCCCAGTTCGCTCATGAGGCTATCGAGCGAGCGCAGCACCTTGGCTTCTTCCACCGCTAATGCGAGCGCATTCCAAGCCATGCGCACATCACGCTCGAGGTCGCGCGCTGCCAGCGATAACCCCGCTTCCGCCAGGTGGACGCGCTCCTTGGCCGCTTGCCCTCGCGCTGCATACACCGTAGGGAACTCGATGCGCTGGCTAAGGCCCATCTTGAAGATGCCATCGGGCGTGCCGGGCGAAACGTCCTCGTTCTCCACGAAGAAGCCCGTCTTGTCCAGGTTCCACGCGCTGCCCTTCGCGGCTTCGGCCTGTTCAACGCCCAAGGCCGCAGCTTGCAGCATGCCGTTGCTCTTGAAGGCGATGTTCAAGGCATCGTCGAGGGTGATGGTCTCTGCTTGCTGCGCGTTGGTGGCTCCCGGTATGATGAAACCGAGCAAGAGCAATGCGGCGGTTGCCTTCATCGGCTTCGCCTTGATGAAGAGCACATAAAGCACGGGGAGCACCACCAAGGTGAGCAAGGTGGCGCTCACCAATCCGCCGATCACCACCGTTGCGAGCGGCCGTTGCACTTCGGCTCCAGCGCTGCCGCTGAGGGCCATCGGGAGGAAACCGAGCGATGCCACCGCAGCGGTCATCAGCACGGGACGCAAGCGCATCACCGTGCCCTTGCGCACGCGCTCCAGCACATCGTACACGCCTTCCTTGGCCAGTTGCTGGAAGGTGCTGATGAGCACCATGCCGTTGAGCACCGCCACGCCGAAGAGCGCGATGAAGCCCACACCCGCGCTGATGCTGAAGGGCATGCCGCGCAGGTAGAGCGCTGCCACGCCGCCGATCGCGCTCAGCGGCACAGCGGTGAAGATCAGTAGCGCATCGGGCAGCGAACGGAAGGTGAAGTAGAGCAGCGCCAGGATGAGCACGAGCGCCAAGGGCACCGCGATGGAGAGGCGCTCCTTCGCTTCCACCAGGTTCTGGTACTGCCCGCCGAAGGTGCGGTAGTAGCCGGGCGGCAATTTGACGGCGGCATCCACGCGGGCCGTGATGTCAGCCACGAGGCTCTCGACATCGCGGCCGTGCGCGTTCACGCCGATGTAAATGCGGCGCTGCGCATTCTCGTGCGTGATCTGTGCCGGTGCATCTTCGTAGCTCACCTGCGCCACTTGGTCCAGCGGCACCAGCAGGCCATTGTCGGAGCGCACATAAAGGCCCGCGACATCCTCGATGCCTTTGCGCGAACTGGTGTCGGCGCGCACCACCAGGTCGAAGCGGCGCTCGTTCTCGTAGATGCTTCCAGCCGGTTCACCCGCGAAGGCTGTGCGGATCGTGCCATTCAGCTCGTCGATGCTGCAGCCGAGCACGGCCATGCGCTCTCGGTCGTAGCGCACTGTGATCTGCGGCAAGCCGGCCACGCGCTCCACTTGCGGCGGACCCGCGCCGGGGACCTGCTGCACGATGGCGGCGATGCGCTCGCCGTACTTCAGCAGCGTGTCCAGCTCGGGGCCGTAGATCTTGATCGCGATGTCCTGCCTTACGCCGGTCATCAGTTCATTGAAGCGCATCTGGATCGGTTGATTGATCTCGTAGAGCACGCCTGGGATGGTCTGCAGGGCCTTCAGCATGGTATCCGCGAGCGTCCAGTAATCCTGCGTGGTGGTCCACTCGTGCTTGTCCTTCAGCATGATCATCATGTCCGTCTGCTCCGGGCTCATCAGATCGGTGGGCACTTCGGCCGTGCCGGTCTTGCCGACCACCATCTTCACTTCGGGGAATTGCAAGAGCTTCCGTTCCACCAGCTTGTTATTCGCCACGCTCGCGGACAGTGAGCTGCCTTGCGGCAGTATGCTGTGGTAAGCGAAGTCGCCTTCTTCCAACTGCGGAATGAATTCGCCGCCCATGCGCTGGAAGCCGAAGAGCGCGATCGCAAGCATGATCACCGCCGAGGCCACCACCGCCGCACGATGCCGAAGCACGCGCTCAAGGGTCGGCTTGTACACCGCCTCGATCGCGGCCATCATGCGGTCGCTGAAATTCGGCTTCTCTTGGCCGGTCTTGCGCTTGATGAAGAGCGTGCTCATCACCGGCACGTAAGTGAGTGAGAGCAGGATCGCTCCGAGGATGGCGTAGGCCACGGTCTGCGCCATGGGACCGAACATTTTGCCTTCGATGCCCGAGAGCGAGAGGATGGGGATGTACACGATGAGGATGATGAGCTGGCCGAACGTCGCCGCGCTCATCATGCGGCTGGCGGCTGTGGCCACTTCGCCATCCATCTGCGGCTTGGTGAGGGTGCCGTGCGCGCGATTGTGATGCAGGCGATGCAGCACTGATTCCACGATGATCACCGCGCCGTCCACGATGAGGCCGAAGTCGATGGCGCCAAGGCTCATGAGGTTTCCGGTGACGCCCGTGAGGTCCATGAGGATGAGCGCGAACAGCATGCTGAGCGGGATCACCGAGGCCACGATGAGGCCCGCGCGCAACTGCCCGAGGAAGAGCACGAGCACGAGGATCACGATCAGCGCGCCTTCGAGGAGGTTCTTCTCCACTGTGGCGATCGCGCGGCCCACAAGCGCGGTGCGGTCCAAGAAGGGGTCGATGGTGAGGCCCTCGGGAAGTCCTTCTTCAATGGACTTCAAGCGCTCCTTCACGGCGGCCACCACAGTGTTTGCGTTCTGTCCTTTCAACATCATCACGATGCCGCCCACCACTTCGCCCTCGCCATTGCGCGTCATGGCGCCATAGCGCGGCGCATGCCCTAAGCGTACGGTGGCCACATCGCGCACCAGCACCGGCGCGCCTTCGGCAGGCGTCTCGATCACGATGCGGCCGACATCATCCAGCCCTTTCGCCAAGCCGACGCCCCGGATGTAGTAGGCACTAGGACCGCGCTCGATATAGGCGCCGCCCGTGTTCGCATTGTTGCGCTCCAAGGCGCGCAGCACATCGCTGATGCCGAGGCCCATGCCATGCAAGCGCACGGGATCCACGGCCACCTCGAACTGCTTCAGGAAGCCGCCGAAGCTGTTGATCTCCGCCACGCCCGGCGTGCCCATGAGCCTGCGCGCGATGACCCAGTCCTGCACCTCGCGCAGTTGCATGGCATCGTACTTCCCTTCGTAGCCGGGCTTGGTATGCACCACGTACTGGTACACCTCGCCCAAGCCGGTGCTCAGCGGCGCGAGGTAGGGCTGCTCAACGCCCGGCGGCAGGTCGGAGCGGATGAGTTGCAGCCGCTCGTTCACGAGCTGCCTCGCCAAGTAGGTGTCGAAGGCATCGTCGAACACCACGGTGACTTGGCTTACGCCGAAGCGTGAGATGCTGCGCAGCTCATGCACCTCGGGCAGGTTGCCCAGCGATTGCTCGATCGGGTAGCTGACGAATTGCTCTACCTCGAGCGTGGCCAGCGTAGGCGCGATGGTGATCACCTGCACCTGGTTGTTGGTGATGTCGGGCACGGCATCTACCGGCAGGCGGGTAATGGCGCGGATGCCCAAGGCGATCAGCACCAAGGTGCCGAGGCCGATGACCAGCTTGTGCTGGATGGAATACCGGATGATCCGTTCGATCATGGCGGTTCGTATTGAATGGTTGAGTGCGGAGATGGACAGATGCGTCAATGCCGGAGCGCGGGTCCGCGAACGCGCTGGCAGGGGAGGGCGGCATGCGCCGCGCCGGCATCAAGCCCTTGGGGGCTGCAACGTCGAAGGACGGTGGCCGTCGAGCGGATCATCCACGTAGGCCATGGCACCCGTCATACTGGTGGGCAGGTGCAGCGTATGGCTCTTCATGATCGGCGCGAAGAAGGCATGATCAACGCCGCCATGGTCCTTGTGATGCTGGAAGGGGAGCTCATCGTGCGAGCCATCGCTCTCCGCATGGTCACGGTCGCCGTAATGGAGCGCGATGAAATCGAGGAAGGAGAGTTCGCCTTCTTCGGCACGATGCTCTTGGAAATGCCCGAAGAGCTGCGGGAAATGCACCCAGTCGTGGCCCCACGTGAGATTCAGAGCCATGAAGGCGACCAGGAACCAATGCGAGAGGGATTTCACGCGGTGAAAGTATGGCTCTCCAAGCCAATGCACAGGTGCGGTTCATCACACAAGATGACCCTTGTTATGAGCGGATGGCTTTCGCAAACGGACCTGCCTTTGCCACTCCGAACTGGATCTGCAAGGATCGGCTTGGTTGCATCGCTTTCGATTGAACAAGGAGGGCTTCCGTCAGTTGTTGGGGGTGCCGGTAGTGCCATATTCGCGCGCCGAACCGAACGGCTACTACAAGAGTTAAGCTGCTATGTTCTCCAAAGCCTGCGAATACGCGATCAGGGCCTGTGTGCAGGTGGCTCGAATCTCCGACGATGGCCATCATGCCACGGTGAAGGGCATCGCTGAAGCCACGGGAGCACCGGAAGCTTTCACAGCGAAGGTGCTTCAGCAATTGGTGCGTGCCGGGCTGATCGAGTCCATCCGTGGAAGAGGCGGCGGGTTCATGATCCCTCCTGCCCGATCACGCCAGCTCAAGCTCTTGGACATCGTGGATTGCATCGATGGCGATGCCGTGTTCACGCGCTGCGGCCTTGGCCTGCCGCATTGCAGTGATAGCCGTCCGTGCCCATTGCATAACAAGTTCGCCGATGTGCGTGGGCGATTGCGCGCGATGCTGGAGACCACGAGCATTCGCACATTGGTGGATCAATTGGGCGAGGCGAGCGCGGGTTTCAAGCTCCGGAGTTGATTCGACCCCGGCCGAAGCAACGAATACCCAGCGGCTCGAAGGGTTAAGCAGGCTCGCGCACGGCTTTCCTTGCGCTCAAGCGCCGTGCTTGGCATTCCCGAGCACGCTGGCCAGTTCCCACGCGATGCGCTTCTGTTGCTTGGCCTTGCGCTCCGGGCAGTCCGCCATCCCGCATACCGCGCATGAACTGGGAATGCAAGGGTCCATGTGGATGAAGAGTTCCACGCGGCGATCGCCTTCATCGTTCACCAGCTTCTCGATAGCCGCGATCTCGTCGTGCGCGCGCTCCAAGCTGTAGTACCAGGGCAAGGTCACGTGGCAATCGATATGCAGCGTGCGACCGAACTGGATCACGCGGAAGTTGTGGATATCGACCCACTGCGGGCGACGATGCTTCTCCAAGAGCGCCACCACCGATGCCGCAGCCTCCATGTCCGTTTCGTCCATGATGCCGGCCACCGCGCGCCGCACCACCAGCGCACCCTGCACCAGGATGAAGAGACCGAAGCCGATGGCGAAGAGGCTGTCGAGCCATTGGATGCCGGTTAGAGCGATGGCCAACAAGCCGATGAGCATCGCCAGCGTGCTCCATGCATCGCCGAGCAGGTGCGCGCCGCTTGCTTCCATGGTGATGCTGCGCTGCTTGCGACCCCGCCGTTGCAGCGCGAGACCCATCAGCAGATTCAGTGCACCAGCGACCATGGTGAGCGCGATACCGATGCCCAGTTCATGCACTTCATTTCCATGGATGAGCGCCTGTGTGGCCCGCGCCACGATCACCACGCTCGCGATCACGATCAGTGCGCCTTCGATCCCCGCGCTGATGAATTCCACCTTGCCGTGGCCATAAGGATGCTCGCGGTCGCGCGGCTTCGCAGCGAGGATCAACGCGTACAGCGCGAAGCCGCCGGCCACAACATTCACGATGCTCTCCATGGCATCGCTCAGCACCGCATTGCTATGCGTGAACCACCACGCCAGGAACTTGATGCCCATGAGCACCACGCCTGTAACGAGAACGATGGCCTGAAGGCGGATGTCGGCGCGCTCGTTCATGGGTGCGCGAAGGTCGGGAGCGGATGGCTCAGCGTGGATTGCGCGATGCCATGGCCGTGGCCACCGTCACGAAACCCACCACGCTCACGCTGCTCAACGGCATCAGGATCGCGGCGATCAAGGGCGTGAGGTGCCCGCTCACCGCGAACGAGACGCCCACCACGTTGTAGCAGAGCGATATGGCCAAACTGCCGATCACGATGCGTCGCGCGCGGCGGGCCATGCGCAGGAAATGCGGCAGCTGCGCCACGGAATTCGCGTCCATGATGGCGTCGCTGGCAGGGGTGAGGGCGGCGCTGGTCTCGGTAACGGTGATGCCCACATCGCTCTGCGCCAATGCGCCAGCGTCGTTCAAGCCATCGCCTACCATGAGCACGCGATGATGCTGCGCTTGTTGCTCGCGCACCACTTCGGCCTTGTCGGTGGGAGAGCAGTTCACGCGGACATCGCTGCCCTCGAAGGCACGTGCCAGCGCGGGGTCCACTTGCGCATCGCCGGTGAGCAAGCTGGTGCGCAGTTTCTGACGCAGCTCACCAACAGCCTCGGCGATGCCATCGCGCGTGCGCTTGCGGATGATGAAGTGCCCGCGATGCATCCCGTCGATGGTGACATGCACATGCGAATCGCCGTGCGCGCGCTTGCCTTCCGAAGCACCACAGAATACCGCCGAACCAATCCGCACCGCGTGCCGATCAACAAGGCCATGGATGCCCTGGCCTGCGAATTCGTGGACATCGATCACGGCAATTCCAGTAGGGTCAACCCGGAGGGTTGACGCTACTGTTCCATGGCCAGTGGCCAATACAGCGCTCAATGGGTGCGTGCTGTTCCGCGCCAATGCGCGCACCATCATTGCTTCTTCCTGCGAAAGGGCTGGCCCATTCCATTCGACCTCATGCGCCTCGCGGGCGGTGAGCGTGCCGGTCTTGTCGAGGATCACGGTATCCACATGCGCCATGCGCTCCACCACTTCGGAATCGCGGAGGAAAAGCCCGCGCTTGCCCATGAGCCGAATGGTGTGCCCGTAAGCGAAGGGCATGCTCAAAGCCAGCGCGCAGGGGCAGGCCACGATCAGTACGGCCGTGACCACCGGCCACACTTGCGCACTATCGGCGCCCCACCAGTAAAGGCCTGCGGCTAAGGAAATGAGCAGCACCGCCACCGTGAAGCGCCGCGCAACGCCATCAATCAAGCGCGGCATGGCCGGACGCTCATGCCCTCCGCTCTGTTCGGCCCAGAGCTGCTTCAAACGGCTCTCGCCGAAACTGCGCACCACTTCAAGCTCGATGGCCGCGCCGCGCTGCCTTCCGCCCGCGCGGATGGTCTCGCCAACGTTTTTCCGCAAGGGGAGGGGCTCGCCGGTGATGAAGCTGTTATCGATGTGCGCGGTGCCGTTGCGCAGGATGGCATCCACAGGGACGATCTCCTGGTCGCGCACCACGATGGTGTCGCCGGGGCGCAGGTCGTTCACCTTCACGGGTTCTTCGCCCTGCTGGTTCTTGCGCAGCACCACCAGCGGAAGGAAATCCTCCAAAGCGCGATCGAAGCGCAATGCGCGATAGGTGTAGGCCTGGTACCAGCGACCGATGAGCAGGAAGAAGAGCAGGCCCGCAAGCGAATCGAAGTAGCCGGGGCCGTAGCCGCTGATCACTTCCCACAAGCTGCGCGTCCACAGCGCCACGATGCCGAGGGCGATGGGCTGATCGATGTTGATGGTGCGGCTGCGGATGCCCGCCCATGCACTGCGGAAGAAATCGGTGCTGAGGAAGAAGACGACCGGGAAGGAGAAGAGGATGGTGAGCCATTGGAAGCCGGTCTTCAGGCCCACTTCAGCGTCAGCGCCCAGGTATTCCGGGAAGCTGAACATCATGGTATTGCCGAAGATGAAGCCCGCAACGCCCAAGCGGATATAGACCATGCGCGGCACCTTGTCGGTGGCGTCTTTCTTCGAGGCGCTGATCTGCGGCCCGTAGCCGATGCGGCGGAGCAGCTTCACCAGCGCGCTCAAGGGCAGCTTCTCCTCGCGGAAGGTGATGCTCAATTCCTTGCTTGCGAAGGCCACGCGCGAACGGATGATCGATGCCTCCAAACGGTGCAGGTTCTCCAGCAGCCAGATGCACGAGCTGCAATGCATCTGCGGGATGTGCAGCCGCACGCGCGTGATGCCGCCCTCGCTGAATTCCACCAAGCGTTCGCGTACCTCGGGCAGGTCGAATAGCTCTGTGCGCTGCTCATCGATCGTGGCGCGCTGCTTCACGCCGGGCTTGGCGCTCAAGTCGTAATAGTCGCAGAGGCCCGCTTCGTTCAGCAGGTCATAGACCACCTCGCAGCCGTGGCAGCAGAAATCGTGGCCGTCGTGAGTGCGGTGCTCTTCTGCGCAGGCATCGCCGCAATGGAAACAGTTGACGGCGGTCAGCTCTTGGGTCTTCACGCCTGCAAAGAGCGCACAATGCAGGGGCAGGATACCTGACCGAAATCAGTTACTGCGGCGGTGCTCAGCGCGAGCGCTCCCAGATGATGTCCTCCTTGGCGGTGGGCAGTCGTTCCAGGTCGATGGCCACCAGCTTGCCGCCGAGACGCGCGTGGAAGGGCTTATAGCCGGCATCGCGCAGCAGCTTGAAGATGGCGCCGTTCAGTTCCACGCGATCGGGCCGCACTTCGGTCTCCACCAGGATGGTATCGATGGCCTTTTCGGCGATCATGCGCTGGGCACCGCGCAAGGCCGGCAATTCGGAGTCCTCGATATCGAGCTTCAGGAAGTCGATGTGCTTGATGCCGTGCTCGGCGCAGAACGCATCGACCGATGTTACCGGCACCTCCACGGGATTGCTGTCGGCAGGACGACCGGCTTGCTCCAAGGCTGCATAGCCGCGGGTGATCACGCGCGGGGTGTCGAAGAAGGTGAGTGATCCCGTTCGGTCAGTGAGTGCCACGGGCAGCAGGCGCCAACCGCTGATCGAATCAACGGTGTTGTTCCGCTGGATGCGCTCGAGGCAGCGGGGCGAGGGCTCGAAGGACCAGACCTGGCCGCCGGGAGTGACCATGCCCAATACTTGCGCCGCGAAGTAGCCGATGTTGCAGCCCGGATCGAAGACGACCATGCCGGGTTTCAATCGCCCGCGCAGGTAGGCCATCACATTCTCCTCATAGAGGTCGTAGAGCATCATCCGGTGGTACTGCACGTCGCGGTCCAGTTCGACCCGGATGCCATTGATCTCGCGCACCGTTACTGGTTCGGCCACCCAGCCACCCAACGAATCGGCCAAGCGATGGCGACCACGAATCGGGAAGGTTCGGCAGAACCAGAGGATGAGTGACTGAACTAGTTTCTTCATAGGCGGCGGCGAAAGTAGATGCGGGGCGCCGAGTGATTGCTGGGGGAGCGATTCTACATGGAGCATTCATAGTGGTCTGGAAAGGGAGTGGATTGGCTTGATATTCAGGATATTATTAGTTAACATAATATAAATTATGCGTCGGAATAAGCCAGTCTCGCTTGGGGTTCGACGCCGACGCCGTAGCCATGCTCCAGCACTAAGCCACCGTGTTCAACCCGTAGTCCTTCCCACGGGTCGTTCTTCAGCAGCCAAGGCCCGTCGAGATCCAGGATCTGGGCTTCGCTGGCGAGTTGTGCCATGGTTCCGCAACCCAACGAACTCTCACTCATGCAGCCCAGCATCACGCGCAGATCCAAGGCATCGGCGCGCATGGCCAGTTCGGCTGCCCGGTCCAGCCCTCCGCATTTCATGAGCTTGATGTTCACAGCGTCAAAGAACTCAGCCACGCGCTCGAGGTCCTGGATTCCCTGAAGCGATTCGTCGGCGATCACCAGCGCCCCAGAGTCTTTGTTTAGGTCCCGGTTCCATTCGTCGTGCTCGGTTCCGAACGGTTGCTCGATTCCAATGAGCCTGTCACTCGGCACCGCATCAAGGATTCGCGCAGCCTCAGACACGCTCTTCAGTCCTTTATTCCCATCAATCAGGATCCTTGCATCCGCGCTTTCGATAACCGCGCTTATTCGACTGATTGACAGTGGGTCACCCGCTTTCAGTTTCAGCGAAATTCCGGGTGGAAATTCATGCAGCCGTTCAATTGCTTCGTCTGGTGTGCAAATGCCGATGGTCATCACCGTTGCGGCGTTCTGGCGACCTGCAATACCGAGCTGCTCAGCTACGCTCTGCCCGTTCTTTCGAGCCAACGCATCGATCAGCGCGCTGTGAAGTCCCGCCCTTGTGGCTGGCGAGTCTTTCAGGTCTGCGAGCATATCCAGGCCTTGCAGCAGCTCTTCAAGGGTCCAGGACCGTGCGTGGGCGATGCTCCGCAGCCGTTGCCGTGCTCCGCTCACGGTCTCTTGCACATAAGGTGGCAGAGTGATTTCACCATGCCCCGTGGTCCCATCCTCTTCCACCTGCACGAAAAGCGCATCGGTACCATCGCGCAAGCCATGCGCTGTGCCGAACGGATGCTTGAACAGCAGCCGATATGGACAAACCTTGATGCGAAGCGCCATGCCCTCAAAGAAAGAAGCCCGAACGCGAAGGTCCGGGCTTCTCGATGCGGAAACGGCTCCTATTTCACCAAGTAGATGATCCGGGTGAGCCACTTGCTGCTGTCCGGTTCGGCCATGGGGTCGGTGATGTACTCTTCGATCACGTTGGTGTGATGCGTGAGTCCTTGGGCCTTGATGTGCTCATCCATGGCCATGTGCGGCGCCATCATGCCACCATAGCCGCCGTAGTAGTCGATCACGAGGGCTTTGCTCGCAGGCGATTCGTAAAGCTCAACACCCTTCAGCTTGGACTTGGCAGCCATGGGCACGGGAATGGCCGCGATCATGTCGGCGGTCTGGTCTGCCTCGTTCCACTCGAAATACACGCCGCTCGGCGGGCCCGAGGGCTCCACCTTAGCCTCTCCAGCGGCCGCCATGCCTGAACCGAAGCCATTCTCGAACGCGGTCTTCATATCGGCCCAAGACACCAATTCGCGCTTGCCAACGAAGAGCGTTGCCGGCCATTCGATGGCATTGATGGTATAGCTGGGCTTCGCTGCTACGGCCTCTTCGACCTGCTGCTTCAGCATGCCCAAGCCCTTCTCGAAATCCTTGCCCAGCATGGCATCCATATCCATGAAGCGGCCCCAAAGCCGACTCATGAAGTTGTGCTCGCCCACCATGGCCCAGGTGACCTTGGTGCCATCGCCATCCGGGTTAAGCGTCAGGAATACATCACTCTCACTCTCCATCGGCTCCATGAACTTCAATCGCGTGCGCACTAGTGAATTGCGCGAAACGGAGTCGATGCGCTGCTCGCCCTTGCCTACGTCCTTGTTGCCTTCCCAGCGAGCAATGGCTCCGATCTGTCCGTCGGTGCCATCCATGCTCTTCTTCATGTTCGGGTCCAGTTCGTTCCACGGGCTCCATTTGTCCATGGCGCCCAGTGTCGAAACCGAGGGCCATACATTGTCAACAGGAGCGGCAATGCTCACCGAACGCTCAATGCGATAGGTGTCGTCGCCCAAGAAGCCGAGCGCAGCCAACATGGCGCCTATGCCCAGCACGAGGATGAGAATGATCTTCAGAGCTTTCATGGTTTGGTGTTTGGATCCGAAAGATGCCACCCGAATCGTGAGAACCAAGGCCCGGCACGGATTTTTCCCACCTTGGCCGAACCATCCATCACGCACCCTGACATGAACACCCTGTTGAAGACCGCAACCGTTGTCGCTTCCATCGCCCTGCTCACCCTTGCTGGCTGCAAAGGCGGCGGCACAAGCCCGCAAGGCACCAAGGTGAAGCAGCCCTTCAGTGGCAATAAGTATGAGAGCAACGGCACCTGGTTCCGCGGCACGGGACAAGGG
>JBATND010000386.1:0-1548 GCA_049290175.1 Flavobacteriales bacterium | reverse complement strand
GGTGATATCGTGGTAGGTCTTGTGACCCAGGATGAGCGGTTCTCTGATCGCTGCTTCTGCGTGCATGGTTCCGGGTCTTTTCCTTAGGCGTGGCTGGCTTCTTCGGTGTTGCGCACCTTCACCATGTAACTCACATTGGGCTTCACGCCGATCTCCTCCAGCGCATGGTAGGTGCGGTCCATTTCGGCCAGCTTGCGGGCCCTGCTGCCTTTATCATTCAGGTCGCCGAAGACGATGGCGCCTGTGCCGCAGGCCGCGCTGCAGGCGGTCTCGATGTCGCCATCCTTCACCGGTCGGCCTTCCTTCTTCGCCTTGAGCTTGCCGGCCTGGATGCTCTGCACGCACATGCTGCACTTCTCGATCACGCCGCGCGCGCGCACGGTCACATCGGGGTTCAGCACCATGCGGCCGAGGTCATCCCAAGCCGGGTTGGTCTCGGCGAACTTGTCGGTGACGTAATTGAACCAGTTGAAGCGCCGCACTTTGTAAGGGCAGTTGTTCGCGCAGTAGCGCGTGCCGATGCAGCGGTTGTAGGCCATCTGGTTGAGGCCCTCGTTGCTGTGCGTGGTGGCGGCCACCGGGCAGACCGTCTCGCAAGGAGCATGGTTGCAGTGCTGGCACATCACCGGCATGAAGAAGACCGACGGGCTGGCCGACGGCTCTTCCATCTTGGTGTACAGGCCGATCTTGCCTTCACCGGCCGCGCGTCCTTCGGCCCACTTGGTCTCGCTGCTGAAGTAGCGGTCGATGCGCAGCCAGTGCATCTCCCGGCTGCGGCGCACCTCATCCTTGCCCACCACCGGGATGTTGTTCTCACTGTTGCACGCTGTGACGCAAGCACCGCAGCCGATACAGGTGTTCAGGTCGATGCTCAAACCCCAACGGTGGCCAACGCCCTCCACCGGGTGCTCGGCCCAGAGGTCGAACTCGGCGACCGGCTTGCGGTCGCGGGCGTCGATCACGCCATCCTTGTTCACGTCATCGTGCACGGGAAGCGTGTGCGGCTCATTGTAGGCGTTCCTGTCGCCCGCCTTGTACACCGCGAGGGAGGTCTCCTTCACGATGCTGTGGCGGTCCATGTGCGTGAGGTGAGTCTGCGTGATGGCCATCGGGTAGGTCTCGCCCGTGGCGCTCACGCTCACATTCACGGCATCGTAGCTCACCGCGCCGTTCCTCAGGCTGGTGAAGGGATAGGCATTCTGCCCCACGGGCTTGCGCTCGCCGTTGTGATCGGTGACCACGGCGGCTTTGCCCACTCGCTCGCCGTTAGCGCCACGGCCATAACCGAGGGCGATCGCAATTGTGCCTTCCCGCTGGCCGGGGCTCGGCACCACGGGCAGCTTCAATTCGACTTCGCCAACCTTCACGTTCACAACCCCGGCCGGGCTCTGCTCGCCCAAGTAATCGGGCAGGCCGAGCTTGCGCACATCGGCGAAGCTCATGCACACATAATTGTCCCAGGTGATCTTGGTGAGCGGATCTGGCATCTCCTGCAGCCAAGGGTTGTTGGCGTGCTGGCCATCGCCGATGGCTTCGGTGGTGTAGAGG
>JBATND010000385.1:0-21117 GCA_049290175.1 Flavobacteriales bacterium | reverse complement strand
GCAACATGGAAGACCGCCGAGCAGGCGGTCTTCTCATTTCAACATGATCCGTAGCAATGCCCGGTAGCGCATCCCGCACCCGGTGCGGGATGGTCGCTGGTTCGTCCCGCATCAAGTGCGGGACCAGTCACCCCGACTGGCAACATGGAAGACCGCCGAGCAGGCGGTCTTCTCATTTCAACATGATCCGTAGCAATGCCCGGTAGCGCATCCCGCACCCGGTGCGGGATGGTCGCTGGTTCGCACCGCATAAATCGCGGACTGTTGGAGTCACCCTGCAATGCTCATAGGCTATTGCTTTCGGAGGGCCGGACCTGCTGATTCTATCTGGCCAACTGAACATCCGTCAATCTGCGCTGTTTGACGGGCGGTCCTGATCCAGTACCGGCGGGCGTGTGCCGTCAGAATGCCCGATAGCTTTGCCGCCCATCATGAAACTGCCCTTCCGCAAAGTCTTCCTTTCTGTTTTCGCTATCCCTTTGGGCCTTAGCGCCCAGAAGCAGGTCACCATAAGCGGCTATGTGAAGGACGCCACCAGCGGCGAGGCCCTGATCGGTGCCAGCGTGTATGTGAAGGAAACCATGCGCGGCACGGCCACCAACGTTTACGGCTACTATGTGCTGAACGTGGACCCCGGCACGCACACTGTGGCATTGAGCTACATCGGCTACGATGAATTCAGCAAGAGCGTGACGCTAACGGCCGACCTGAAGCTCAACATCGAGGCGCGACCGAAGGCCATCCTGGCCAAGGAAGTGGAGATCATCGGCGAGCGAAAGCAGGACAACACCGAGGACACGCGCATGGGCACCGTGGATCTGGACGTCCAGAAGCTGCAGACCCTGCCCGCGCTCTTAGGTGAAGTGGACATCCTGAAGACCATCCAGTTCCTGCCGGGCGTGCAGAACAACGGCGAGGGCAGCAGCGGCTTCTATGTGCGTGGGGGCGGCCCTGACCAGAACCTGATCCTGCTCGACAATGCCACGGTGTATAACGCCAGCCACCTTTTCGGATTCTTCAGCGTGTTCAATGCCGATGCGGTGAAGAACATCGAGCTGATAAAGGGCGGCATGCCCGCGAACTACGGGGGCCGTATCTCGTCGGTGCTCGACATCAACATGAAGGAGGGCAACGACAAGAGCTTCCACGCGCAAGGCGGCATCGGCCTCATCGCGAGCCGCCTCACCGTCGAAGGCCCCATCGTGAAGGATCGCAGCTCCTTCATCCTCAGCGGCCGCCGCACCTACATCGACATACTCACCAGGCCCTTCGTGAACGAGAGCAGCGCCTTCGCTGGCAGCGGCTACTATTTCTACGACCTCAACGCAAAAGCCAACTACACCATCAGCGACAAGGACCGCGTCTTCGTGAGCGGCTATTTCGGTCGCGACGTATTCTCCTTGAGCCGCGGCGGCGATGGCGCGCCGGCATTCCGCATCCCATGGGGCAACACCACCTTCAGCGCGCGCTGGAACCACGTCTTCGGTCCAAAGCTCTTCCTGAACACAACCGCAACCTTCAGCGATTACAGCTTCCTCTTCGATGCCTCGCAGGACCAGTTCCGCTTCAATCTCTTCAGCGGCATCAAGGATTATGGGCTGAAAGCCGACTTGGGCCACTACCCTACCGGTCGCCACCGGCTGAAGTACGGCGCGCAATACATCTACCATGTGTACACCACGAGCACGGTGGATGTGAGCAGCGGCGAAACGCAATTCAACATCGACACGCCGCCCAAATTGCACGCGCACGAGACCGCAGTGTATGCCCTCGACGAGTTCGACATCACCGATGCGCTGCGGATCAACTTCGGACTGCGCTTCAGCCGCTTCGACCATGTGGGCCCCTACACGCGGTACACCATCGATGATCGCGGCCGCTCTGTCGGGAAAGAGGAAATCGCTCCGGGCAAGCCCATCCAGACCTACCAGGCATTGGAGCCGCGCATCAGCCTGCGTTGGCGCACCGGCCGCACCAGCAGCGTGAAGGCTTCCTTCAATCAAGGTCAGCAATACGTGCACCTCGCCAGCTTCAGCAGCATCGCACTGCCCACCGATGTGTGGATTCCCAGCAGCACGCGCGTGAAGCCGCAGATCGGAACCCAATACGCCGCCGGCTACTTCCGCAACTTCCTCGATGATGTGATCGAGGCTTCGGTGGAAGGCTATTACAAGGACTTCAAGAACCTGATCGAGTACGCCGATGGCGCTTCGCCTCAGGACAACGGCAACACCAACTACGACCAGCAGCTCGTGTTCGGCAACGGGTACAGCTACGGCGCGGAACTCTTCGTGAAGAAGCGCACAGGAAAGTTCACCGGATGGGTGGGCTACACCTGGAGCCGCACCATCCGCCGCTTCCCCGACATCAACAATGGCGAGGAATTCTTCAGCCGCTGGGACCGCCGGCACGACTTGAGCGTGGTGGCCACCTACGAGCGCAACAAGCGCTGGACCTTCGGCGGCGCCTTCGTTTACGCTACCGGGCAGGCGGTAACGATCCCCGTGAACCGCTACTTCATCGAAGGACAGCTCGTAAGCGAATACACCGAGCGCAACGGCTTCCGCATGGTGCCCTTCCATCGCCTCGACCTCAGCGCCACGCTGAATGGGCATGAGACCCGCGAGAAGAAGGATCCTGTGACAGGAGAGACCAAAGTGGTGCCCAAGAAGCTCGTGAGCGGCTGGACCTTCGGCGTGTATAACGCCTACAACCGGCAGAACCCCTACTTCATCTACTTCGACACCAACGGCAACCCGAACGACGGCAGCTTCCAGGTCGTCGCCAAGCAGGTCTCGCTCTTCTCCATACTCCCCTCCATCACATGGAACTTCAAGTTCTGATGCCGCGCCTAACCATTGTCGCAATCGTAGCCTCGGTGCTCTTGTTCGCGGGCTGCTCGAAGGAGATCACCGTTGACCTGCCAGATACCGGCAGCAAGGTGGTCGTGGAAGGAAGCATTGAAACCGGCCAGCCACCGGTGGTCTTCCTCACCCGCACGCAGAATTTCTTCGCCCCCACCAGCGTGGCCAGCATCGCAGGCACCTTCATCAGCGATGCGGTGGTGACCGTGGATGATGGCACGAGCACCTACACGCTCACCCGCATCTGCAGTGCCCTCATCCCCGATTCACTCATCGATGAGGCCGCCGCCGCCACAGGCATCGATGCCAACCTGCTCCGCGCCGCCAACATCTGCGCATGGACCTTCCTCAACAACGAATTGCTGGGCGAAGAAGGCCGCACCTATCGCCTGCGCGTGGAAACCGAAGGCAAGACACTCACGAGCGAGACCACCATACCGAATGGCGTTGCGCTCGATAGCGCCTGGTTCAAATTGGACAATCCTCCCCCAAGCACCAATGATTCGCTCGGCTTCCTCTGGGCACGCCTTAGCGACCCCGACACAGCAGGCAATGCCTACCGGTGGTTCGCCCGCCGCATCAACGCCGGTGGTGACGGCCAACCGAAAGACTCGCGCTTCATCTCGCCGCTCTTCGGCGTATTCGAGGACCGCTACATCGATGGGCTCACCCTCGACTTCAACTACAACCGGGGCAATGCGCCGTATAGCCTGGCCGAGGACGACATCAACGAGGAGCGCGGCTACTTCAAGCGCGGCGATACCGTAGAAATCAAGTTCACCAGCATCGGCCTGCGCGAGTTCCGCTTCTTCAACTCCTTTGCGAACAACGCGTCATCGCAAGGCGACATCTTCGGCAATCCCTCGAACATCCGCACCAATATCGAAGGCGGGCTGGGCGTTTGGGTGGGCTACGCGCCGCGCTTCCGCACGGTGGTGTGCCAACCGTGATACCGATTACCTAGGCTCTGGTGCGCGCGGCTAGATTTGCCGCCCCACAATGAGCACCACACCCGAACACGTCAAGTGCCTGATCATCGGATCGGGACCCGCTGGTTATTCCGCAGCCATTTACGCCGCCCGCGCCGACCTGAAGCCTTTGATGATCGAGGGCCCGCTGCCCGGCGGACAGCTCACGCAGACCACCGAGGTGGACAACTACCCCGGCTACCCGAAAGGACGCACTGGCCCGGAGATGATGGAGGACCTGAAGCAGCAGGCCCTGCGCTTCGAGACGCGCATCCGCAATGGATGGGTGACCAAGGTTGATTTCAGCGGACCCGTTCACAAAGTGTGGGTGGATGAGAAGGAAGAGATCCACGCCGATACGGTGATCATAAGCACCGGTGCCAGTGCGAAGTGGCTGGGCCTGCCGAACGAGCTGCGCTTGCGCGACATCGGTGGCGGCGTAACGGCCTGCGCGGTATGCGATGGCTTCTTCTACCGCGGACAGAACGTGGTGCTTGTTGGTGCTGGCGACTCAGCGTGCGAAGAGGCCACGTACCTAGCCAAGCTCTGTCCCAAGGTGTACATGCTGGTGCGCAAGGACCACTTCAAGGCCAGCAAGGCCATGGTGCATCGCGTGGAGAACGCGCCCAACATCGAGGTGCTCTTCAATACCGAAGTGAAGGATGTCCTGGGCGAGCATGCCGTTGATGGCGTCCTCGCGATCAATAATGCAACCGGCGAAGAGCGCAAGCTCGATGTCACGGGACTGTTCATCGCCATCGGCCATACGCCAGCCACCGAGATCTTCAAGGGCCAACTCGAGATGGACGAGCAAGGCTACTTGAAGCACGATGCCGACCGCACCAGCACCAAGGTGCCCGGCGTGTTCGTAGCTGGCGACTGCGCTGACAAGGTGTACCGCCAAGCGGTTACCAGCGCGGGCAGCGGTTGCATGGCGGCGCTGGATGCGGAGCGCTGGCTAGCTGCTCAGGGGAAGCATTGAGCGCCTACTCGGGCATCACCTTCCAATCCGTGTACTCCAGCCAGAAGCGCACGATCTCACGCGCTTCAAAGGGAATGTCCCAATCGCCGTCGTAGCTCACGCGCACCGGAACCAGGGCATCGCCGATTCGGACGTTGCGCACGCTGATGGTGATGTCGAAGTCGAGGAAGATGGTGCTGTGCGCGATGCGGTAGGTGCGCGCGAGCACATCGCCGGTGTCCTGGTCGAACCAGGTGTCCATGGCCTTGATCACGGTCTTGCCGGCGCGGTGCTCGGGCTTCGCTGCGGCGCTGAAGACCCAGCATGGGTGTCCGCCACGCTCATCGGACCAGATCCGGAAATCGTAGAGCGGGGCCATTTCGGGGCTGAAGAGCGCGAGCTTGTGGCCGATGAAGGGCACGCTGGCGATCTCGGTGCCGGGATCGAACATGAACTTCTTCAATTCGCCCTTGTACTTCTCCAGACGATTGCCGCGTGCGACCTCCAGCTTCCGCCCGGCCACGGTATTGTCCGCCGGGAACGTGCCCTTGGGGAAGAACACATCTTCGTACATCTCGATGGTGAGGTAGCGAAAGCGCCCCTTGCGATCACGCAATCGCCCACGCTCGTTCAGGCTATCGATCACAAGCGTTGCTTCCTTCCCGCTGCGAACCAGATGCGCCTTGCGGTAGATCGCTGCGCTCTCGCGCTCGTCCTTGCGCCGCACCACGGCCTCGCTACGTAGCGTGTGCGCATACGTGCGCGTGTTCAGGAAGGCCTTGTGGAAAGTGGTGTCGGTGCGCACGCGCTCCACGAAGGCCGCCACATCGAAGCCCTCGGCCTGTGCGCTGATCACTACCTCGTCCAAGGCGATGTGCTTGAGCAGCGTGTCGGTCTGGGCTGCCACGCCGCTCACCAAGAAGGCGAGCATGGCCGCAGCCGCATGCCTCAAGCGAAGGGTGCTTCTCCTCATCGCCTCAATGCCTCCGCGTGGGGCCGAGGCTGCCATAGAGCTCGTACTTCTTCTTCACGAAGAGCAGGAACTCGTATTGGGTGAGGCCCTTGATCACTTCATCGGGCACGGCGCAGAAATCGATGAAGTCGTCGAATGAATCATCGCTCAGGTTGATGATGTCGTACTCGACGTACTGCTGGAGCAGTTCGCGCAGCAGCTCGCGCTTGCGGTCCTCATTGCGCATCTGCGCCACGAGCCGTTTGCTTCGCTCGCGCCGGCTGAACTCCTGATAGAGGAAGGTTATGGGGCTCTGCAGCGCATCCACATTGCTGATGCGGTAGTCGCTCTCGCGGTAGCCGAGCTTCTCGATGTCCTTCTGGATCTGCTGCAATGTGCGCTGGCTCAGCACTTCCACCGCCGCCAATTGCACATGCAAGGGCAGCAAGCGAACCGATACGCGGTAGCTGGGTTTCGGCAGGCTATCGCGCATGCAGATCATGGCGGTGCGATGTCCAACGGATCCGATGAGAATGGTGTCGGTCTGGAGGGCCTGCACGGTGAAGCTGCCATCGGGATTGCCGAAGGCCCCGCTGCGCGTGCGCTTGTTCACGATCATGAGGTCGTAGTACGCGCGGTCGTTGGAGCTGGAGGAGACCTGACCGATGATGGTCACTGTTTCCTGCGCGAGGCAAGCCGATGCCATGAAGAGCGAAAGGAGACTGAGGCGCGCTCGCATGAATGCCCAAATGTATCCGGCGGCCCGTGGCACGAACCGCGCCACCTGGCCGCCACCGGTGAAAAAAGGTGAAGGGCCCCCGCATCAGCATCGCTGCGCGAAGGCCCTTCGTGAATGGCCTGTGCATCTGTAAGCCGGGTTTTGTACCTCGCTTGCGCGGGGCCTCCACCATCTATCTGGGATCCACCTCACGATGGAACTCTAGCGACCTACCCTCCGGATCCCGCCTTTCGGCGAACGAAACGGGCCGTTCCTTCTCCGGTGTACATGGTCTTGCAGCCCGTGGGGTTTACCAAGCCGTTCCGCTCGCACGGCACGCTGGTGAGCTCTTACCTCACCTTTTCACCCTTACCCCGGCTTTCGCCGGGGCGGTTTCCCTTTCTGCGGCACTTTCCGTGGCACTGCCGTTCCCAGCAATGCCCCTTCCCGTTAGGAAGCACGGTGCCCTACGCTGCCCGGACTTTCCTCCATCCCGCTTGCGCGGAACAGCGGTGGAGCGATGCACAGGTTTATCAAAGAACTCGTGTCAGATGCAGGTTGGCGAATGAATGCTGGAGGTTGCGCCAACCCTCAACCTGCCTTCGTCTCAACCCTCAACCAACAACACTCCGCTCAACCTCTCCCCCTCATGATCACCACCTCGGTGGCGCCCGATCCGTAACGCCGCATATCGGCATCGTGGAACTGCACGCCATCGTAATACTGCAGCATTTTACGAACCTCTTCGCGCAGCACGCCCTCCCCAACGCCGTGTATGACGATGAGCTTGCGCTTGCCATTGCGGATGGCGCTCTCCAAGGCCCGCTCGAAATACCGGATCTGGTACTCGAGCTTCTCCCCATCGCTCAAACGTGTTTCGTCCTCCACCAATTCGTGCAGGTGCAGGTCCACTTCTGCTATGCTGTTATCCTCCGGGCGCTTGGGGGTCTTTCCGGGGCGCACCTCACCGCGCTTCTTCTTGCGATCGGCCATCTCATCGTTCGCGCGCACCATGCCCAACTGATGATCGCTCACGCGCAAATGGGCCTTCTGCGAGTCAATCGCCACGCGCACCAGCCGTTTCTCGGCCAGCTCCAGCTCGAAGCCATCGTCGGTACGCAGCAGCACATGGCCCGGACGTCCTGCGCGCAGCACAACCCCACCGCCCACGTCATCGATGAATACCACGCGGTCGCCTTGCTGCAACTTTGCCTGAGCCATGCGGCGAAATTAGCCCCCTGCCATGCGAACCACCATCCTCTGCCTTTTAGCTGCCTCAACGACCATGCTTGCCGACGCCCAGACGGAGGGCAGTTGCATGGCCACCGGAGGCAAAGCCTCGCTAGACAAGCTCTTCGAGCAAGAGTTGCATTTCCCGGCTGTTGCGCTTGAGGCCGGCATCAAGGGCGAAGTGGTCATCACGGCTGCCTTAATGCCCGATGGCGCCGTGAAGTCTATCACCGTCGGCAAATCGCTCTCGCCAGAATGCGACGAAGAGGCGTTGCGCGTGGCCCGCATGATCACCTGGCGGCCCGCAACGGCCGGCGAGCTGTGCAGCAGCGCCGAGATCTACCTCGCCATTCCTTTTGAACCCGGCAAGCATAAGCGCTGGGCGAAAGAGCGGTTGCCGCGCACCGGCGATCGCTTCGCCCAACCAGTGGATTCGGCACTGACCATCTTCAGCCCCAAGCAGCTCGATACACAAGTGGCACCCGCGATCCCCAATGGCATGGCCGGCCTGCCCGCCTACATCAGCCGGGAGATGCGCTACCCGAACGAGGCCATGCGCTACAGCCTCGATGGCACTGTTAAAGTCGAATTCGTAGTGGAGCCGACCGGCAGCATCACCAACATGCTCGTACTGCAATCGGTGGGCGGCGGCTGCACCGACGAGGCCCTGCGGCTGCTCTACCGCATTCCGTGGCAGCCCGCGCTGAAGGATGGGAAGCGCGTCCGCAGCAACCTCCAGGTGCCCATTCAATTCACGCTGCCAAAGCAGATGCGCTGATCACTAGGCGCCCTTCGCCAGCATGCGCTTGGCCTCGCGGTAGTACTTGAAGGGCACCACCAGCATGCCGAAGCACTCACCGTGCTCCTTGCCCAAGTGCTTGTGATGCGCCTTGTGCGCGCGGCGAATGGCTAGGAAGTAGGGGTTGCGCGTATTCCGCAGCCACTTGATGCGCTGATGGATGAATACCTCGTGGACGAAGAAGTAGAGGATGCCATAGATGAGGATGCCCAAGCCGATCCAAAGCCATGGCGTGTGCAAGCCCAGCACGCTGCCCACGATGAAGAGCACCATGGAGGGCACGGCGAAAATCAGGAAGAAGGAGTCGTTGCGCTCCAGGAAGCCGTAGTGGTCCTTCTTGTGGTGATCGGAATGCAGCGACCAGAGGAAGCCATGCATCACGTACTTGTGCGTGGCCCACGCCACGAACTCCATGAAGGTTGCCGTGACCAGCACGATGCCGATGATGATCCAGATGCTCATGCGCGCTCAGAACACCGATGCCTGATCAAGGGTTCGTCCTGACTTGCCGAAAAGCGCTTCCAGCACGGCCCAACGGTGGTCGAAGATGCGCTTCAATCGGCCCTTCACTACCACATCGTGAATGGCCTCACCCACAAAACCCAGCGGTAGTTCATACTCAACACGATCACGCATGAGCACTCCTCCTTCGACTTCCTCGAAGGTGTGCTCGTGCCACCAGCGCTTGTAGGGGCCTCGCAATTGAGTGTCCACGAAACGGTAGGGCGCCTGCACCTCCTCGATGCGCGTGACCCACGTGAGCGGGATGCCGAGCAGAGGCTTCACTGTGTAGGTGATCAACTGGCCCGTGTAGGCCGGGCAATCGTCAAAAGGCTCGCGAATGGCGAAGCCCATATCCGTTGGCGTTATCCGCGACAGGTTGCGCGGCGTGCTGAAGAAGTCCCACGCCTCAGTAAGCGAGGTCTTCAATAGCTGACTGCGCTCGAGGGTGTGGGTGGCCATTTTATTTGATCACTTCGAGCTTCGGGTAGCGCTTTCGCCAATTCTCCAGCGCTTTCTGGCTGCTAACAGTGATCACGGTGCGGGCATCAAGGCGCACCTTGATCTCCTTCACGCCTTTCTTGATGGGGCGCTCCAGGATAAGCGCGGGTTTCTTGCGGGGCATTGCTCAGCCGATGATTTCGAGCTTGGGGTAACGTTGGCGCCAGAACTCCAGCGCCCTTTGGCTGGCAAGTGTAATCACTGTGCGGGCATCGAGGCGGACTTTGATCGCTTTCAGGCCCGCTTTCACCGGTTGGGTGAGGATGAGTGCTTTTTTCTTGCGTGGCATGGCTATTCGAAGAGTTGTGTTTGTGTGTCGTTCTTCTTCACTGGCGCTGACAGGGCCTCCTTATAGACCCGCAAGACCCTGTCTCGCGCTGCTTGATGAACGACCACAGGCCGCACATAGTTTGCCGTTCCACACTCTGGGACCCAATGCTTTACATACTTTAACTGAGGGTCGAAGCGCTCCAGTTGGAGCTGCGGATTGAAGACGCGGAAATACGGAGCGGCATCACAGCCTGAACCTGAGGCCCATTGCCAGCCTCCGTTGTTGCTGCTCAGCTCGAAATCGAGGAGTTTGGCCGCGAAATACGCCTCGCCCCAACGCCAGTCGATCAGCAAGTGCTTGGTGAGGAAGCTGGCCACCACCATGCGCACCCGGTTGTGCATCAGGCCCGTAGCGTTCAGTTCGCGCATGCCGGCGTCCACCAAGGGATAGCCCGTTCGCCCCTCGCACCACGCGTTGAAGCCATCCGCATCAGGCAGCCACGGAATACTGTCATAGGCTGGCTTGAAGGCCCGTTCCGGATGCGGGAAGTGCCAGAGGATCTGCATGAAGAACTCCCTCCAGATCAGCTCATTGAGGTACTTCGGACTGGACCTGAGGCTGCGCCGCACCAACTCGCGCACACTCACAGTGCCGAAGCGCAAGTGGGTGCTCATCCGACTGGTGCCGATGATTGACGGTATGTCGCGCGTACGCTCGTAGTTCTTCAGCAGTTCTTCTTCGAGCGTGGTAGGCGGCGCTTGCAGGTCGGTGGGATTGAAGCCGATGTCTTGCAAGCTCGGCAGTCGAAAAGGACTCGTCTTCCACAGGCGATCCAATAGGCCCTCGCTCTTGAAGAGCTCGGCCATTTCCGGGGTGAATTGCGCCCGCCATTTCTTCATGTAAGGCGTGTACACTGTGTACGCTCCGCCATCGTCCTTCACCACCTCGCTGCGCTCGAAGATGCTGATGTCCTTGTAGTGGCGGAAGGGTATGCTGCACGAGGCCAGCAACTCGCCCACTGCTTTGTCGCGAGCAATGGCATACGGCTCGTGATCGTGGTTCGTGGTAACTGCGGTGATGTCGAAACGCTCCAGCAATCGCTTCCACACTTCAACGGGTTGACCATGTTCAACCAGCAACGAAGAGCCGCGCTTCACCAGTTCGGCTTGCATGCCGCTTAACACGCGATGGATGAAGTCCACGCGGCGGTCATGCTTGTCCTCGAGTTTGTCAAGGATGGTGGAATCAAAGATGAAGAGCGGCAGCACGTTGCCATGCTCGTTCAGCGCGCGGAAGAAGCCATGATTGTCGGACAACCGCAGGTCGCGCCGGAACCAGTGGATGCTGATCCGGGGTTTCATTCAACGCTGGCCTTGGCCAATTCCTCACGCACGCGTTGCCAGCATTCACGCAGCCATACGGTGTAGCGTTCGGGGTGATTCCTCAGGTCTTCATCCAACGTGTCGGGCGAGATGTACTTCCAGTCGGCTACTTCGCTTGCTTCAGGCGTTGCTGGTCCGGCGAAGCGACCGAATAGCACATGGTCGAGCTCGTGCTCTTGCAGGCCATTGTCGAGCGCGGCTCGGTAGATGAAATTGAAACGCTGCTCCAACTCCGCCGCTATGCCCATCTCCTCCTGCAATCGCCGCTTGGCGGCATCCACGATGGTCTCGTGCGCACGCGGATGGCTGCAGCAGGTATTGGTCCAGAGCCCCGCGCTGTGGTACTTGCCCGCCGCGCGTTGCTGCAGGAGAAGGCGCCCTTGATCATCGAAGAGGAACACGCTGAATGCGCGATGCAGCGCTCCTTCTTGATGCGCTCGCAATTTGCCCATGGTGCCGATCGCCTCGTCGCGCTCGTTCACCAGCACCACTTGCTCTTCTGCCGTGATCGCTTCGTTCATCGTCTAGAGCATGCCGAAGCTGTGCCGCAGGTAGCTGGTGGTGAGCAAGGCGAGCTTGCGGCGGTTCCGCACGCGCACGCGCACGGCCATGATCTGGCTCGCGGGCAGTGCTTGGATCTTCCTGAAGAGCGCCACATAGTAGATGTAGGCCATGTAAACGCCGAAGCGCGCGCCTTTGGGAAGCTGGCGTATGCCATCTAACGCCGCGTCGAAATCAGCCTGGATATCGGCCTCGATGCTTCGCTTGGTCGCTTCATTCCACTCACCCAAGTCGATGCCCGGGAAGTAGGTGCGTCCGAGGTTCTGGAAATCGTCCTTGATGTCGCGCAGGAAATTCACCTTTTGAAAAGCCGCGCCCAGCTTCATGGCCGATGGCTTCAGCTTCTGGTACAGCGCATCGTCGCCTTCGCAGAAGACGCGCAGGCACATCAGGCCCACCACTTCGGCGCTGCCGAGGATGTAGGTGTCGTAGCTGCGTTGATCATGGGCGGTATCCGTCAGGTCCATGGCCATGCTGTCCAGGAAGGTGTCGTAGAGCTCGCGCTCGATGCGGAACTCGTTCACCACGCGCTGGAAGCTGTGCAGGATGGGGTTCAGGCTGATGCCTTCTTCGATGGCGCGATGAGTGTCCTCGCGGAAACGAGCGAGCAAAGCGGCCTTGTCGAAGCCATGGAAGGTGTCCACGATCTCATCCGCGAAGCGCACGAAGCCATAGATGGCGTGAATGGGCGCCTGTAAGCGCTTGTCGAGCGAACGGATGCCCAGCGAGAACGAGGTGCTATAGCTGTATGTCGTGTGCCTGCTCGCCTTTAAGCAGACCTTATCGTAAAGCGCGATGGTATTCATGCCTTGATGGGCTTGCTTGCGTGTTCTTTCTCAATCAGGTCGGCCACCACCTGCCCGCTGATGATCGCTGGGGGCACACCAGGGCCAGGCACGGTGAGCTGTCCGGTGTAATAGAGTCCTTTCACCTTGCGGCTCTTCATGCTGGGACGGAGCGGCCCTGTTTGCATGATGGTATTGGCCATGCCGTAGGCATTGCCGCGGAAGGCGTTGTAATCGGCCTGCAGGTCGTTGATGCTGTAGCTGCGCTTGAGGATCACATGTGGCCGCGGGTCGAAGCCGAGGTGCTTGCCCAATCGATGCATCACCACATCGTAGTAACGCTCGCGTGTTTCGTCACGGTCGTCGAGGCCGGGAGCGATGGGGATGAGGATGACCATGTTCTCCTTTCCCGCAGGTGCCACGGAAGAGTCGGTCTTGCTCGCGCAACTCGTGTAGAAGAGCGGATTGCTCGGCCACGAAGGAGCGTCGTAGATCTCGGCGCTGTGCTGGTCCAGCGACTCGTCGAAGAAGAGCGTGTGATGCTCCAGACCCGGGAGCTGCCGATCGAAGCCGAGGTAGAAGAGTAAACCGCTGGGGGCCATGGTGCGCTTGCTCCAGTAGTCCTTGCTGTAGCCCTGTGATTCCTGCGGCAGGAGCTCTTGATCAACGTGATGGTAATCGGCGCCGGCCACAACGATGTCGGCTCGCATGAGGCCGCTGCCAATCTCCACGCCAATAGCCTCTCCATTCTCCACCACGATGCGTTTCACAGGAGTGCCGCAACGCAGCTCGACACCTTGTTTCTCGGCGATGCGCACGAAAGCCTCCACCACCTTGCCCATGCCGCCCATCGGATACCAAGTGCCCAGTTCCATGTCGGCGTAATTCATCAGGCTGTAGAGCGCCGGCGTGTTCTGTGGCGCCGCACCGAGGAAGAGCACCGGGAATTCCATCAGCAGGCGCAGCTTCTCGTCGGCGAAGTGCGCTTGCACATGCTTCCGCAGGCTGCGGAACACCTTCGTCTTCAGCAATCCGCCGATCAAGCCGGGGTGCATGTATTCGCCCCAACTCAACGAAGGGCGATACACCAGCTCGCCCATGCCTAGGTCGTACTTCAATCGGGCCTCGGCGAGGAAGCGGTCGAGTTGCGCGCCGGCACCTTTCTCCTTGCTGTCGAAGAAGGCGCGCAGTGCGATCGGGTCGGCCGGGAGCTCCCACTTCTCACCGGGGCCGAAGACCACGCTGTAGGAAGGGTCGAGGCGAACGAGATTGTAATGGTCCTGGACACGCTCTCCAAAAGAAGCGAAGAAGCGCTCGAACACTTCGGGCATCCAGTAGAAACTGGGGCCCATGTCGAAGGTGAAGCCCTGCTCGCTCCACGTGCGTGCGCGGCCGCCGGGCTGGTCGTTCTTCTCGAGCACGGCAACACGGAAGCCCTTCCGCGCCAGCGATGCGGCAGCGGCGAGGCCCGCGAAGCCCGATCCGATGACCACGGCGTGCTTCATCAATTCTGCACGTGATTGTCCGTGAGCGATTCCTGCAAGCGCTGACGGGCTTGGTGGATCCTGCTCTTCACCGTGCCGATGGGAATGCCCATGTGCTCGGCGATCTCATGGTACTTGTAGCCCTCGAAGTGCATGAGGAAGGGGGTTCGGAATGCCTCGTCCAAGCGCTCCAAGCTACGTTCGATTTCACTGCGTTTCACATTCGCCTCTACCGAAGCGGGTGTTTGCACGCGGCTCACCTGCTCGCGCTCGCGCTCCACCGAATCCATGATCACGCGCGTGCGCTTGTTGCGGCGATGACCATTGATGAAGGTGTTCTTCACAATGGTATAGACCCATGCCTTGAAGTTGGTATTGTCGCGGAACTTGTCGCGGAAGGTGATGGCCCGCAGGATGCTCTCCTGCACCAAGTCCTGCGCGTTCTCGCGATCCTTGGTCAAGCCCAATGCGAAGTAGTAGAGCTGCTGGCGCAGGCTCAAGAGCTGGTGGTTGAACTCGAGGGTGGACATTTTTTGTTCAGTGTTATTGTGTTATCGCTGGACAAAACAAGGTCATTTTGTCCAATGTTCATCGCATTTTGTTGAACATTTTTTCGTGGCCACGAAACAGACCATACAAACCATTGATATTCTGATGGTTATGAGGATGCCTTCGAAATGCACTCGACGGACTCAATCCTCGAAAGGACCCGATTCCGGTGGTGCAAGGGGGCTAAACCCGCTCATTTTCCGGCAGGTGACCGGTACAATTCCGCGTCGCCTGAGCCGCTTTCGCGAACCCATTCCACCAATTGCGCACGAGTGCTCAGCAAACAGCTATCAGCTGTCTCGGCGGGTGCTTTCCAGAAGAAGACATGGGTCACGGCCACACCGGTGGTCTGCTCGTACCGCCTAACCTCAACACATGGCGTGTTGCTTATGGCGAAGTTTCCGATTGCATACGGTAGCATCTCTTGTCGCCACTGAACTGGTGAGAAGGGTGCGGTCGCGATGAAGTTGTCGAGCACGGCAGCCTTCCGGGTTGCGGCGATGTAGCTGCTCAAGTTGCTGTGTACCCAATTGCCGCTGTAGTTCAATGGCAGCACCACGGCACCATCGCCAATGGGTTCCGCAGCGGCGAGCATGGTTTCGGCCTCTTGCGACAAGGAGCGTGCGGTGCTGGCCTGCAACGAGGTGTGCCACGCATCACTACCAACAACAACGATTACCACAGCGATGGCAGGCATGCGCAATGCGTCCGTTGCAGCGATCGCGAGCGAGAGCAGCAGCATGAAGAAGAGCAAGGCGCGCGGCGAAGCACTGCTGCCACCCGCTGCCACATCGGGCAGGACCAAGAAGCCCAGCAAACCACATACGGCGAGAATGAGCCACACGCGCGCCTGAGGCCCTTTGCGCCAGCCAATGACCAGCAGGGCTGCTCCGAGTAGCGTGACCGGCGCAGCGCTCAAGGCCGATGCGAGCCATTCACCTTCGACGCCCAGCGCATTGTACGAACGGCCATTCAGCAGCCAGGCCAACCGATCGGCCAGCGGCACCCAAGTGGCGGAAACGCGCGCAGTTGGGTGCAAAAGCACGTACACGAGTGTGAGCAGTGCGCCCGGCAAGGCCGCAAGCAAAGCTGTCCGCAGCCCAAGCCAACCGCTGCGGCCTGCCATGCGGTCGCGGAACAAGAGCAGAACGGCCACACACGCCGCCGCGACCATGAAGGTGGTGAGGTGCGTGAAGTAGAGCACCGTGAGGATGAGCGCCAATCGCATTCTACCGCTCCCGTCAAGAGGCTGCTCCCATGCGCGATGCAAAGCCATGAGCATCAAGGGCAGGCTCAGGCAGAAACTGATGAAGCCCATGGCCACGGCATAGTGCAGCAGGAATGGCATGGCCAAGAGGCTGAGCCAAGGACGCTGGGGCGCCAGCGCAACCGCCAAGCGCCTGTAGCTCCACGCCAAGCCGAGGATGGCGAGCGAGAATACCAGCTTCTCGGCCAGCCAAGCTGGGACCACGGCCATCGTAGCGGCCATGATCATTGGGCCGGTCCAATATGGTTCCGGCCATGCATGCAGGGCGAAGAATTGCCCGTTGAATCCGTCGCCGCGAAAGAGATCGAGCAGGATGCGGGCGTTGGCCAAGTGGCAAGGCCCATCGATGGTGACGAACCACGTGCTCCCCCAAATGGGCCAAAGATGGAAGAAGGCCAGCGCCCAGTAAAGGACTCGCGAACCCGCCATTGAGCGCATGGCCGAAAGGAACGGAAAAGGCGCCCGGTGGGGACCTTAGCAGAGATATGAACGAATGATCTTCCTGCCGTGCGGAGGGAGGCCCGGATCCCGCTGGGCTGATGGGGTGAAAAAGAAAGCCTCGGCTTTTGCCAAGGCTATCGATGTGGGACCTACTGGTCCCGCACTCGATGCGGGACGAACCAGTGACCTTCCCGCCGTGAGGCGGGACGCTCTGAACCAGCTCGGCGGACGGGTAAAAGAAAGCCTCGGCTTTTGCCAAGGCTATCGATGTGGGACCTACTGGATTCGAACCAGTGACCTCATGCGTGTGAAGCATGCGCTCTGAACCAGCTGAGCTAAGATCCCAAGAAAACTGTAGGACCACGTTCAGTCCTTGTGGAGGCAGCCGGATTCGAACCAGCGACCCTCTGCTTGTAAGGCAGATGCTCTGAACCAGCTGAGCTATGCCTCCATCAACAATTCAATCCCGAAGAACAAGGCTCAAACCTCCTTCCAAGGGGCGGCAAATGTAGGCGGATCATTCACATGGCCTCGGCCACCACAAAAACACTTCCTGTGACCAGCACAAGGTCTTGCCCGCCAGCGGATAAGCGCGCCGCCGCGAGCGCTTCAGCCACTGAACCATGGCTCGTCCCCGTTAGCCCGTGCAGCTCCGCTTTCTGGCGCAGCATGTCGGCAGCCATGCCACGCGGGATGTCCGCTTTGCAGAAGTGGTATGCCGCGTTCTTCGGCAGCAATGCCAGCACGGCATCGATGTCCTTGTCGTTGACCATGCCGAGCACGATGCGCAACCGATCGTGCGGCGTTCGGGCGAGCATCGCATTCACCATGCGCATGCCATCAACGTTGTGCGCTACATCGGCGATGGTGAGGGGAGATTGACCGATCACCTCCCAACGCCCGCGCAGTCCGGTGTTCGCCACCACGTTCGCGAAACCGTTCACGACCGCCGCTTCGGGGATGCGCCATCCGCGCGCGCGCAGCACATCCACTGCCGCCAGAGCTGTTCGGGCATTTTGCACTTGATGCTCGCCTTGCAGCGCACTCTTCACGGGTAATGCTGAATGATGATCAACGAAGGTGATGCGCGCTGCCATCTCCAAAGCTCTGCGCTTGAACACTTCCGCAACTTCACCTTCCGCTTCGCCGATCACCACCGGAATGCCAGGCTTGATGATGCCCGCCTTCTCCGCTGCGATCTTCTCCAGCGTATCGCCGAGGAATTGCTGATGGTCCCAGCCGATGTTGGTGATCACGCTCACTTCGGGAAGCACCACATTGGTGCTGTCGAGGCGGCCGCCCATGCCGGTCTCCAGCACAGCGATATCAACCTGCTGCTCGCGGAACCACCACAGCGCGAAGGCCACGCCCCACTCGAAGAACGAGGGCTCGATCGGCTCGAAAGCGGCACGGTGCTCTTCCACGAAGCGCGTCACCGCTTCTTCGTTCACCATTGCTCCTCCCGCCGCAGGGCGGGAGATGCGGAAGCGCTCGCGGAAATCCTTCAAGTGCGGCGAGGTGTGCAGGCCCACGGTGTATCCCGCTTCTTGCAGCGCGCTCGCGATGAGCGATGAGGTGCTGCCTTTGCCGTTGGTGCCGGCCACATGCACGCACTTCAGCCCGCGCTCCGGATGACCGAGCGCTTCCATTAGCGCGTGCGTGTTGCTGAGATCGGCCTTGTAAGCCGCCGCGCCGATGCGCTGGTACATGGGCAGCCGCGCGTAGAGGTACGCGAGGGTACCAGCGTAGCTCATGGAACCACGGTGCTTCGCAGAGCCTCGCACTGACATGAACACGGTTAGGAATTGACCTACTCCAATTCGAAGATGAAGACCAGCAGGCCCATCTGCTCAGCGGGGCCATCGGCGCGGGCGGAGAAGAGGCATTGCATGGCGCCCTTCTTCGCGATGTTGAAGAGCACCGTGCTCGTGGTCGTGCTCTTGTCGAGGTTCTGCGTCACGCGCGTCACCTTGCCTTCGCGATCAACCCAGATGTTGAGGGCCACCTTGCCGCCTTCGTTGGGTTTGTCCGTGATGCTGGGTCCGCGCATGAACCCGCGACCCTCCAATCGACCCTCGAAGCCCTTGCCCTTGAAATCGCCCACGCCGCCGCCACCGGGCTTGTCGCCGGGCGTGTTGTTGCCGCCGGGATTGGTATTGCTGTTGTCGCTGGGGTTGTTGCTAGGCGAGAAGAGCGAATTGGGATTCGGCTTGGGCGGCTTCGGTGTCTCGGGCGCTGGCTTCGGCTTGGGGTTCGGCTTCACCGGTTTGGGTGTCTCCACAGGGCTGTCGTCCTCAGTGGCCACTTCTTCAGGCTGACTGGTGGAGGGCGTAGGCACGGCCGATTCCTGTGGTGCGCCGGGCGTGGGTGATGGGTCGCCGCCGCTGAGGCCGCCAGCGCTCTCAAAGATCAACTCCACGGTTTCCTCCTTGGGCAGCGGATTGGGCTGCGTGAGGCCGAAGAAGAGGAAGAGCAAGGTGACCAGCGCGTGGAACACGATGGTGACGATGATGCCCGTGCGGCGGTCGCGCTCCTGTTCTTGGTGCTGGATGGCGATGGTGCTCATTGGGATTCGCGTTTGTCAACCTGGAGGGTCGACGTTGCCGGAGGATTAATGAGATCCGCGTGCCAAGGTCATTCCGGTTTCGTTGCCAGAATGATCTTCCACTTGTTGCGCTTGGCGATATCGAGCACGCTCACGGTGATGCCGGTGGGCACGCTCTGGTCCACGTGCATCACCACGGCCTGATCCGCAGGGTGCTTCGCCATTTCGTCCTTCAGTACCCCTTCGAGGTCGGCGGGTTCGATCATGCGGTTGTTCACGCTGTAGTGCTGCTCGGCATCGATGCGCACCGCCACCTTGGGCTTCTCCTTGGTCTTGTTCGCGCTCTTGGGCAGATCAACCGGCAAAGCGTAAGGGCTCACCAACGTGCTCACGATCACGAAGAAGATGAGCAGCAGGAAGACCAAATCGGTCATGGAGCTCATGCTGAAGCCCGCATCGACCTTATGTGTGCTGCGCAGTCCCATGTTACTTGGAGGGTGATTCGAGCACGTCCATGAAGGCGATGGTGGTGGCCTCCATCTTCTGAATCACCTTGTTCACGCGTGCGGTGAGCGTGTTGTAGGCCACGTAGGCCACGATGCCGATCACGAGGCCCGCCACCGTGGTGACCATGGCCTGCATGATGCCGCCGCTGAGCTGCGCGATCTCCACGCCTGCACCACTGATCTTCATGGTGTGGAAGGTGACGATCATGCCGATCACGGTGCCGAGGAAGCCGATCATGGGCGCGGCGCCGGAGATGGTGGCCAGCACGGGCAGGCCCTTCTCCAGCTGGTAGATCTCGAGCTTGCCAGCGTTCTCGATGCTCACTTCGATGTCCTTCATCGGCTTGCCGATGCGGCTGAGGCCCTTGTCGAGCATGCGTGCCACGGGCGATGAGGTCTGCGTGCAGAGGTTGCGTGCGCTGTCGATCTTGCCCTCGTGCACATAGTCGCGGATCTTGTGCATGAAGTCCTTGTCCTCCTTCAGTGCGCGGCGGATGGCCATGGCGCGCTCGATGATGAGGTAGATGGCGATAAGGCTCATGAGGCCCAGCGGTCCCATGATGTACCAGCCGCCATCGACGATGAGCTGCCAGATGGAGATGGTCTCCATAACGGGGTCGGCGACGGGGGCCGCGCTGGTCTGTTCCAAGGCCTCGCGGACCTCTTCGATCTGAGCAAAAAGCGGGAAGTGCATGGGTGTCGGGTTGTGATGGAACGGCGTAGGGCCGTGCTGAAGTATCTCAGTTGAGTTTGGCGAGGGCGATCTCGAATGCGGTGCGTGTGAGGTGCGTGCGACCGGCATGGCGTGCGTGGCAGTCTTCCAGCGCTTTGCCGATCACGTTGCTCACATCCTCGAAGATGGCCTTGTCGGTGAGTGCGTTGCCGGGCTGCATGCAGTAGGCGAACACGCGCGCCATGCCGCAGTTGGCGATGAAGTCGGGGATCACGCTGGCGATGCCGTCGGCGTGCTCACCGATAGGACCGTAGAAGATCTGCGGATCGGCGAAGGGCACGTTGGCGCCGCTGCTGATCACTTCCAAGCCGCCCTTGGCCATACGATCCACTTGGTCCTGCGTGACCAATCGGCTGGCAGCGCAAGGGAGGAACACTTCGGCGCCGATGTCCCAGATGCGCGCATTCACCTCATCGAAAGGCAGCATGTCCTGCATGCGGAGCGCGTTGCCCGCCTTGTCGGCGAAGAGTTGCTTCACTTCATCGGCGCTGAAGCCTTCGGGGCGGAGCGCTCCGCCCACGCGATCAATGATGCCCACGATGCTCGCGCCTTGTTGCGCGAGGTAATAGCCCGCTGCTGCGGCCACGTTGCCCCAGCCCTGCACGATCACGCGTTTGCCTTTCACATCGCCGCCATACACTCGGTAGTAGTGACGCACGCTCTCGGCCACGCCCCACCCGGTAATCATGTCGGCTACGGCGTATTTGCCTGCTACCGGAACGTAGGCGATGTCGTCCACCACTTTGCTAACGCCTTCGCGCAATTGCGCAATGGCTTTCAGCTTCACGTCTTCCTGCGTTCCGATGTGGCCATTGACCACGCCCTCTTGCGGGTGGCGAAGGCCGTAGCGCTCGGTGATGGGGATCACATCGTGCAGTTCATCCACGTTGAGGTCGCCGCCGGTGCCGTAGTAGGTCTTCAGCAGCGGCATCACGGCCTTGTACCAGCGATCGAGCACGGCGTTTTTGCGCGGGTCGGCGGGATCGAAGTCGATGCCGCTCTTGGCGCCGCCGATCGCCGGGCCGCACACGCTGAACTTCACTTCCATGGTCTTGGCGAGGCTCTCCACCTCGCGCTTATCGAGGCCCTTGCGCATGCG
>JBATND010000384.1:0-5387 GCA_049290175.1 Flavobacteriales bacterium | reverse complement strand
GTTCCTTGTTGGAACGAACAAGGCGCCTTTCGGCGCCTTCTCCGTGTCCTGCGGACCCGTAGGGATTCCCCGGCATGCACCGGGGTAAACCTCGCATCGTTCGTTCCTTGTTGGAACGAACAAGGCGCCTTTCGGCGCCTTCTCCGTGTCCTGCGGACCCGTAGGGATTCGAACCCCAAACCTTCTGATCCGTAGTCAGATGCTCTATCCAATTGAGCTACGGGTCCCTAAAAGCGGGTGCGAATATAGTCGGACGATTTTACCCGTGAGCACAACCATCATTGAACCACCAAGCGCTTGGCCATCGGACGCCCGTTGTTGAACACGGTGACGAAGTAGGTGCCAAGCGCCCAGCTATCAATGGAGTAGGTCCGCTGCTGCAGGCCATTGCTCATTCCCCGGTCCTCATCAACCATCACACGGCCTTGGGCATCCAGCACGCGCAGAGCGAGCCGGGCCGCTTGGTCGGTATCTACTTGCAACGTGAAACGGCCCTGGGCCGGATTGCCCTGCAGAAGGGTGATCTGCAGGCCTTGTTTTAGCGACGCGCCACAAACAGCCGAATTGATTGGATGAGCACCGCGAATCGTGATCTGGGTGCTCAGGCCCATCGGGAGCAGTACAGCGAATATGATTGGGTGGGGGGCCTTCATCATGCTCCTTTGCTTCAGTCATCCACCCGGGCTGGGGCAAGGCGGGCGCGACATGCCGAACACGACAAGGATTGAACTGCCGCGCATCGTTACGTGTTCCTGCCGCAACTAGCTTGCACCCATGCGACAGAAACTACTCCTGCTTGTCGGCCTCTTGCCTGCCATGTCTTGGGCTCAGCCCTACCTCATCGGCAACCGCAGCATCACCTTCTTCGATGCCAGCCGCAACCGCAACATCGCCACCAATCTGTACTACCCCGGTGCTTCAGCGGGCAGCAATGCCGCCGTGCTCGCCGGTGAATGGCCTGTGCTGGTGGTGGGCCATGGTTTCGTGATGGGCACCGATGCCTATGCGAACCTCTGGAACCACTTCGTCCCGCGCGGCTACATCGTGGCGCTGCCCACTACCGAGAGCGGCTTCAGCCCCAGCCACAGCAATTTCGGTCTCGACATCGCTTTCGTGGCCTCGGCGCTTCAAGCGGCTAATAGCGAAGCAGCGTCGCCATTCTTCCAACGCGTGGCGCCCACCAGCGCGCTCATGGGGCACAGCATGGGCGGCGGGTCCAGCTTCTTGGGCGCGGCCAACAACACCAGCATCACAACGGTGGTGAATTTCGCCGCCGCAGAAACGAATCCGAGCGCCATAGCAGCGTGCGCGCAGGTGCAGGTGCCCACGCTCATGTTCGCCGGCGGCAACGATTGCGTGACACCCATTCCGCAGCACCAGCAGCCCATGTACAATGCGCTCACGGTGCCTTGCCGTGCCTTCGTGAATATCACTGGCGGTGGGCATTGCTACTTCGCCGAGAGCAACTTCAACTGCAACTTCGGTGAGCTCACCTGCACGCCTGCACCAGCCATTTCCCGCGCCGCCCAGCACGATGTGGTGAACGACTTCGCCACCCTCTGGCTCGACCATTACCTCAAGGGCGATGACGCAGCGTTCGCCGCATTTCTCGATAGCACCGCGCTCAGCACGCGGGTTACGGCCACCACGACCTGCGAACTGCCTACGGCAGTAAATGAAGTAGTGAGCAATGAGAGCTTCGTGTGGCCGACCATCGCCGACGAGCGCATCAGCATCCGCAGCGAATCGCCTGCAATTGTGGAGTTGTTCAATGCACAAGGCGTGCGCGTGCTTTCGCAGCAGCTGCGCTCCGGTGTGGAGGCCATCGATCTGCGCTCACTCGCGACCGGCAGCTACCTCGCTGCCCTGGAATCGAATGGCGTCAGGCGCATGCAGCGCGTGGTAGTGGCGCGCTAACCCCATCTACCTTCGGCGCGATGTTGCGCCTGCTCATTTTCATCGCAGCACTGGTCGGCTCCTTGCTAGCCGAAGCTCAGGACCGCGACCTCGTGCGCGTTTCCCGTTCACAGGTGCGCTTCACCAGCACCGCGCCATTGGAGGTCATCACCGCCGCGAACGACCGGGTGAAGGGCGTGCTCGATCGCGCCGATCGCTCCTTCGCCGTGCAAGTGCCCATCGTTGATTTCTTGGGCTTTAATGCGCCGCTGCAACGCGAGCACTTCAACGAGAATTACTTGGTCTCTGCGACATGGCCCAACGCCACCTTCGCGGGACGCATCATCGAAGGCATCGATCTCCACGTTGCAGCAAAGCACGAGGTGCGCGCGAAAGGCACCCTCACCATTCGCGGCGAAGCCCAAGAGCGCGTGATCCCTTGCGCCATTGAGGTGAGTGATGAAGGCATCCGCGTGCGCTCGCGCTTCGAGGTGCCCGTGGCCGATCACGGCATCCGCATTCCGCGCGTGGTGCAGCAGAAGGTGGCGGCAGTGGTGCAGGTTGAATTGGATCTCCTCTTCGCCGCGAAGCCATGAGGCTGATCATCGCAATCGCATTCCTTTTCCTAGTTGCTCCGGCTTTCGCGCAGTTCCCTTTGGTGCGCGAGTTCGAGTTGCGGCCGGGCCAGCAGCGTCCGCGCATTCAGTCCATCGCGCAGGATGATCGAGGCATCATCTGGGCGGCCAGCGATCTGGGCCTGCTTCGTGCCGATGGCCATGCCACCGAATTGGTAGCACGCGTGCAAGGCATCACGGCGCTGGCAGCACAGGGCAGCATAGCGGTGATCGCCACAGCGGATGGTGCCATGCTCCGTTGCGGAGGCTTGCGCTGCGATACGCTCTTGCGCGATTCATCATTCGCTGCATCCCGTATCGATCATCTTGCCCTTGCCAGCGACGGCATAATCTGGATCGGGACGCGCCGTGCCGGTCTGTTCGGCTTGAAGGGAGAGAAGCTCTCGCGTATTTCCTCGAAGGAGGGCTTGCCGGATGACCACATCAACGGTCTTGCGCTCCTTCCTAACGGGAATCTGGCCGCGGCCACCGACCAAGGCATCGCGATCATTGAAGGAGGCGAAGTGCGGATGCGCATGAGTGAAGCCGAAGGCGCGCCGGACAATCTTGTGCTCTGCATCGCATCGGATACCGAGGGCCGCATTTGGGCGGGTACCGATCGAGGAGGTGTCTTCCAATGGATGCCCGGAAACGAGCCGGTGCGCATCGCGCAACCATGGGCCTTCGGTGCGGTGAAACAAGTGCAGGAAACGGCGGGCATGCTGTGGGCAAGCACGGAGGGAACTGGCCTCATCGCCATCGACCTCGATCTGAAGCGTGGCATCTATCGGCCCGATGCGCCCGCCAAGCTCGATCCGCGAAGCCTGATGCGTGCCAGTGACGAAGCGCTCTGGTGGTGCGATGGCAGCGATGTGCTCCGCCGCGCCGATCCCGCCATCCTGGTTGCTGCTGAGCATGAAGGCGTCGATCTGCGGGACATCACGGCCATTTGCATCGATCGCGACGAACGGCTCTGGTTCGCCAAGGGGCATCGGCTCTTCCGCCACGATGCGCGCTTCAGCGAAGAGAGCCGCCTCACGGAGGTGAAGATCAATGTGAATGCGATGACGCCTATCGTGTCCTTGGCCGCGGCACCCGATGGAATGCTATGGGCCGCCACTTTCGGTTCGGGTGTTTTTTCCGTTTCGCTCAATGGCACAGTGAAACGCTACACCACGCGCGATGGCTTTTCGGAGGACAATGTGCTGCGTGTGCGGGCCGATGAAGGAGCCGTTCTATTCGCAACGCTCGATGGCATCACGGTGAAGGATGAGATGGGCTTCCATCGCGCTGGTGGCGATGCTGGCTTCGTCTTCGATGCATTGGCTGATCAAGGCACCTATTACATGGCCACCGATGGTCGCGGTGTGCGGTATGAGCGCGGTGTTGAAATGGGCAGGGCATCTGCGACCGACCGCACCTACTACGCCTTGCATCGTGGGAGCGATGGCCGCCTGTGGGCGGTGGGCCCGGGCACCGGATTCTGTGCATTGATAGAAGGTCGAGAGGAGTGCCATTCCAGTGAAGCATCACCCTTCGATGGCGACCTCTTCGCGCTAGCTGAGGCTGGCGGCCGATTGATAGCCTTCGGGAGCACCGGCGCGCTTGCATTCGATCCCGCAACGGGTGCGCGAACGCAAGTGTCTGCCGCGTTCGGGCTCGATGATGCCACTGCTGAATTGGGCACTGTGTCTGTCGATGCGCACGACGGGTTATGGTTCGCATGCAGCGCCGGTCTGCTGCGGATAGAACCGCGCGCACGCCACTTCGCGCAGCAGGTCCCGGCCATCTTCACTTCCGTCGCGCTCGATGGGCAACCTGTGCCGATCGATGCTGGGATTTCTGCGGCGCATGATCGCAGCGCGCTTGTGGTCGGCTTCACCGCAACGCATTGGACCGACCCCGAAGCGCTCCGCTTCCAATACCGGCTGCTCGGCTTCAGCGAGCGCATCACTGAAACGCGCGACCGCACCGCCGCATTCCCGGAATTGCCTCCGGGCAAGTATCGCTTCCAAGTGAGGGCCTTCATCGGTGCGCCATTGAACAATGCGGCTTGGAACGAACTCGAGATCACCATCCATCCGCCTTGGTGGCAGCGCTGGTGGGTGATCGCGCTCTTTGCGCTCATCGTATTGGTCGTGGTGCTGCTGCTCATCCGCGCGCGCGACCGGCGCATGCTGTACCGCCAGCGCATGGAAGAAGAGAAGGTGCGCTTCCAATTGGAGGCGCTGCGCTCACAGGTCGATCCGCATTTCCTCTTCAACAGCTTCAACGCATTGGCAGAGCTGATCGAGAGCGAGCCATCGCACGCCGTGGAGCACGTGGAGCAGCTGAGCACCTTCTTCCGCAACATCCTGCTGGTGCGCGATCGCGAGTGCATCACCGTGGAGGAGGAACTGCGCCTGCTCAAGACCTACTTCGCCTTGGAGCAACGGCGTTTCGCCGATTCGGTGCGTTTGGAAGTGCAAGTAGGGGCGGAGGCAATGAAGCGGTGCATTGTGCCGCTCACCCTGCAATTGCTGGTTGAGAATGCCTTGAAGCACAATGTGATCACCGGCGGCGAGCCCTTCCTGATCACCATCGCGTCGGAAGCTGTTGAGTTGGTCGTTCGCAATCCGATCCGCGAGCGCGCCACACCACCGCGTTCAACCGGCTTCGGATTGGAGAGCATCAGCAAGCGCTACGCGGCGCTAACGGAACGTCCCATCGGCATCTCAACTGCTGATCATCATTTCACCGTTCACATTCCTTTGCTTGACTTTGCACCATGAAGGTCCTGATCGTTGAAGATGAGCAAGCGGCGGTGAAGCGCCTGCGCAAGATGCTCGCAGCAATCGATGGCAGCATCGAGGTGGTTGCCGACGTGCCGAGCATCAC
>JBATND010000383.1:0-7038 GCA_049290175.1 Flavobacteriales bacterium | reverse complement strand
CCCCCAACCTGTCCAACCTCCAACCCTCAACATTCAATGCCTGACTTCACCCACGACGGCCATGTGTACTACAACCCCTTCGAGTTCGCCATGGCCTTCATCGGCGGCACCTGGAAGGCGCCGGTGCTGTACCGCCTGAAGAAGGATAAGCAGCGCTACAGCGAGCTGAAGAAGAGCATGCCGCACATCAGCGACCGGCAGCTGGCGGCTACACTGCGCGAGTTGGAGAAGCATGGCATGATCACGCGCAAGGTGTACGCCGAGGTGCCGCCCCGCACGGAGTACGCGTTGACCAAGCGAGGCGAGCGCGCGATCCCGGTGATCGAATCACTGCGGCACTACGGGATCGCGCTGATGAAGGATGTGGGGATCGAGAGCGAGTTTTATCTCGCGAAGAACAAAGAGTCTTGATCGTGGCAGGACCCGCTGCAGCCCATGGCCCAGGCTTTCGCTCCACATTTTCGATTACAGCTTCCCTTCATCGCACATCTTGAAGAACTCGAAGTGCCTGATGGCCTTCATGCGGATTTTCAGCTACGCGTTGCAGTGTCTTGCCGATCAGGCTGCACAGTGCTAAGGCCGAAGCCACCACCCCCTCAAAGCCCGCCCGCATACTCCCTGAACCCCTCTTCATCCATCCGCCGCTTGTTCCAACTATCCTCTGTGATGCGACGCAGGATGGCTTGCGCGCGGCGCTGCACGTCCATGCGGAAGCCGAGGAACGATGCCGCATCCGTGCCCGCCAAACGCTCCATGACCAACGGGATGGCGGCGCTGGGTAGCCACAACGTGCTGCGGTCCATGGCCGATAGCCGGGCCTGCTCTTCGGCCACGATGCCACCCACCACGCTGTCCATCATGGCGGATACGAGGTTGCTGCCCATAAGCCAATCGATATCCTCATTGGGCACCGTGTCGCGACCATGAGGCGTGTCGCTCAATTCAGGGTGCAAGGTGTAGAAGCGGCGCACGATGGTATCCCGTTCCAACTCGTACACGGCCTGCGCCCCGACGCGGTCGGCAGTGATGTAGCCGAGCATGAGGCTGGGCGGATGCTGGAGCTTCACCGCCCATTGCAGCGCACCGGGCAGCACCAGGCAGATGGCCGCATAGGCGATGGCACCGCGCAGGGCCTGGTCGTTGCAGCCACTGGCCATCCACGCGGCCAGCCACAGCAGCACGGACCAGAACAGGATGTACACGGTGGCCAGCAACACGATGGCCCATGCGGCTTGTGCATGTTCCGCGAAGGCCCCGGCACGCGAAGCGGTGAACAGCATCGGCAGCAGCGTCAGCGTCCACACGGCGAGCACAGGGATCACGAAACGCCAGGCCAGCCAGACGCGCATGCTTCCCGCATGTGAACGGATCAGGGTCCATGCGCCGCGATCGCGTTCGGCACCACCCACATCGAAGACCAGGGCGAGCAGCACCAATGGCATCAGGTAAACGAGCACGAAGGTCCATTCGAAGGTGCCGAGCTGACGATGCTCGGGATCGCTGATCTCCGTGGACATGCGCGTGCTATAAGCGTTGCTGAAGTAGGTCAGGTCGGCGAACCACGGGTTGTCCGCGATGCGGCCGGGCGCGATGGCCAGCAAGGGCGATGGCGCCAGCACGGCCTTGGGCCGCGCATGCCACGATGCCCAGAAGGGGTCGCTGATATCCACCCAGGGCCTGTCCTCCGGACCTTTCTTCCCTTCGGCGAACCAAGTGAACACTTCGTCATGCGCCTTCCGCCGGTCCTCTTCGATCGTGGCGATCCGTTCGCGACGCGCGTGCAGTTCCTGCATGCCCGTGTGCAGGGCGAGCAAGTTGCAGCCCAGCAGCAGGACCAGCGCAAGGAGCTTGCCCGGTGAACGCAGCAGGTGCCGCAGGGCCAGTTGGAGCGTGGCGGTGCTCTTCATGAGCGCAGCAGTTCGGGGCCGGGCCGTGAGCGGAACAGAAAGAGCAGCAGGAAGAGCAGGAACGCGGGCCAGATCAGCAAGGTGCGCATATCCGGCCACCACGTGTCATACATGCCCTTCCACGATGGCCGCGCGTAGCTGAAGTCGGGTATGGCGCGGAAGAATTCGCTCTCGGCCTTCCACGACCAATCGCCCGTGCGCGAGCCACCGTAGGCGTGCTCGTGGTTGAGGCGCTCCACCAGATCGCGGCGGTAGTGCTCTGCGGCGCGTTGGAAATGGATGTGGTGCGGAAGGTCCGTGCCGGCGGCGGACATGCTTATGCCGCGCAAAGCGAGATAGGGACCGATCAGCGCGCTGATCTGCACGGTGTGTTTGCGGGCCGCCAGCATGTCCTGCAAGGCCCCGAAGTGCTTGTCCCAAACAGCGTTGCCGTATTCCTCATCGGCCTGCATCACCAAGCCATCGAAGTTGATCGGCAGCTGCGACAGGCTGTCCACGCCGTACTTCGTGAGTGCGGCCTTCTCCAGTTCCGCGCGGCGCGCATCCTCGGGGTTGTGACCGTCAACACCCTGCTCGCGATCGGCCTGCATGGCTTTGTTGAAGCTGCGGCGATCGGGCAGCGGATGGCGCGCATCGGCATAGGCGGAGGCCAGATGCGGCACGGCCACGGTCCACGCGAGCCAGATGCCCAGCAGCGCCACGAAGGCCGTGGAGAGGTTCCGCGCCCGCGCGCTGATCATCACCGTGAGCAAGGCGATGGCCGTGTAGTAGAGCAGGTGCGCGCCGAGGAAGCCGGTGAGCCTTTCGCCCATGCCCGCTTCGGCCGTGCCACCCAGCACCACCTGCAGCGCCACGATGAGCACGAGGAACAGCGCGCCCACGAGCACCAGCGCCAGGGCCTTGCCCAGCAGCAGCGTGCGCGCTCCCAAGCCCTGCACGGCCATCAGGCGCAGGCGGCCGCTGCGGCGTTCATCGCTCACCGATGCGAAGCCGAGCACGATGAGCAGCAGCGGCACCAACACTTGCAGCACCAGCGCCGGATGCGGTTCACCGAATCGGGCCACCTGCGGCAACTGGCCGGCGGTGCTCCACGCCAGGTCGTTCTGCACGTGGCCCTCCAGCCGCAGGGCATTGCCCGTTACGGCCTGCGTGCCGGGATCCAGTGAGGCCAGCGCACCGGCGGGCTTGAATGCGTACGTGCCAAAGTGAGCCGCACCGTGCGGGTTGCTGGGGCCCATGGCATCCCATTGGGCGCGCACCTCACGCGCCGCTTCGGCCCGCTGATCGCGGTCGCGCTGGTGTTCCACCATGCCGATGGTGCCGGTGACCACCAAGAGCACCAGCATGCCCAGCAGGAGCAGCCGCCAGCGGGTGCTGCGCAACAGGCCGGTCCATTCGTTGCGTGCGATGCGCCACATGGTCAGGCGGTGAGTTGTGCCATGTAGGCGCGTTCCAGGCCGGCCGCATCGATGGACGAGGCTTCCATCTCCTGCACGATGCGGCCCTGTTGCAGGATGCCCACACGGTCGCAGGTCTCGCGCACGCGGAAGAGATCGTGCGAAGCCATCAGCACGGTGGTGCCGCCCTGCGCCAGTTCGCGCAGCAGGAGGCCCAACTCACGGCTCGCTGCGGGATCCAGTCCGCTGGCCGGTTCGTCCAGCAGCAACACCTGCGCCTTGCGGGCCAGCGCGATGGCGATGCCCACCTTCTGCCGCATGCCCTTGCTGTACGTGGACAGGCGCTTGTTGTGATGGCTTCCATCCAGCCCGCACTTCAGCAGCGCCTCGCGCAGGCCGTCCTTGCCCAGCGCTGCGCCGCTCAGCCGGGCGAAGTGGTCCAGGTTCTCCAGCCCGCTCAGGTAGGGATAGAGCTCCACGTTCTCCGGTATGTAGCCGGTGATCCGTCGTGCGGCTTCCGCTTGGTCGCGCACACTGTGCCCGCCCACCTGCACGCTGCCTTCCTCGAAAGGCTCGAAACCGAGCAGGATGCGGATGGTGGTGCTCTTGCCCGCACCGTTGGGGCCGAGCAGTCCGTACACCTCGCCTGCGGCCACCTTCAGCGAGAGGTCGCGCAGGGCATGGTGCGCACCGTAGCGTTTGTGCAGGCCGTTGATGTGGATCATGGCTGTTGCGGGTGTTGTCCGGTGATGATCATTCTGGGCAGTCCGAGCACGTTCAGCACATGCCCGGCAATGAGCACGGCACTGCCCAGGTAGGTGAGCACTTCGAGATCGGTGTGCATCGGTTCCAGCACCACGCCGATGGCGAATACCGCCCAGCCGATGCCCAGCACCATGGCCGTGCGTGCATTGTTGCGGCTGCGGATAGCGCTTCGTACTGCCAGGTAGGCGAGGATCACGAAGGCCCAGCCGATGAGCGGGTGCTGGAAGAACGAAGCGCCGGCGGCGATCAGCAACGGCATGGCCAGGCAGTGAACGATGCAAAGGGCACTGTTGAGGATGCCGAAGCCGTCGCCGTTGCGGAAGAAGGAAGGGGTCAAGGCGGTCATGGCAGTGAGTTCAAGGCGCGTTCGTTCCAAGCCACCACGCCGCGCCGGTGCGGGTCGCCGTAGAGTTGGATGGAGCGCTTCGTTTCCTGGTGCTCCTCGTCGGACAGGATGGCGATGCGTTCCAGCACGAACGCTTTGGTGAGCGTGATGCCGCAGTCCACCGTGATGCAGCGGTGCCAATCCTCGTAAGTGCGTGGGATCATAGGTCGAGCATGGTTCCGTTGGTATCGATGCGCAGGAGCAGGCGCTGCTGGCCGGTCTCTTCGATCGTGGGGCTGCGATGCACGCAAGCAGCCACACGATCGCCGGGGTACAGCGCGCCCTTGATGATCGCCACATGCCCGGTACCCACCTGCCGTATGTCCTCCGGCGAACGTTCGATGGGCAGGTGCGGATCGCGGCTGCGGATGGCCTGCTCGTTCACCGCATCGTTGGGCAACCACAGCGTGCCGGGACCGGCGTAGGTACACAGCAGGCGCAGGTCGTTCACATCGGTGTGGAAGCGGCGGCACATGTTGGTGTTCACCGCGCTCAACGAAAGACGCAGGTCCTTCACCATGCTGGTGGTGGCGAAACCCTCCAGCAGCAGGGCGATGTCGTCCAGCAGTTCATCCGCTTCAAGGCCGAGGCTCGTGAACAGCTCGCGCACATGCTCCACGATGGCCGTTACGCAGCCCGAAGCGCGCACCTCGCCTTCCAAGGCATGCATCACCGCGCTAACCTGTTCGGCCGGAACGGGGTTGTTGCGCTCCCATACCGCGACGTTGATCTCTTCTTCGTGGATGCGTTGCAGCACGCTGGCGTCAGGTCCGCTGGCGTGGTTGGCGATGGTGGGGGCGTGGGTGGTTTCCATGATGTTCCTGATCATGCCTCCAGCGATTCCGGTTCCGCCACTTCGATCGGCCATTCGTCCTTTTTCGGGAAACGCCCTGCCTGCCAAGCGGCGATCTCTTCTTCATTGCAGAGGCATTGCTCCAGCGCGGCGCGGATCGCTGCCTCATCCATCTCCTGCCCGATGAAGACCAACTCGTTCTGGCGGTCGCCGAAGACCGGGTGCCAGCGCGCTTCGATCGTGTCCTTGTGCTCCACGAAAGCCGCGTAGCGGATACGCTGTCCGAAGGGCATACTGCTCCACCACACGCCTGCACTGTCGGCCTTCAAGCTACCGCCGGCCTGGCTCCAGTTCAATGCTTGCTGCCCACGACTGGCCAGCCAGAACATGCCTTTGCTGCGGATGATGGTGGTGGGGAAATGCTGCGAGAGCCAGGTCCAGAAGCGCTGCGGATGGAAGGGCCGCTGATCGCGGAACACGAAGCTGCGGATGCCGTATTCCTCGGTCTCGGGCGTGTGCACGCCGCCTTCCAACTCCTTCTTCCAACCGGCGCTGCTCTCGGCCTCTTCCATGTTGAAGAGCTTGGTGCCCATGATCATGGATGGATCGATGCGGCCTTGTTCGCTGCGGAAGATGCGCGCACCTGGGTTGAGTTTGCGCAGCGTAGCCTCCAACGTGCCGATCATCTCGGGTGTGGCCAGGTCTGTCTTGTTGAGTACGATGACGTTGGCGAATTCCACTTGCTCCACCAGCAGGTTCACGATGGTGCGGTGGTCGCCTTCCATGTCGGTGAGTTGACGGTCCACCAAGCGCTCGCTGCTGCAGAAGTCGCGGAAGAAGTTGAATGCATCGACCACGGTGACCATGGTGTCGATGTAGGCGAAGCGGCTCAGGTCGATGTTGCTCTCCTCGCTCACGAAGCTGAAGGTCTGCGCCACCGGCACGGGTTCGCTGATGCCGGTGCTTTCGATTAGCAGGTGGTCGAAGCGGCCTTCTTTCGCGAGGCGTTCCACTTCCACCATCAGGTCCTCGCGTAGGGTGCAGCAGATGCAGCCGTTGCTCATCTCCACCAGCTTCTCTTCAGTGCGGCTCAGGGCGCCGCTGTTCTCCACAAGGCGGGCATCGATGTTCACCTCGCTCATGTCGTTCACGATCACGGCCACGCGCAGGCCCTGCTTGTTGTGCAGCACGTGGTTGAGCAGGGTTGTCTTGCCCGCGCCGAGGAATCCGGAGAGGACGGTGACGGGGAGGCGGTGTGTTGATGTCATGCAATAGGCCCTTTTATGCAACAGGGTTGCAAATATGGACGATCTATTGCGATATGCAACTCTGTTGCGTTTACCTTTTCCGCACCTTCACCGCCGCAATGACCGATACCGAGTTGCTCCGTCACCACGACCTGCGCGTGACCGCACTACGGCTGGACCTGTTGCGGATCTTGCGGGGGAGCGAGCGCGCCCTCACGCACCAAGAGCTGGAGGCCCGCATGGAGGTGGATGCCGACCGCGTGAGCGTCTTCCGCTCCTTGAACGCCTTTGAGGAGGCAGGGCTCGTGCATCGTGTCCTCGATGCGCGCGGCACAAGCTGCTTCGCCCCCTGCGGCGATGCGTGCGGCCATGGGCACCACAACGATGCGCACGCGCACTTCCGCTGCAACAGTTGCGGCCATGTGTTCTGTTTGCAGGCCGTTGAGATCCCTCAGGTGAATCTGCCGCGCGGGTTCAAGCTGAAGGCGGGGCATTTGGAATTGGAGGGCACGTGCAAGAGTTGCAGGTGAGCCTACCGTTGTAG
>JBATND010000382.1:0-2219 GCA_049290175.1 Flavobacteriales bacterium | reverse complement strand
CCTCAACCTTGACCGTTTGACCAGCGTACTTGCCAAACAAGACGCGGTCGCCAACCTTCACTGCCAAGGCGCGGACACTTCCATCCTCAAGCACTTTGCCATTGCCAACGGCGCGAATTTCGCCTTGGTCAGGCTTTTCGGCGGCTGTATCCGGGATGACGATACCGGAGGCGGTCCTGCGCTCCTCTTCAAGACGTTTAACGATCACGCGATCATGCAACGGACGAATCTTCATGAAGCTTCTCCTTGGTTTAAACACAAAAAACGGACACCAACTACTAGGTCCCCAGTCATGGAAACTCGGTCCAGGGGCACGGGGGGCTAGCACTCATTGCTAACGAGTGCTAATAATAGGGCCGGCGAGGGCGAATTTCAAGACCTTAGAGGTAGCCCCGTTTGTTTGGACAGTAGGAGCGGATTTTGAAATCTGGAATCTGGCAGTTTGAAATCTGGAATCTGGCAGTTTGAAATCTGGATACTGCGCAGACCGTGCCGTCTGGCGGGCATCCTCGTTTGCCATCGGCGGGGGCTGGCCACCGCGTTAAATCTGGGGCCAAGAAGCGAGACTTAACGCGCCAACGTCAAGAAGACAGATGACGCCAGGGCCGGCAGATCAGCCCCACTGACGAGCAAGCACCAGCCTACCAGGTGCGAGCGCTATCGGCCTGCGAAGACGTTCGGGAACGATCTGCGCAATACTTCGGCATCGTCGGGGGGCGTCGACGGCGGGATCTGCGGCTTTTGCTCTGTTCCGGTCAGACCGGCAAGGCTTTCTGACGGGGTTTCCGGGTGGAAGACGCCAGCCGCACCGAATGCGCGGTTGAATGCGTCAATCCCCCGGTCAGACTCGCGTGGGCCGGTCGCAGCGGCAGCGGGCCGGCGCGATGAAAGCCCGGCCAAGTCCGTCAGACGGTCCAGGCCGGCGTGAACCAAGCCAGCCTAAGGTTCGCCCAAGACTACCTTCAATTGGGCTGCCAGGGAATCGCGATGAGCAGCAAGGCCGGCAATTTCTGCGTCGATGGCGGCAATTCTGATACGCCGTTCCTCAACAGGAATGGCGTCGTCAGGAAACGGCAGCGCCTCAAGGGCTTCGCCAAAACGCGCGGCGATCTGTTCGCCAAACAGCCAGAAAAGCCCTTGCGTGGACATTGCGGTCGAGAAGGTTTCGCCGTCAAGGTAGGGAATTGGCTGTTGCTTGCCGGGTTCCTGAAAGCCTTCCCAGCGTGAGAAAGTATTCTCGAACCATTTCCCTTGCCAACGGACAAGGGCCCTCTTGTAGTCCTCCCCTCGCCGTTCGATGTCGGCTCGGATGTAGGCCATGAAGTCGTCGCGTGATACCGGCGAATCGGTCAGCAAGCTACGTTCTGCCTCCAGCTTGGCGATTTTTCCATCAGCATCGGCGATCTTCTGGAGAACAGAATCAGTGACCGTCTGAAGTGAAGAGAATAGCGAACTGATTTCGCCGTCTTCAAATTGCATCTCCGGGGAAATCCTCCGGGACAGGTCGCCGAAGGGCTTGACCATCGGTTCGACCGCTCCCGAGTCAGTCAAGTGCTTTCCTTCAATTTCCACGAGTTCGACGATGTCGCCAGGAACGTAATTGCGGTCTCGGCTTAGATTACTCAGTACCTTGTATTTCATGGGTTCCTCGGTAGTTTGGCGCGTTATGAGCCTGAGACATGGCCAACGGCTTGCACCGTTGTCACATAACGGCCCAGGGCGGCTTGTTGGGTTTGGTATGCGGCTGCTGCCTTGGCGAGTCCCTGCGCGCCGTCGGCATAGGCTGGCCTTTGGGCTGAACCAGATCGAACAGCGGTAGCGGCGAGCAGCGATAGGTCGGTGAGATTGCTGAGTCCGGGGTTATTGGTCAGCCCCAGGGCCAACAGGCGTTCAACCCGTCCGGTTTGTTCATCGTAGGTAAACACCGGTGAAATGTAGCGATACTCCAAAGCGGTAATCATCCGTTTTGCCCTATCGGTCCACTTCACGCCAACGGCGAACAGCCCCTTGCCTTCTCGCCACACGGCGCTGCTGAACCAGCCAGCGGCGGGCGCTGGCTGGCCGTTTTGCTTGGCCAACAGCGTTTGGTGTTCGTAATCGATTACCAGCTCATCCCGCGTGGCAAGGTCAGCAGTGATGATAGAGGCAATCGAACTGTCCATCTTCCAGCCGGGCAAACCAAGAGGTCGGCCGTCGTTCGCTCTGAAGAGGCCATCGGG
>JBATND010000381.1:0-1752 GCA_049290175.1 Flavobacteriales bacterium | reverse complement strand
GTGCAGGAATTGCAGTGAGGGGAGTCCGGTGTGGGCATAGGCCGTGCTGATTTTGTCATTCCGGTCCCGGCCTTCGCCGGGATGCCCCGGAATCGCGTGATCGTTCGGCATCGCACTATTCAAATGCTACTCATCACCAATCATCAGGCCTTCCAAATCCTCAAAGGCTTTGTCATTCCGGGCTTGACCCGGAATCGCGTGATCAATGGGTATGGCACTACCCCGATGGTCATCAACGCTGCCCCTCAGGCCCTCCCCACTCTTCTGCTTCATGCTGTGTGTAGAAACCTGCAGGAGGGTCATTCGGGTCGAACCAGCCACGATAGTCCCAGCCCTTGCTCAAGTCAGCCCAGGTCGGATTCTCGGTTTGAACCAGTGCGTCCTTCCATTCACGCTTCCAGTTCTTGATCTGCTTCTCACGCGCTATGGCCTGCTTCACATACTTGAAAGTCTCGAAGTACACCAAGGTCCAGCATTGGTAACGCCATGCGAAAGACTCCTTGTCCTTGCCGGTTCGATGCTCGAATAACCGTCGCTCCAAGTTGTCCGTGACTCCTGCATACAGCACGGTCCGGCCTTTGTTCGCGAGGAAATACACCCAGTATTGATGGATGCGTGCCATGTGGGAAATGTAGAGCGCTTGAGGTGCTGCTCGCGATTCCGGGGCAAGCCCGGAATGACAAAAGGAATGACCATCGCATCCTTAGCGACCTGCGATACATCAGCTGCATGCGCCGAATGCCACTGTTCCAATAACATCAAAGACGCAAGCTGCCTGTCAAAGCCGCAGCATCGACAGGAAACGCATTCATCACTTGCGCATCTTCGATCTCACCAACTGATGAACGAAGAACCAGATCAGGATGAATTGGCCAATCAGAACGAGCCAGAACAGCCCCTCGCCGCCATCGTATGCTGCTGCGTAAGCGAGGATGTAAGGGAGCCATAGAACCGTTCCCAGCATTCCCGTCGAAGTGGATTCGAACCAGATCCAACCAGATGCAACATAAATCAGGACAATCACCAGGCTGATGACCCACGGTCTGCGCCGCAATTTGGCTAGCACAGGTTGTAGCACCCGTCAGACCTTCATGATGTCCTTTTCTTTCAGCGCGAGCAAGTCCTCCGCCTTCTTGTTATAGGTGGCGGTGAGTTTCTCCACTTGCCCATCGAGGTCCTTTGCATGATCCTCGGGAAGGCCATCCTTCTTAGCGGCCTTGATGGCCTCCATGGCCTTTTGGCGGCTGCTGCGGATGCCCACCTTGGCGTGCTCCATCTCGGCATGCGCACTCTTCACGAGCGCCTTGCGGCGATCCTCAGTGAGCATGGGCACGTGGATGATCACGCTCTCACCATTGTTGCTGGGGTTGAAGCCGAGATTGGCGCCGATGATGGCTTTCTCGATGGCATCGATCATCTTCTTCTCCCAAGGCTTCACGAACAGCGTGCGTGCATCGCCGGTGTTCACCGATGCCACTTGCGAGAGCGGCACCATCTGGCCGTAGTAATCAACGCGTACCGTATCGAGCATGCCCGGATTGGCGGCACCTGCGCGGATCTTGGTGAGTTCCACCTCGAGGTGGTCCACGGCTTTGTGCATGTGGTCCTCACAGGTCTTCAGTACAGCGGCTTTGTCGAACATGGCGTGCGGTGTTGGAATAGGAACCTGCCTCGGCGGCAAGCAGGCGCGAAAATAGCGGTGCGGTAATAGCTCAGAATTCGACCAAGGTGCCCACGCGCTCACCGCCCACG
>JBATND010000380.1:0-7410 GCA_049290175.1 Flavobacteriales bacterium | reverse complement strand
CTACAGCACCGAGCGGCGGATACCAGGCGTACTATGAAAATGCGACCAATGCGTTCCAATACGCCTTCAAGGTGAACGGTTCCTTGCTTCCGCCTTCGGGTGGCAGCTATATGCCTTCTTCAATCTGGCCGAGTTCGGGTTGGTTCCTAGATGATCCGACTGAGCAGAACTATGCTTGTGAAGACGAACTCGTTTGTGATGGACAAGGTGAACGCTGCAAGGGCTGTTCCCCGGAATTGATGCAACGCATCGCTGACGGCACCTTGGACAACGCGGAATATACGCCCGAGACACGCTGGACCATGAAGGGCGACTTGTACAAATTGCTGACCGAGGAACCTGAGCGCTTGATCGGCAACCCCTTGCTCCAGGATTTCTACGACGAGGTAGAGTCGGAGGTGCTCGCGCAATTGAAGCAACTCGAAGTCGAGCAAGTGGAATTGTACCAGCTCGACCCCACCGTGAGCGCGGCGCTGGCCTTGGGCGCTGCGCAACTCGACGCCTTGCGCTCGCAGTTGCATGCTGAGATACAGGCGGTAGCTGATGAGAACCTCACCGCAGCCCAGCGGCAGGCGCATGCCCAGGCGATCAATGCCCTGCAAGCATCCATCGCGTCCTTGTTGGCGTACCATGGCAATGCGCTTGTGCTGGCAACGAACAGCCGCGCCCTCACCGCAGACGGTGTGCAGGCCACCAACGCAGCCATTGCCACAGGTGAATTGATCGAAGCGAACAACAAGACGGTGAACGAAGTGCATTTGGCAACGCTCGCCAAGAACATCACAGCGTTCACGCCTGCACAAGCGGAAGCCTTGCTGGCCGTTGCCGACCAGTGCCCCCTTTCTGGCGGCAACGCTGTTTTCCGTGCGCGTTCGCTCTACAGCTTGATCGACGATGCCCACGACTACGACGATGCCGCACTTTGCTTGCAGCAAGGCTTGATCACCAAGCGCAAGCCAGTCGGCGCCGAGCCTCTTTGCGCATTGGTGCCCAACCCGACGAAGGACCAGGCCGTGCTGGTCCTCAATGCCGCGCTGAACGATCCTGCGTGGTTGGTGATGGTGAATGCACTGGGCGCCGAAGTGTTCCGCACCTTGATCCCTGCGGATCAACCCCGAACCGAACTGGGCCTTGCAGGCTTGGCATCCGGCATCTACCACTACACCTTGGTGGGCGCCCAGAGTACCATTGGTAGCGGCAAGTTGGCGGTTGAGCGCTAAGCCGATGGCCACCATCGTGTATGCACGGGCTCTATGCACCAGCGAGCGAGGTACTCTCGCTCGCTGGTGCCTGGCTTTGTGGCTAGCGCTCTCTAGCGTTTGCGTTGCACACTGTCAGCAGTACGATGCGCGCTGGACCGGGGGCTATGCCGAAGGCGCAGGCCCGGCATTCGGCGGCAACAAGACCCTATTCGATCAGAGTGGCGCCACGTTTAGTGTTGCTGAGACGCATTTCTTGTATCAAGAGGCTGGTGTTGCGACCATCACCGATGCACAGGATTCCATCTTCGCTTACACGAATGGGTGGCGCTTCAACAATGCAGCGCACCTGCCTATGCTGAACGGAGATGGATTGAATCCAACGACTGCCGTAGCCACCGATGGCGGGGCCCGCGCGCCCTATTCGCAGCTGATCGTGCCGTGGCCAGCGCATCCGGATTCCTTCCTGCTCTTCCACAACGTGCCTGATGCGTTCTGGCCAGTCTCGAACAACCTCTACTCGAGCAAGCTGTATTACTCCGTGATCGTTCAAGGCTTGGATGGCGATACCCTGGCGGGCATTTCCTCCAAGAACAACGTGCTGCTTATGGAGCCGGTCCTGGTCGGAGGCCTTGGTGTGGTAAAGCACGCGAATGGCCGCGATTGGTGGCTGCTGAGCCATGGGATGATGAGCGATGAATTCGTGCTCTTTCTCCTCTCGCCTAGCGGGATCGATGGCCCGTTCTATCAGGCTATCGGTGACGTGATGGAAGGCTCGGCCCCCGGCGCCATCTTCTCCATGCAAGGTGATCGTTTGGCCTATGGGCAGTTCGTCAGCGGCTTGGACATCTACGACTTCGATCGCTGCACGGGGATCCTCTCGAATCGGCGGAACGTGAACTTCACGGAACAAGCAACTTTCCGTGTGGGTCAGTTCTCCCCCGATGGCTCCAAGATCTACGTGCCCGCAGGCATCTACATATACCAATTGCAGCTCGAGCCGGATGGCGATGTGGCAGCGATCGATACCGTTGCTTTTTACGACGGCTTCTATGACGACAACCCCGTCTTCGCCACATACTTCGTCTATCCCATGCTGGCTCGCGATGGACGCATCTACATCAGCACTGGAAACACCACGCGTTACATGCACGTGATCAATGAGCCGGATCTGGCTGGCGATGCCTGCGATGTGGTGCAGCATGGGCACCACCGCGCCACGAAGACAGCGAACTCCATTCCCTACCGCCCCAACTATGGCTTGGGCCCGGTGGTGGGCAGCGTTTGCGATAGTTTGGATCTGAGCACCGGTGCGTTTGATTGGCCCGGCGATGCGGTGCTGCGCGCCAGCCCAAACCCAACGAGTGGTGCGGTGCTGTTGCGCTGGCCCGCACAGCCAGAGGTTGGCACATTGGAGGTGATGGATACAAGGGGGCGCGCGCTACTACACCGCCGGATCTCACAGTGGACCGGCGAGCATGCGCTGGAACTGAAAGCGGCGCCGGGTGTGTATCAATGCCGCATTGTTTGGGGCGCACGGGCATTGAGCACACGCATCATCATCACAGAGCCATGAGTTTGCGCGCACTTTTCTTCGTCCTGGCCATGCTGCCGTTGTGGTTGTGGGGCCAATCGCCGCTTTCCGCTAGCGCTGAGCGCCAGCAGCAGACCGATTCGCTCAACGCCACCACCCTCGCCGTGCTACGCGCCAACCAGCCCAAGCACATGAGCTGGGAGGAGTGGCTGCGCAACATGCAGGAGCCCGCCAACCACCACTTGTACCCGCTGCGCGTGACGCCCGCGATGCTGGATACGCTGGATGGGCGGTTGATGGACCTGAGGTTCAGGTATATGATGGTGAAGGAGCTGGATTAGCGCACAATCGGGCGAATCCACCACCCGCGCAGCTGCACTCAGCATCACTTACGCAGCCGCATCTGGTATTCTCCGCGTGCTCCGCGCCTGTCAAACCGAGCGATAGCGATGGGACGCGTGCAGCCTTCCCCATCCTCAGCGCCCTCTGTGACTCGCCTGAAGCCATTCACATTCTCCGCGTCCCCTGCGCCCCTGCGTGAGGCATTCCTCCATTCTCAAAGCAAAACACCTCGCGCCCCTGCTGATCACTGCTCCCGTGCTCCCTTCCTTTGCCCTTACGCTTACCCTGCGCGCACCTGCCCATGAAGATCAAGGACCTCATCGCCCCACTCGAGCAGTGGGCGCCCCGTTCCCTGCAGGAGGATTACGACAACAGCGGCCTGCAAGTAGGCGACCCGGAGGCGGAAGTGAGCGCCGCCATGGTCTGCCTCGACTGCACCGAAGCCGTGGTGGAAGAAGCAGCTGCAAGGGGCTGCGGGCTCATCATCAGCCACCATCCGGTGATCTTCAAAGGCCTGAAGAGCCTGGTGGCGAAGAGCTACGTGGAGCGGACAGTGCTGGCGGCCATTCGGAACAACATCGCCCTCTATGCCATCCACACCAACCTGGACAATGTGCTCGACGGCGTGAACGGCGAGATCGCCGCGCGCCTGGGGCTGAAGCCGCTCAGCACCCTAGCGCCCAAGCCAGGACAGTTGCGCAAGCTGGTGGTCTTCGCACCCATGGAGCAGGCCGATGCGGTGCGGAACGCCGTGTTCCAGGCCGGAGCGGGCCAGGTTGGCCACTACGATGAGTGCAGTTTCACCGTGGGCGGCATGGGCACCTTCCGGCCAGGGCCTGGCACTAACCCCTTCTCGGGCGAGCAGGGCGCGCGGAGCAGCGTGGCCGAGTTCCGGCTCGAATTCATCTACCACGCCCCGCGCGAGCAGGCCATCTTGGCCGCCATGCGGGCAGCTCACCCCTACGAGGAAGTGGCCTACGACCTTTACCCCATGGCTAATGTGCACCAAGGCATCGGCAGCGGCTTAGTGGGTGAATGGGACTCGCCGATACCTGAAACAGAGTTCCTCGCAAAGCTGAAGCAAATCTTTGGCCTTCAGGCCATTAGACATTCCAAGACCTTAGGGCGAGCCATCCGGAAAGTGGCGCTTTGCGGCGGGTCGGGCGCCTTCCTCATCCGGGCAGCCATCGCCTCCGGTGCCGATGCCTACATCACCGGCGATGTGAAATACCACGAGTTCTTCGACGCCGATGGCAAGCTGCTTTTGGCCGACATCGGACACTACGGCAGCGAGCAATTCACCATGCACTTGATCCTGCATCGCCTAGTGGATCATTTCCCTACATTTGCCGTCCGTTTGACGGAAACCGTCACGGACCCCATACATCATTATTGACATGGCGAAGAGCGACGTGAAGGCCCCGGTGAAGGAAAAGGAGGCCAAGAAAGCCCCTGTGCTCGGCAAGGCCGAAATCACCATTGCCGAGAAACTGGTGGAACTATACCGCTTGCAAACGATCGACTCGCAAGTTGACCGCATCAAGGTGCAACGCGGCGAACTACCACTCGAGGTGCAGGACTTGGAAGATGAGGTCGCTGGTCTGGAGACCCGCTTGAAGAAGCTCCAAGACGAACTCGCCGACATCGAAGGACAGGTGAGCGATCGCCAGAACCAGATCAAAGAGGCGAAGGCGCAGATCAAGAAGTATGAAGGCCAGCAGGCCAAAGTGCGCAACAACCGCGAGTACGATTCGCTCACCAAGGAGATTGAGTTCCAGAACCTCGAGATTCAACTCTCCGAGAAGCGCATCAAGGAATTCAAGGCGCAGATTGATGCCAAGAAGGCCGTTGTGGATGAGAGCAAGGCCAAGCACGATGAGCGCCGCAAAGACCTCGATTTGAAGAAGAAAGAGCTCGACGACATCATCGCGGAGACCGAGAAGGAAGAAAAGGAACTGGCGAAGAAGAGCGCCGCGGCTAGCAAGAACATCGAGGAGCGCCTCCTGAGCGCCTATCACCGCGTGCGTGGCAACACCCGCAATGGCCTGGGCGTTGTGCCTGTTGAGCGCGGAAGCTGTGGTGGCTGCTTCAATGCGATTCCGCCCCAGCGCCAGCTCGACATCGGCAGCCACAAGAAGATCATCGTTTGCGAGCACTGCGGCCGCATCCTTGTTGATGAGTACGTGGTTGACCGCGTAAACGGTGCCGAGTAATCGATACTGTTAACTCCATTGAGCGAAGGCCCATTCAGGGCCTTCGACATTATGGCCTGAAAGCAACGGTGAGCATCGCTCCGAAGCGCCCGCGATCAATCACCACGGCATCGACCAGATCAGCGTCGTAGGGCAAGTGCCGCAAGCCCTGCACCGCATAGCTCGCGCTGAAATCGACGGTGACGTGCTCGCCGCGATAACCAAGGCCCGCTGCATAATTGCGACGCGCTTGGCCGCGAAGCACATCGCCGACGCGATAGGGGTCAGATGCGTAGCCCCAGCCAAGGCGGTAATACCAATTCGAGAATCGCCATTCGGTGCCGACGCGCACGCTGTGCTTGGGTAAGAAGCGACTGCGCATGGCCAGATTCTCCAACTCGAAGTCGTAGGGGTCGTCCAACGTCGTTGAACGACGGTAGCGCATGTTCTTGGTGTCGGCGTATTCATAATCCACGCTCACCAGGCCATTCGCCCCGGCCACATAGGCCGCGCTTGCCACAGCACGCCATGGCGTGGTCAGTCGGTAAGCGAAGATGCCATCGGGCGAATCGGCCGATTGATCGAAATCACCCTGGCCACCCACGCTTGCATAACCTGCGCGCATCGTTGTGGTGAACGCATCATTCAGCCCCAACCACTGCGGACTATGAAACGCAGCACCCGCCCGCAGGCGCTCGGTGATGCGGAAAAGCGCGCCCAACGAAAGCTCGAATCCGCTAGCGCTAGTGACCAGCTTCTCTTCGAATTCGATCTGCTCGATCTCGTTGTTCGGCAACAGGCTGTACTCGGTGTGGGTGAGCGTGCGTTTGAATCGATGCCCGATGATGTTCATCGACCCGCCGAGGTAGATCCGGTCATCGAAGTTCGCCGAATAGAAGAAGCCCGTGCGCGTGGTTGAACCCGAGGATTCGATTCGATCGCGCTGGCGGGTATCGCTGCCGAATGGTATCCCGCTGAAGTAGTTGAGCGTGTCGCCCGGAATGGTATCGATCGCGAAGAGATCCCACGCCAATGCCGCCCCGAAAGGAAACGCATCGTAGATGGCATAAGATGGCGTGCCATTCGCCCGGTTCACGTATTGGGAGAGCATCGTGCCAGGCACCCTTTCGGCCAGTGCATCGGTGCGGACATGATGCGAGGCTATGCGGTCATAGACCAACCCGTAGGTGGCGCCCTTGAAGCCACTGCCCTCCTTGGGCGACGTCCTTAGCACCAATGCCAAATTCGGCAAGGTCACCCGTGCTGTGTTCGCGCTGGAAGTGGTTCCGTAGTGCAGGCTGCGGTCGTTGACGACATTGAGACCAAGGCTCATCGAAAGGCTAGTGCTGCGATAGAGCGCAAAGCCAGCCGGGTTGATGCTGATAGCAGCAGGATCTGCGCCAACAGCACCAAACGCATTAGCAAGGCCGTTGCTCCGAGCCGTTCCGCCGGGCTGTTGCGAAGCAATGCGCAAGGCATCCTCCTCGCTCTGGGAGGAAGCAGCACCGTGCAGAAGGATTGAGCCCAAGGTCCAAGCCAGCCTCACGGTATACAATCGCGCACCACGGTTCATCGCGAACGATGACGAGAGGGTGACGAACCTCCACCACCATCACGAGGAGCCGGAGATGGCGACGAGCGCTCGAATGATGGGCTAGGTGAGCGCTCGAAACCAGGCTGTCTCTCGCGCGTGGGCGGGGGATTTGGCTTGCGCTCAATGGCCCGCTCAGGTTGACGCGGCTCGCGCACGCGCCCTGGCTCCACGGAAGGCGTGATGGGTCGAAGACCGGGTCGCTGCAGGTCGCCGATTGGACGTGTTGGCTCAGTGCGAGGGCCAATTGCCGGAGTGAATCCAACCGGATCACGCGCCATGCGCGGTCTTTGTGTGCCTGAGCCAGAGCCAGCCGACCCACTCGAGGACGGGCGATGACCGACGTAAGTGCTGCTGCCCCCACCTATGATGACTGGCACATAGCATGTGCGGCATGGCCCATATGGCCCCCAGTATGAGCCGTATCCGTAATAGTCCCAATTGTTCCAGCCCCAACCGTTATAGCCGCCATAACCCCAACCGTTGTAACCGCCCATTCCCCAGCCATTGTTGTAGCCGCCGTAGCCCCAACCCATGTACCCCCCGTTATTC
>JBATND010000379.1:0-6327 GCA_049290175.1 Flavobacteriales bacterium | reverse complement strand
CATCTCCCCTTCGCCTTCGAGCACCACCACATGCTCGGTGTGCGCGGCGTGGTAGTGGGCCTTCACCTCCTTCGGCACGCAGATGAGGAAGCTGCTCGCCAGGCTGTCGCTATGCAATGGCAACACTTCGTTCCCGGGGCCGGAGCCGCATGGCGCGAACGATGCAGGGAAATTCTGCGCTGCACCGAACAAGCAAGTCGTGCAACTCAAGAAGAGCAGGAGCCACCGCTTCTTCATTCGAAGTGCGCATTGTTGAGGTCACCGGCTCCGCGCAGGAAATCGGCGGCAGGCATGCGGCGCTTTCCCTCTGGTTGGATCTCCAGGGCGCGCAGCCAGCCATCGGCGCAGGTCACGAGCATTTGATCACCTGCCGATCTGATCGATCCCGGTTGCGCCCATGCTGTGCCTTCATCGATCGTGGCGCGCAGCACCTTGAATTGCATCCGGCTCCCATCGGCGCGCACCAGTTGCGTCCAAGCGCCAGGGAAGGGCGAAAGCCCTCGGATGAAGTCATGCACGCGCTTCGACGGTTGCGACCATTGGATGCGGCAGCCTTCGGTGGTGAGCTTGGGAGCGATGGGAAAGGCGCCATCACCTTCGGGTTGAGGGGTGCTGCTGCGGTCGCCAGCGAGCACGCGTTGCACGGTACGCACGAGCAGTTCGGCGCCGACATCTTTCAAACGGTCGTGTACTTCGCCGGCGGTCTCCTCCAACCCGATCGGGATCTCCACGCGATCAAGCATGTCACCGGTGTCGATCTCCTCGCGGATGAAGAAGGTGGTGGCACCGGTTCGCTCCTCGCCGTTGATGATGGCCCAGTTGATCGGCGCAGCGCCGCGATAGGCGGGCAACAATGATCCGTGCAGGTTGATGGTGCCCAACGGCGCGCGCTTCCATACTTCTGTGGGCAGCATGCGGAACGCGACCACCACGTAGAGCGATGCACCGGTGGCATCGAGCGCTGCATGGAACTCCGGGTCGCGCAGCTTCACGGGCTGCAATACCTGAAGTCCTTGTGCGAGCGCGAACTCCTTCACGGCGCTCATGCGCAGTTGGCGCCCACGGCCCGCAGGCTTATCCGGCGCGGTAACTACAGCGGCTACCTCGATACCGGCGCGCAGTAGGGCATCGAGGCTGGCCACGGCGAATTCGGGCGTGCCCATGAAGACGATGCGCTTGCTCATTGCTGCCATGGCGATGGCCGCGAAGGTGCTATGCGGAAGCGGTACGGCAGCAAGGCATCGTCGCCCGCATAGTCCACACCGATCCGTGGACCGGTGATGATGCTGGCGCGTTTCGGCTTGTACCCGTGGTCCTCGATGCGGATCGGTCCATCGATCAGGTCGAGGTTGGTGTGCGCAGTGCTGATCCCCAATGCTTGGCTCAGCAGTGCGGGACCATCGGTGCGGAGCGCTCGCCCCTTGCGGCGCTGTTGCATCAGTTCGATGCCTTCCAAGGGTTCAATGGCGCGGATCAGCACGGCGTGCGGCACACCGCACTGGTGTGTGACCACATTGAAGAGATGGTGCATGCCATAGCAGAGGTACACGTAGCTCGTTCCTCCTTGGGCGTACATCACTTCCGTGCGCGCAGTCCGCCTTCCGCCGAAGGCATGCGAGGCACGATCATCGACTCCGGCATAGGCCTCTGTCTCCGTGATGATGCCACTGGTGCGCATGCCACCGAATTCGCTCACCAGCACCTTACCCAGCAACTCACGCGCGATGACGGTCACGGACGGTCGCATGTAGAAGGCAAGGGGCAGTATGCGGATCATGCCGAAGTTGGTCCATCACCGTATTCATCGCGCAAGGCGCGCTCGGCGGCCGTGATGCGGTGGTAGGTGGCCAGCGGCTCTGCAGCCACGGAGGATGCGCCTTCACTGCTGGTTGCATTCCGTCCGGCGCGCTTGCACGCATCGCATCGTCCGCAAGCAGCCTCCAAGTGCTCTCCGAAGTAATCGAGCACGTTGGCCATCCGGCAATCGCGCTCACCTTCGGCGTACGCGAGCATGGCTTTCAGCCGTTCTGTCGCCCGGCGCTTGCGATCGGCCAATGCAGCGGGTTCCAAGGTGAGTCGTGCCGCATCGGTTCGTGGCTGCAGCAGGGTGGCCATGGGCGCATCGGTCCTTGGCCGATAGGAGAGGATGCCCATGCGATCGAGTTCCTTGAGCTTGGTTGCCACCTCGGTCACCGGCTTGCCCAAGGTGCGCGCCAATCGCGTCTCGTCGATCAGCGTTGGCTCCTCGAACAAGCCGCCGTGCAAGCGGAGCAGGACTTCGATCAAAGGCCCCAAGCGTGTATTGCCCACCCGCAGCCGATGCACACTGGCGTGATCAGCTGTGATGAGGACTCGTGATGGACTATGCACGCCTTCGTTCAGCGCAATGCGCCCATCGAGCTCCAGGGCCTTTAAGGAATTGGCCACCACTGGCGCCCGGAGCGATGTTCGCTTCGCGAGCGCAGGGATATCGACGGCGTATGCCTCGTGCAGACCAGAGCCCATGGCGATGCCATGCATATCGGCGAAGGCCTGATAAACGCTGCGCACCGATTCGAGCGCGGGGAAACTGTCGCGCAGGCGTTCTTGCGCGCGCTCGGCATCGCCAGGGCCAGTGAGCAGGAAGGCCCACGAATCCTTGCCATCGCGCCCGGCCCGACCTGCTTCTTGGTAGTAGCTCTCCAGGTCGGGCGGCGGCTCCAGATGCACCACGCAGCGCACATCGGCCTTGTCGATGCCCATGCCGAAGGCATTGGTTGCCGCTACGCAGCGGATGGCACCGCTTGTCCACTCGCGTTGCACGCGGTCGCGTTCGGTGGCATCGAGTCCCGCGTGGTAGGCCGAAGCGGAGATGCCATGCTGCGCGAGCATCTGCGCGATGCGAACCGTAGCCTTCCGTTCGCGCGCATACACGATGGCGCTGCCGGGCACCTCGCGCATGATCCGCAGCAGGCGGCCGGTGCGGTCCTCGCCGCGGCTCACCCACAAGGCGAGCTCGGGCCGCGCGAAGGAGCCGCGCATGAGCCTGCCGTTGCTGAAGGCGAGCTGTTCCATGATGTCGGCAGCAACAGCGGGCGTGGCCGAAGCCGTGAGCGCGAGCACCGGAACCTTGCTCAGGGCCTCTCTCACTTCAGCAATGCGGCGGTAGGCTGGCCGGAAATCATGCCCCCATTGCGAGATGCAGTGCGCCTCATCAACGGCGAGCAGGCCCACGGGCAGGCGCGGCAATCTGGCCTTGAAGAGGTCGGTGGCCAATCGTTCCGGCGATACATATAAGAAGGACAGCTTGCCGAGCGCCGCTGCCTCCAAGGTGTTCTCGATTTCGGCTTGGCGCATGCCGGAGATGATCGCGCGCGCCGCGATCCCTCGCTTCCGCAACCCCTCCACTTGGTCCTTCATCAGCGCGATGAGCGGCGATACAACGATGCAGAGCGTGCCCATGCACAAAGCGGGCACTTGATAGCAGATGCTCTTTCCGCCGCCGGTAGGCAATAGTGCCAGGGTGTCCTGGCCTGCCAGAGCGCGAGCGATGATTGCTTCTTGCCCTGGCCTGAAGCCGGAATAGCCCCAATGCGCTTGCAGCGTTTCTAGGGGTGAACGCATCGTATGGCCCGCTTGCATCAATTAACGCTGTCTTCGGAACTGGGGGCTACATTGCGCCATCGAGCCTGCAAGGGTCTTCTACATTTGGCCCAAGCCATAGAAACGCAACGCGCATGATCACCACCGGCCAAAAGATAGCCATCGAGCGGATCGCCGCCTCGAAGCTGCCCGCAACCGACCTCGAGAACATCAAGTTCGGAAGGGTCTTCAGCGACCACATGTTCGTGATGGACTATGCCGATGGGGCGTGGGGGAAGATGCGGATCGTGCCCTTCGCCGATATGCAGATGAGCCCTGCTTCCTTGGTGCTGCATTACAGCCAGACCATCTTCGAAGGGCTGAAGGCCTATCGCAACGTGGCCGGCGGGATCAATCTGATCCGTCCGCAGGACAACATCGCGCGCATGAACCGCAGCGCCCACCGCATGTGCATGCCGCAGATCCCCGAGGACCTCTTCCTGGAGGCCATGGTGGAGCTGATCCGCACGGATAGCGATTGGGTGCTGAAGGATGAGGGCGCATCGCTCTACATCCGACCGTTCCTGTTCGCCAGTGATAACTACATCGGGGTGAAGCCCAGCGACACCTATCGCTTCATCATCTTCACCTGCCCGGTGCGCGGCTACTACAACGAGCCCGTGCGCGTGAAGATCGAGACCACCTATAGCAGGGCTTTCCCCGGCGGAACCGGCGAAGCCAAGTGCGGCGGCAACTATGCAGCGGCGCTCTATCCCGCCAAGCTGGGACAGGATCAAGGCTACCATCAACTGGTATGGACCGATGGCCTTACGCACCAGTACATCGAGGAGAGCGGCACCATGAACGTGTTCTTCAACATCGATGGCACGTTGGTGACACCAGCGCTCGATGGCACCATTCTGCGCGGCATCACGCGCGACAGCATCATCCGCATCGCGAAGGATGAAGGTGTCAAGGTGGAGGAGCGCCGCGTTTCGGTGGAAGAGGTGGAGGTGGCCGCACGCAATGGCCGCCTGCGCTCGGCATTCGGTGCGGGCACCGCAGCAACCATCGCGCACATCCAGACCATTGCCTTCAACGATGCGGAGTACGAGTTGCCCGGTGTGGAGACACGCGAACTGGCCAACCGCATCGGGAAGCGCCTCGATGATATCCGTCGCGGAGAGGCCGCCGATCCGTACGGCTGGGTGGTGCCGGTGTAATACCGCTTAGCTGAAAGCGCTTGGCTCAGCGCTCGGCCTGCACGGCTATCGCCTGTAGCTTGATCAGCAACGCGGCCATCGCGCTTCCACTTTCGCTGACGCCTGATGGCGACGGCCAACTCGTAGATGTCGTGTGCGAATGAGAAGGTTCGCGGGTACGTGGGCCGGATCGCTCACGCTTTCGGAACCTCGCATTTCAGGATGCTATGCCCCAGCCCGATGTCGTCGATGCGCTCGGTGATCACGAGGCCCGCGCGCTCAACCAGCGGCTCGAAGTGCTCTGCGCGGTACATGCGGCTGTTGCCGTTGGCCATAGCCGTGAAGTAGAGCGAGGTGGCCGCGAGCGAATAGGCGCCCGCCTCGAAGCGCTGCTTGTCGATGAAGGTCTCCATGATGTAGAGCGCGGTGCCCGGGCCCATGGCTGCGCGGGCCTTCTGCAGGATCGCCACCACTTCATCCTCGCCGAAGCAATCGAGGAACTGGCTCATCCAGATCACGTCGGCGCCTTGGGGCAAAATGCTCTTGGGGTCGAGCATATCAGCGGGGTGCGTGGTAACGCGTGCTTGCATGCCCGCCGCTTCGATGTTCCGTTGCAGGTCGCGCAATTGGCCGGGCAGGTCAACGGCGATCATGCGCACGTCGGGGTCGTGGCGCAAGCAGGCCTTGCTCCACTTGCCGTTGTTGGCGCCCACGTCCATGATCACGCGCGGCTTGTTGCGGAAGATGATGTTGAGCGCGATGGGGTAGGAGCGGTCGGAGTAGTAGTTGTCGAACTCGAACCAGCTCTTGCGCACGGCATTGGGCAGGTGCGCGAGGCCTTGATAGACCGTGGGCCAATCGCCCAGCACCTTCAGGCCGGCGGGCTTGCCTTCACGGATGGCCTCTTCGAGGTGGGCGCTTCCGGAGTAGCACACGTCGTCAACGAAGTCGAGGTTCACGCGTGTCATCTCATCGAAGGCGATCATGTGGCCGGTCTTCGTGAGGCCGTAGCGATCGCCGTCCTGCCACACGAGGCCGGAGGTGAGCGCCATGTCGATGAGCACGCGGAAGCCATAGCGCGAGATCCCGGTGGCGGCGATCATCTCTTCCTCGGTGGCGCCTTTGCGCTGGCCCTTGGCCATGGCATCTAGGAGGCCGATGCGCCGCATGCTTTGGCACGCTTGGAACAGGATGGGGCCGAAAGCGATGCGTTGCGCTTCGGCACGCGCATCGGCGGCACTGTTCTCATCGGCTGCGATCGGCCGCACTCCTTCCATGGCTTTGGTCATCCTGTTTCTGTTGTTCCGCGCCTAATGTAGTCCCGTGCTTGTGCGCGCCTTCTTCTCGGCTTGGCTCAGCCTGATGGTCTCGGCCAGTGAGCGCACCGCTTTGGTGTGCTTGGTGACGAAGGGATTCGATTGGTCCCACACATAGCCGGCGAGCACCGAGACGATGCGCTCCTTGTACGATTGCTGCACGTCGTCAGCGAAGAAGACCTCTTGTAGGTCGCCGTTGTACCAGGTGTCCACATACGAGCGGAACACCTCGGCGCCGAAGCGGATAT
>JBATND010000378.1:0-9513 GCA_049290175.1 Flavobacteriales bacterium | reverse complement strand
GACAACAGCACCATCGTAGCTGCCTACGCAGCACCGCTTCAGACGCTCGGATTGCAGGGCGCCGCGCTCACCGTGCTGGCCCGCGGTTTCCTGAACCCTGCCGCCAATAGCCACGGTCCTGCCTTCGGCCTTTGGGTAGCACTGCCTTCCGGTGGACCGCTGGTTGAACTCCCATCCGTGGAGATACCGACCGCCCGTATCCAAGCCATCCACAACAGCGCCGACGCTGCTGCTGCTGAAGTGGACGTTTATTTGAACGGTGGTCTCTTGCTCGACAACTTCGCTTTCCGTACCGCGACACCATTCGTTGATGTGCAGGCTGGCGTTGACCTTACTCTGAGCATCGCTCCTGCCAACAGCAGCAGTGTTGCCGATGCCATCGCCGACTTCAACTACAACCTGCCCGAGGGCGGCAGCTTCATCTTGGTGGCCAACGGCATCGTGAGCGCGAGTGGTTACAACCCTGCTACTCCCTTCGACATCTATGTGGCAGCCGATGCACGCGAGAGCGCGCAGGGGCCTGGCACCGATGTGCTCGTTCTCCATGGATGCACAGACGCTCCCACCGTTGACGTGTTCGAGAGCGCTGTGGTGAGCACCACCATCGTGGACGATATCTCGTACGGCGAATTCGCTGGCTACTTGGAGTTGCCCACGCTCGATTTCACGCTGCAGGTGCGCACTGCCGATGGCCTTACCACGGTTGCAACGTATGCCGCTCCACTGTCAACCCTTGGCCTTGAGGGTGCTGCGCTCACGGTTCTGGCCAGCGGATTCTTGAATCCCGGCAGCAACAGTAATGGTCCTGCATTCGGCCTGTGGGTGGCCTTGCCCAGCGGCGGTGCCTTGGTCGAACTGCCTGTTGCAACGAGCGTTCAGGAGCAGTCGCTCATCCAAGCGGTGAATGCATGGCCCAACCCTGCGTTCGACCGGATCACCCTCGATGTGGATGCGATCGCCGACGGCAACCTGGAAGTGCTCCTCATCGACGCCACAGGCCGTGCGGCCATGGCCATCAACAACCTGCCGCTCAACGCAGGCCGCACGCAGGCCAACATCGATCTGAGTGGACTTGCGAATGGAAGCTACACGGTTTCGCTGCGCGGCGCAGGCGCACAGCGCAACATCCCGGTCGTGATCGCTCGGTAGGCGATCCGACTGTTTGCGGAAGGGCTCCCGATGGTTTGGCGGGGGCCCTTCCCATTTCCATAGCGAACAGAAGCACAGCATTGTTGTTAACCACCAAGTAACGCCCCGTTACATTCGCGAGCCGCCCATGGGACCCTACCTGATGCGCTTCCAGATCCGTGACCTCGAGCAGTTCACCGGGGTGAAGGCGCATACCATCCGTGTTTGGGAGCGGCGCTACGGGCTGCTGAAGCCGGACCGAACGGATACCAACATCCGCACCTACGATGTGGATGAGTTGAAGACGATCCTGAACGTGGCCTACCTGAACCAGCGCGGCCACAAGATCTCGAAGCTGGCGGCCATGGCCGGTGAGGAGCGTGAGCGGAAGGTGCGCGAAGTGGCTTTGCAGGAAGGCACGACCGATGGCATCCTGAACACGCTGGTGATGGCCATGCTATCCTTCGATGAGGAACTGTTCGAGCTGAGTTGCGACGAGCACGAGCGCATGCATGGTTTCCGTTCATTGGTAGAGGGCGTGCTGGTGAAGCTGCTCGAACGGATCGGGCTATTGTGGCAGAGCAGTGCCATTTGCCCCTCACAAGAGCATTTCGTGAGCAACTTGGTGCGGCAGCGCATCATCGTTGCCACGGCGAAGCTGCCCAAAGTGGCTGCTGGCGGCCCGCTGAATGTGCTTTTCCTGCCTGAGGATGAGATTCATGAACTGGGCCTGCTCTACTTGCACTACTTGCTTCGCGCGCAAGGGCAGCGCACCGTTTACCTGGGCCAGAGCGTGCCCAGCGGTGACTTGATGCAAGTGGCCAGCCTTTACGATGGCCCTATCCGCTTCATCACGCTGCTTGTGGTGCGGCCAGCGCCAGATGAGGCTCCGGCCTACCTCAGCGCATTGCGTGAATCGATGCCCGATGACCGCATCACCTTCTTGGCGGCGGGCATGCCTTTGCATGGGATCAGCGCATCTGAAGCGCCGCGAGGCTTTTCACTGCACGCGAACCTCGCCAGTGTTATTGATGCGATCGCTGGGCCTCGCTAGGGAAGCACCTTCCCAGGGTTCATGATTCCCGCCGGATCGATGGCCTGCTTGATTGCGCGCATCACTTCGAGCTGTGCCGGATTGAACGCAATGTCCATGTAAGGGCGTTGCACCAAGCCGATGCCATGCTCTCCACTGAGTGTTCCGCCAAGTGATACGGTTAGCTCGAAGATCTCGCGGATGGCCTTGGGCAGTTCATGCTCCCAGAACGCATCGGGCAATTCGCCTTTGATGATGTTGACGTGGAGGTTGCCATCGCCTGCATGGCCGTAGCAAACGCTGCTGAATCCATAGCGCGAGCCGATCTCCTTCACGCCTTTGAGTAAACGCGGCAGTTCGTAGCGCGGCACAACGGTATCCTCCTCCTTGTACACACTGTGCGCCTTCACGCTCACGGGCACGCTGCGCCGCATCTTCCAGAGGGCGTCCTTCTCTGCTGTCGATTCGGCGAAGAGCACCTCACCCGCCTCGTGAGCCTCCATCACCGAAACGATGGTCTCGCAATCGCTCATGATGGCATCGGCGTGGTCGCCGTCAGCTTCGATGAGCAGGTATGCGCCCGGCTCGGTGCTGATCTGCGCTGGCAGGTCATCGGTATGCTTCAGGGTCCACACGATGGCATCGCGCTCGATGAATTCCATGGCACTGGGGGTAACACCCGCGCGGAAGGTGGCGCTCACTGCTTCGCAAGCCTTCTCCGCACTGCTGAAGGGCACGAGCAGCAGGCGCGTTTCCTTCGGATGCGGCACCAAGCGCAGCACTGCCTTGGTGATGACGGCGAGCGTCCCCTCACTGCCGATGATCAAGCGCGTGAGATCATAGCCGGTGGAATTCTTCAGGGTGTTGGCACCCGTCCAGATCACTTCACCATTGGGAAGCACCACTTCGAGGTTGAGCACGAAGTCGCGTGTGACGCCGTATTTCACCGCCCTTGGCCCACCGGCATTCTCCGCGATGTTGCCACCGATGGTGCAGCTGCCACGGCTGCTGGGATCGGGCGGATAGTAAAGCCCCTTGGCCGCGACCGCTTCTTGCAGCACTTGCGTGATCACACCGGGTTGAACGGTCACCTGCAGATTGCGCTCATCAATCCCCTCGATGGCATTCATGCGATCAAGCGCAAGCCCAACGCCCCCATGCACGCAAAGAGCGCCGCCACTAAGCCCAGTGCGCCCGCCGATCGGAGTGATGGGCAATTGATGCTTAGCGCATATGCGCACCACGGCACTGACCTCTTGCGTGCTCGACGGCCTTACCACTACTGCCGGCGGAAAGCTGAGGTCCTCGGTTTCATCGCTGCCATAGGCCATGCGCAATTCTTCTGTTCTGCCGATGCCCTGTGCGCCAACGGCGTCAAGCATTTCCTGGAACACGGGCTCGCTTACCTCGATGTATGGCATGGTGCGGGGGCATTCGTGCATGGCACGCATTGAACGGTCCGAAGATGCACCGCAAATGCCGACACCGCTATCTCCAAACGACCAGGCATACGAAAGCACCACCCATTCTCTTTTGTCAATAATCACTCGGAGGGTATTGCCCCACCGCTGATCGGGCTTCGGGCCATCCACACCGAACTGTTCGCCGCTGACCTCTCCGATGGCCGCAACCGGGCATGCGCATGCGCTCCTTTGCACGCATGGCGCTCAGTCGTTTCTGGACCTTCATCCTACTGCTCAGCATCGGCTACGTGCTGGTGATGCTGGCCACTGGCAAGCAATACAGCCTAGGCATGCTGGTGAACGGCAAGCAGGGCGACGCACTCGTGGTGAACGAACTGGATACCGTTGCGCTGAGCGGCACCGAATTGCTCACCCGGATCCGCGCCGCAGGCGATGCTGGCGTTGACGTGGAAGGCGACCGTTATGTGCTCAATGGCACGGGCATCATCAAGATCACCAACGGAAAGCAGCCCGCCGACGGCCTCTTCGCCACCTGCCGCAACACCATCATGGACCTTTGGTTGCCGCTGATCGGGTACCTCACCTTCTTCTGCGGATTGCTGAACCTGCTGATCGATTCACGGGCCATGGAAAAGGTGGCTCGCGTCCTCTCGCCGGTCTTCCACCGTGTGTTCCCCGACCTGCGCAAGGATCATCCGGCCTACGGTTTCATGACCCTCAACTTCGCCGCCAACTTCCTTGGCCTCGACAGCGCAGCTACCCCCTTCGGCCTGAAGGCGATGGAGAGCATGCAGGAGGACAGCACCGACAAAGGCCGCGCGACCAACAGCCAGATTATGTTCCTGTGCCTGCATGCTGCGGGCCTCACCTTGCTGCCAACCAGCATCATCGGCTACCGCGCTGCCATGGGCGCCGCCAATCCGGCCGATGTGATGGTGCCTTTGATCATCACCAGTTTCGTGGGGACGTTGGCAGCGCTTTTCATGGTTGCGGCCAAGCAGCGAATCAACCTCTTCAACCTGCCCGTCATGGGCGGCGTGCTGGTGGTCACGGCAATCATCGGCGGGCTCATGGCATACATCGGCTCGCTTGCCGGCGCTGCCAAGTTCCACTTCACCGACAACCTCAGCAACGGTATGCTGCTGGTGATCATCGGGCTGATCGTGGGCTATGCCTTCCTCATGGAGCGCTATTTCCGCGAGAAAGGCACCAACCTCTTCGACAGCTTCGTGCATGGCGCCAAGGATGGCTTCACCACCGGCTTGCGCGTGCTGCCATACATGCTGGCCATGCTCGCCGCGCTGAGCATCTTCCGCAACAGCGGCCTCATGGGCTTGGTGATGGATGGCCTCTCATGGGCAATGGCGCAAGTGGGCGTGAGCAAGGAGATCATCGATGCCATTCCTGTGGCACTGATGCGGCCTTTCAGCGCTGGCGGCTCGAGGGGCTTCCTGCTGGACGCGATGAAGACCTACGGCCCTGATAGCATCACCGGGCAACTCGTCTGCCTCTTCCAAGGTGCCGCCGAGACCACATTCTATGTTGTCGCGCTGTACTTCGGGAGCGTTGGCGTGAAGGACAGCCGGTACACGCTGGGCATCATGCTCCTGGCGGATCTGGTGTGCGTGCTCACCGCAATCGTAGTGGTGGGGCTGTATTTCTGATAATTGCTGCCAGTGCGGCGAAACACGACCTTCGGCGCATGGAGAAGACAACGCGCGAAGTGACCGCCGAACTGAGCGGCGCGCCTTACCGCACTACGATTACCGCACGCGGGATTACTGCCATTGCCGATGAACCAGCCGAGCATGGAGGACAAGACCAGGGTCTCCGTCCGCATGAGTTGCTGCTGAGCGCACTGGCGAGCTGCACCGCTATCACCTTGCGCATGTACGCCGACCGCAAAGGCTGGGACACAGGCGCCATCAGCGTGCATGCTTCGTTGGAGCGAACGCAAGAAGGCCGCAGCATTGAAAGCGGAATTCGCTTGGATATCGCCTTCGGGAATACCCTTGCCCCGGAACAGCGCGAGCGTTTATTGCAGATCGCTGGAGCCTGCCCGGTGCATCGCACGCTTGAGAGTCCAATTCACCTGACCCGAACGCTGAAGCCATGAGCAAAGAGCACAGCTACACCAATGGCGAGGTCACCATTATTTGGAAGAAGGACCTCTGCAGCCACAGCACTAAATGCTGGCGCGGGCTATCCGCCGTCTTCAAGCCTGGCCAGAAACCGTGGATCCTGCCGGAGGGCGCCGGGACCGAAGCCATCGTTGCACAGGTGAAGCAATGCCCAAGCGGAGCGCTCACCTACCGCATGAACCGCGCGGAAGAGACTGTTACAGTTGAGCAAAGCGAGGTTCAGGTGAACGTGAGTGCCAACGGTCCGCTGCTGTTGAATGGCCGTGTGCAGATCACCCACAGCGATGGCCGCTTGGAGTCGCGTGATGGAGCCACGGCCTTATGCCGCTGCGGTGCATCTGCAAGGAAACCCTACTGCGATGGATCTCATCGGCGAGTGGGGTTCACTGACAACGAGTGATCGCAGGTTCAGGCTGACGCCGCTCAGGCTGCGCACCTCCAAGGGGCCTACCTTTGCCCCACGTAAACAGCATGTTCGCACCGGACCCGAAACACGTGCCCTTGACCCCCGCCCAGAAGGCGCGGCGGATCAATCTGAACCCTGATTTCTATGGCACCTTCGCCGAGATCGGCGCAGGACAGGAAACCGTGCGGCACTTCTTCCGGGCAGGAGGCGCTTCGCAGACCATCGCAAAGGCGATGAGTGCCTACGACAAGGACTTCAGCAATGCGATCTACGGCCCTGAACCGGGCAACCGATTCGTGTGCGAGAGCCGATTGAAGAACATGCTGCGGCACGAGTACGGCCTCATCATCGACCGCCTCGACCGCCACGACCACCCCACCAAGCGGTTCTTCACCTTCGCCAATACGGTTACCACCAGCACCTTCGAGAACCCGCATGGCGGCCACGGTTGGATGGGCGTTCGTTTCCAATCGGCTCCCGACCAGCCCACAAGCGATGTGATCATCCACTTCCGCCTGCACGACCCCGACATCAGCCTTCAACAGGAGTGCATCGGTGTGCTCGGCGTGAACCTCCTCTTCAGCGCCCTCACCGACTGGGAGAACCCCGGACATGTGATGGACTCGCTGTACGATAACGTGAGCCGGCACGTGATCGAGATCGACATGATCCAAATGAACGGCCCGGCCTTCCGCGCGGTGGACAACCGTTTGCTGAGCCTGCAACTGGTGAAGCGGGGCTTCACCGATGCCGTGCTCTTCGGACCCGATGGCCAGAACCTGCAAGCCAGCGAGGCGCTCTACAAGAAGAACATCCTGGCAATCCGCGGCAGCTTCCGTCCCGTGACCAAGGTCAACATCGACATGATCATGAACGGGTACAACATGTTCATCAAAGAGAACAAGGTTGACCGTCAGAAACTGCAAGTGCTCTTCGAGATCACGCTGAGCAACCTGAAGAGCGATACGGGCGATGTGGACGAGAAGGACTTCATCGACCGCGCCGATATCCTTTGCTCCTTGGGCCAGACCGTGCTCATCAGCAATTACCAGGAGTACTATAAGCTGGTGGAGTACTTCAGCCGCTACACCAAGGCACGCATGGGCCTGATCATGGGTGTCACCAACCTGGTGGAGGTGTTCGACGAGAAGTACTACCGGCACCTCAGCGGCGGCGTGCTCGAGGCCTTCGGGATCCTGTTCCACCGCGACCTGAAGATCTATGTGTACCCGAGCCGGCCAAATGCCACGGCCGAGATCATGACCACCGGGAACATGCCCGTGCATCCGCGCATGCGACCGCTCTACGACTACCTGCTCTTCAATAAGCGTTTGGTGGACATCACGAGCTACGACCCCAACGTGCTGCACATCTTCAGCAAGCAGGTGCTGGACATGATCCGTGCGGGCAAGCCCGGCTGGGAAGCCTTGGTGCCGCCGTACGTGGATAACATGATCAAGGACAACAGGCTCTTCGGCTTCAAGGCCATGCAGGAAAGCGCCAAGGCTTGATCGTTACCTCGGTCCAGCGACCGCATTCGTAAGGCATGAGGCAATACCTGATCATGTCGCTTGCCCTCGCTGTGGGTGCATGCGCAACCGCGCAGACCAGTGCTTCGCTCGTTGATCGATTCCCGCCCCCACCAGGTGCGAAACGCGATGCCTGCGCTCCCCATGGCTTCGGCGCTTACCTGCGCAGCATCCCGCTGCTGCCCGCCGGCTCACCAGTGCTGCTGCACAATGGAGGCCGCAAATGGCGGCAGGATGCGCATGCTGCCGTGCTTGATGTGAGCGTTGGCACCAAGGACCTTCAGCAGTGCGCCGATGCCGTGATGCGGCTGCGCGCTGAGCACCTCTTCGCCGCTGGCCGACAGGACGAAATCGCGTTCAACCTCACCAACGGCTTCCGTGTTCCTTGGGCACGCTGGCGCAAGGGCAGCCGCGTGTGCGTCACTGGCAATCGATGCGAATGGATCGATGGCGCTATGACCGACTCATCGCATGCGGCGCTCCTCTCCTACCTTGAATTCGTCTTCACCTACGCTGGCAGCTTGAGCCTTAGCCTTGAGTTGAAGCCCGCGAGCACCGCGCCCATCGAAGCTGGTGATGTGATCATCCAAGGCGGCAGCCCCGGCCACGCCGTGATCGTGCTCGAAACCGCACGCGATGCCCAAGGCCAGGTGTACTGCCTGCTCGCGCAGAGTTATATGCCCGCGCAACAGATCCATGTGCTGCGCAATCCGCAAGAGCCGCGCTTGGGCTCGTGGTACAAGGTCCATTCAACCGGAGAGCTGCGCACGCCCGAATGGACCTTCGCGTGGACCGACCGCAAGCGCTGGCCGTGAGGCTTACTTTGCCTCTCGGCAACTGCTGCATCGTGCCCGCTCCGCTCCTGCCCTACGAGATCCATCGTGCAAAAGCGCCGATCTACGCCCTGTGCGCGTTGGGAGATGGTGTGATAGCAGGCTGCGGCGATGGTGCTGTGCTGCGCTGGTGCGCTGGCTCACCCGACCGTATCGAGCTCGCGGCTCAGGCACCTGCCTCCATCTTCGGCTTGTGCGCCATTGGTCCGATGTCTTTCGCCATTGGAACCGCGGCGGGAGAACTCATCATCGTAGATCTGAAGGCGCGCATCGCTGTGCAGCGCATAACGGCGCATGCTTCAGCGATCCATGCGATCACCATGATCGGAACCGATCGCATGGCCTCGGCGGGCGCCGACGGCTGCCTCGTCATTTGGCAACACGCGCACGGCAACTGGACCTTGCTGCGAAGGATACCGATCACCGACAATAAGCTTCGTGGCCTCACGGTGTCAACGGACGGTGGCTTGATCGCATTGGCTTGTGGCGATGGATTCGTGCGCCTCTTGGACACCGAACTGTTCAATGAACTCGGCACATTCCCGGGACATGAAGGAGGAGCCAACTGCGCAGCATTCCATCCAGGGAAAGCCGCATTGCTCAGTGGTGGCAAGGATGGGCATCTGCGCGCTTGGGACCTGCGCGACTCTCCCCGCGAATTGGTCTCCGTTGCAGCCCATCGTTCCACCGTGTATGGCATCGGGTTCAATCAATCAGGATCGCGATTCGCAACAGCCTCGCGCGACAAAACGGCCAAGTTGTGGGACGCAGAGGACCTGAACGTGCTGCAACGCCTCGATGCTCGTGCGAAGGGCCATGCACACAGCGTGAATGCGCTTGCATGGCTCAACGATGAGCTGATCACTGCCGGCGACGACCGCAGGCTGATTCGTTGGGCGGCTGATCAGAACGGATAGATCCTCGGGATCAGCAGAACAGCCAACACGAAGAACAATAAGCTGAGGGGAAGCCCCACGCGCATGAAATCGACGTACTTGTATTGGCCTGCCGTGTAAACC
>JBATND010000377.1:0-29612 GCA_049290175.1 Flavobacteriales bacterium | reverse complement strand
GGCCAGACTCACCACTCACCACTCGCCACTCACTGGTTTGCCACATGGTGCGACCTCGTTGTGCGGCATTGCCATCGTTCAACGGCAATCACTCTCGCATTAGGAACTGGAAGCGGTCGATGTTCTTCAGGGCGATGCCGGTACCGCGGGCAACGGCGCGCAGCGGATCATCGGCCACGTGAACGGGCAACTTGGTCTTGATGCTGATGCGCTTGTCCAAGCCGCGCAGCAGGGCACCGCCACCAGCGAGGTAGATGCCGGTCTTGTAGATGTCGGCGCTGAGCTCGGGCGGTGTGGCCTCCAAGGCGCTGAGGATCGCCTCTTCGATCTTGCTGATGCTCTTGTCGAGCGCCTGCGCGATCTCGCTGTACGTCACAGTGATCTCCTTCGGGATGCCGGTCATCAAGTCGCGGCCGCGCACGGCATAATCAGGCGGCGGGCTATCGAGCTCGGTCAGTGCCGCGCCCACTTCGATCTTAATCGTCTCGGCGGTGCGCTCGCCCACCAGGATGTTGTGCTGGCGGCGCATGTACTCCTCGATGTCGTTGGTGAACTCATCACCGGCCACGCGGATGTTCTTGTCGCACACGATACCGCCCAGCGCGATCACCGCGATCTCCGAGGTGCCGCCGCCGATGTCGATGATCATGTTGCCCATGGGCTCCTCCACATCGATGCCGATGCCGATGGCCGCTGCCATGGGCTCGTGGATCATGTAAACCTCTTTGGCGCCAGCATGCTCGCTGCTGTCCTTCACCGCGCGCTTCTCCACCTCGGTGATGCCGCTGGGGATGCAGATCACCATGCGCAGGTTGGGCGTGAAGAGGCGCCGGCCGGGATTGATCATGCGGATCATGCCCTTAATCATCTCCTCGGCGGCCTTGAAGTCGGCGATCACGCCATCGCGCAGTGGACGGATGGTCTTGATGTTCTCGTGGGTCTTGCCGTGCATCTGCTGCGCTTGGCGGCCCACGGCGATCACCTTGCTGGTGGCGCGGTCGATGGCCACGATGCTAGGCTCATCCACCACCACCTTGTCGTTGTGGATGATGAGGGTGTTGGCCGTGCCAAGGTCGATGGCGATCTCCTGGGTGAAGAGGTTTAACCAGCTCATGCGGGGGTGATGATCAGTGTTTGAAGTGGCGCGTGCCGGTGATGCACATCGCAAGGCCGTGCGTGTTGCAATAATCGATGCTGTCCTGGTCGCGGATGCTGCCGCCCGGATGCACCACGGAGGTGATCCCGGCCTTGTGAGCGATCTCCACGCAATCGGGGAAAGGGAAGAAGGCGTCGCTGGCCATCACGGCGCCGTTCAGGTCAAAGTTGAATCTGCCTGCCTTGGCGATGGCCTGCTCCAGCGCATCCACGCGGCTGGTCTGGCCGGTGCCGCTGGCGAGCAACTGGTTTTCCTTGGCCAGTACGATGGCGTTGCTCTTGGTGTGCTTCACGAGCATCGTGGCGAAGACCATGTCACTCACCTCTTGCGCGCTAGGCGCTTTGGTGCTAGCGGTCTTCATGCTGGCGGCAGAAGGCACGATGGCGTCGGCATCCTCCGTGAGCACGCCATTGAGCGCGGTGCGCACTTTCACCTTGGAACGAGCAGCTGGTTTGCGCAGAAGTATCATCCGGTTCTTCTTCTTCCGCAGGATCTCCAGTGCGTCATCGTCGTAGCCCGGTGCTGCGATGATCTCGAAGAAGATGGTGTCGATGGCTTCTGCCGCGGCCTTGTCGATACGGGCCGTGGTGATGAGCACGCCACCAAAGGCGCTTACCGGATCCCCAGCCAGCGCTGCATCCCATGCTTCTTTCACCGTGGCACGAACGGCAGCGCCACAGGCGTTGTTGTGCTTCAGGATCGCGAACGCCTCGGCTCCGCTCGGCGTCGCTGCACATAACGATGAAAGATCCTCGATCAGCTCCACTGCCGCATCGAGGTCGAGCAGGTTGTTGTAGCTGAGCTCCTTGCCGTTCAATTGCTCGAACAGGCCCGCCAGATCGCCGTGGAAGGCGCCCTGCTGGTGCGGGTTCTCGCCGTAGCGCAGCACCGTGGCGGGACCGGCGCTCAAGCGGATGTCTCCTTGCCCGCCGCTGAACCAGTTGTAGATGGCGCCATCGTAATGGCTGCTCACCGCGAAGGCCGCTGCCGCGAACGATCGGCGTTGCGAGAGCGTCGTGCTTCCGTCCTGCTCCTTCAACAGGCGAAGCAGTTCGGCGTACTGGTTCATGCTGGGCACGATCACCACATCGGCGTGGTTCTTCGCGCCTGCGCGGATCAGGCTGATGCCGCCGATATCGATCTTCTCGATGATCTCCGCCTCGCCTCCACCAGCGGCCACTGTGGCCTCGAAGGGATAGAGATCCACGATCACCAGGTCGATGGGCGGTATGGCGTACTCCTCCAATTGCGCCACATCGCTTTCCTGGTCGCGGCGCCCGAGTATGCCGCCGAAGACCTTCGGATGCAGCGTTTTCACGCGGCCACCGAGGATGCTCGGATAGGTGGTGAGTTCTTCGACGGGCGTTACCGGAATGCCGAGCCCTTCGATGAAGGATTGCGTTCCGCCCGTGCTGTACAACTGCACGTTCAGCCGGTGCAACTCACGGATGATGGGTTCGAGCCCATCCTTGTGGAAGACCGAGATGAGCGCGCTCTGAATGCGTTTTTGCCCGTCCAATGGGAGATTCCGAGGGCCTAGGCCTCGTTATGGGCGCAAGTTTACAGCGCCTATTGAGCCTGCGGCGGAAGCCTCCCTTCGCGGTTATCCGAAGGTTACCAACAAGAGCAAGGGTCAGAATCGCAGCCCTACGCCGAAGGTGAGGTTCACCACGCGGGTGCCGCTCGAGAGCGTGCCGTAGCCCACATTGCCATCGGCATCGATGGCGATGGAATTCGGATTCACGTACGCGATACGGCCGCCATTGAGGCGCTCGAGCCGCAGCTCTGCGAAGAAGTTGCGCGTAGGGGCATAGTGTACACCAGCGGCCCAGCCGATGCTGCCGACAGCCGCGCTGGCCAGCCGCTCGGTGCTCACGGGATCATCAACGCCACGGGCCATCACCTCGGACCGAGTGATGAAATGGCGGAAGCCCATCATGAAATCGGCGTAGGGACTCACCTTGCCCTGCAACGGCTGCAGGCGCAGCAAGCCGTGGTAGCCGTAGATGGTGCTGCGCACCGTGAGCTCGCCCGTATTGGCGCTCACGTTCTGCAGGTTCACGGGCACCTCCTGCCTCTTCGAGCCCATGCGCTGCCAACTGAAGTCGAAGCCGTAGCTGAACGGAAGGCGTCGCAAAGGCATGGTGAAATTGGCGCTGAGGCCAGCCATCTGACGGCCCCACGCATCGTCGAACTCGCCGATCGGTATGCCGACCTCGAATCCACCCGCCACTGTTGAGGGGCGGTCGTTCCAGCGCGAAGCCGGACGATCGTCCCAACGCTGCTGGTTCCGCTGGGCCAAGGCCAATTGCGTGGTGCCGATGAGCAGGATCGACAGGATCAGATGGCGGGTTCTCATGGCTTGGGGAGATTGGTGCGCGGCGGGCCAAAGGTTATGCCGAAGGGCGTCGGATACCTTGCGCCGCATGGGATTCGACTTCGGTCCCGAATGGACGAACATGGGCTTGCTGGGCCTGTTCCTGGCTTGTTTCCTCGCCGCCACCGTGCTGCCGTTCAGCTCGGAATTGGTGCTCGTGGCCATGCTGGCAGGGCCGTGGAGCCCCATGGCGATCTGGGCCGTGGCGAGCTTGGGCAATTGGCTCGGCGGTATGAGCAGTTTCGGCCTAGGGCGATTGGGCGATATGAAACGCGTTGGCCGTTGGTTGCGCATGAAACCCGAGGAGGCTGAACGCTGGCACCTCCGGATAGAGCGCTACGGCGCATGGGCCGCATTGCTCTGCTGGGCCCCCATCATCGGCGATCCGATCGCCGTGGCGCTTGGTTTGGGTCGGGCCAGATTGCTGCCCACAGCCGCGCTGATGTTCATTGGCAAGGCCGCGCGCTACGCCGTTCTGGTGGCCATTTGGTGAGAAGCGCGCCATCAACAGCACCACGGACATGGGCGCCTCTGAAATGATCCTTCTGCAATCAGTCGGCACGGAAGCCCGCGCAATTTGCCCGGCAATGCTCACCTTTCGGACCCAACGTTTTCAGACCACCTGAATCCAGACCGCATGGCCAAGAAGAAGTCCGCTGCGCGCAAGAAGACCACCAGCAAGGCCTCCAGCGCACGCAAGCCAGCCCGTACATCGCCACGGAAGAAACCAACCCTGGCCCGCAAGCCCGCGGCCAAGCCGTCGGTTCCAGCTAAAGCAAAAAAGCAACCCGCCAACCTCCTCAAGGGCATCAGCGACATCCGCCGCTTCTTCCACCGCAACGAGGTGCCGCTCTACTTCATCAGCGCCACCAACTTCAACCTGCTCGGCGCCGATGAGTGGATCAAGGGCTTCAAATTCATCACCTACATCGACTGCTTCGATGGGCTGCACCCCAACCTGATGAGCCCGCGCACCGAGGAACCGCACGAGGAGTTCCAGAGCATCGAGGACATCAACAACTACCTGCTCACGCATAGCGAGGTGCGCGACTACATCGAGAGCCGCCGCCCCTCGGCTCCGCTCGGGACAGGCGGCAAGAACGGCAAAGCGCTCTTCCTCATGTTCGATGAGAAGACCGAAGCGCTCGCGAAGAAGGCCGGACTAGAAGTCATTTTCCCTCCCGCGAAGCTGCGCAGCTGGCTCGACAACAAGGTGAACACCAACCGCGTGGCCGAGAAGGCCGGTGTGCCCTGCGTGCCTTACGTGCTGCATCCGGTGAAGAATTTCGAGCACCTGATGCAAGTGGCCGCGAAGGGCAAGCTCGGCAACGACCTCGTGGTGCAAACGCCCTACGGCGACAGCGGCCACACCACCTTCTTCATCAAGACCCAAGCGGATTACGACAAGTACGCGAAGGAGATCGAAGCGGAGAAGGAGTGCAAGATCATGAAGCGCATCAACTGCCGTGGCGCGGCAATGGAAGCGTGCGTCACGCGGCATGGCACCATCGTGGCGCCGCTGATGACGGAGCTGGTGGGCTTCAAGGAGCTCACGCCCTACAAAGGCGGCTGGTGCGGCAACGAGATCTTCGCCGACACCTTCACGCCGGAGATCCGTGCAAAGGCGCGCCGCTACGCGAAGAAGTTCGGTGATCAACTGCTGAAGGAAGGCTACAAGGGCTACTTCGAGCTCGACTACCTCATCGACAAGGACAGCGGCGAGATCTACCTCGGCGAGTTGAACCCGCGCGTCACCGGTGCGAGTTCCATCACCAACCACGCGGTCTTCGCGTTGAGCGATGCCCCGCTGCATCTCTTCCACACGCTGGAATGGATGGACGTGCCCTACGAACTCAGCGTGAACTCTCTGAACCGCCGCTGGTCCGACCCGCGCAACATCGACAGCTGGGGCCAGATGGTGATCAAGTACACCACCGACGACGTGCAGCGCGTGACCGAAGCGCCACGCAGCGGCATCTGGCGCATGCGAGACGATGGCAGCATCTACTTCTGGCGCATGGACACGCACCGCCGCTATGTGGAGAAGGACAACGAGGCCTTCTTCCTGCGCATCACGCGTCCCGGTGATTGGTTCTACGAGGGCGCCGACATGGGCATCCTGGTGATGCGCGGCCGCATGATGACCGACGACTTCCAACTGACCGAGCGCGCGAAGAAGTGGCTGGCAGCGATCCGCACGCAGTTCAAGAGCGTGGCGCCGGGTGCATCAAGCGCGAATGGGCATGAGCACATGCTGGAGGTTGGAGGGTTTAAGATGATGTAAATGCGAGTGGCGAGTGATGAGTGGCGAGTAGTGCGTGGTGGCTGCAGCGGCAGACTCACCACTCACTACTCGCCACTCGCCACTCCACGAACGAAGTGAGAGCGATGTACGTCCACCTGAAACTCGTCAAAGAACCCTGGCCCAGCGAGCGCTGGCAGACCTTCTTCGACCATGCCTGGCCGCTGTTCAAGATCTGGTACGAGAGCGAAGGGCTGGAGAAACGCCCCGACCTGGCGACCAGCCGCAGCATGCTGGAGCTGCACATGCCGGAGCTGATCCCGGTGTATAACAGCCTCTGCCGCCTCTCGAACAACGACGATGTGGCGTGCCGCTTCCTCACCATGTGGAACCCGCCGCCATACATGGCCGGATGCTCTCAAGTGGCGTGGACCAAGGGCGCGCCCACCCTGATCCGCAACTACGACTTCGACCCGCGCTACTTCGATGGGCGCCTGCGCTACACGGAGTACTGCAAGCCCGTGATCGGCATCCAGGACAGCGCATGGGGCCTGCTCGACGGCATGAACAACGACGGCCTCGCGCTCTCGCTCGCCTTCGGCGGAAGGAAGGTGTGGGGCACGGGCTTCGGCATACCACTGGTGATCCGCTATGTGCTGGAAACGTGCAGCACTACTGATGAAGCCTGTGAGGTGCTCTCGCGCATCCCCGTCCACATGGGCTACAACGTCACCGTGGTGGACAAGAGCGGCAAGTACGCCACCGTGTATCTCAACCATGATCGTCCGGCGCAGGTGATCTACCAGGCCGTGGCCTGCAACCACCAGCACCAAGTGGAATGGGATGAGTACGCCGCCTTCACGCACACCATCGAGCGCAAGCATCACCTGGAGCACAGCATCGCGCAGCCCAAGCTCACCCGCGCGGCGCTCATCAAGCAATTCCTGAAACCGCCGCTGTACAGCCAGCAATACCTGCGCGGCTTCGGCACGCTCTACACCGCTGCCTACGATGTAGCGAAAGGACGCGTGCAGATCATCTGGCCCGATAAGCAAGTGGAGGCGAGCTTCACGCGCTTCGAGGAGCAAGAGGTGCAAGTGGTGCTGCTGAGGCCGGTGGGGAGGTATTTGGCGAAGTAGGTCGTCCTCCATCATTTAGCAACTTTGCACCATGCCCGCCACGTTCACTCCTGGGTTCTACTCTCACGCCAACCTCATCAACGGCTCGTGGTCCTTCGAGGGCGATGGCAGCTTCAACACCGTCGTGGACAAATACCACGGCACCGAGTTGGCAAGGATTCCGCATGCCACGGAGGCGCAGATGGAAGAAGCGATCGCCGCAGCTTATGCGAGCCGCGATGTGCTGCGGAAGATGAGCGCCGGTGAGCGCGGCGCGAAGCTCGAAGCGCTGGCCGCGCTGATCGCGAAGCACGAGGAAGAGATTGCTCAATTGATGGTGATGGAGGCCGGCAAGCCCATCGGCGCAGCGCGGATCGAAGTCGCGCGGAGCATCACCACCGTGCGCACGGCTGCTGCGGAAGCGCTGCGTTTCGGCGGCGAGATCACGCCCATGGATTTCGGCGCTGGCGTTGGCAAGACAGCCTTCACCAAGCGCTTCCCCATCGGTGTCATCGCAGCGATCACGCCCTTCAACTTCCCGCTGAACCTGGTGCTGCACAAGGTGGCTCCAGCGATGGCCGTGGGCTGTCCTGTTGTGCTGAAGCCTTCGCCGCAAGCGCCGTTGTGCGCGTTGGTGCTCGCACGTTTCATGGAAGAGATCGGCTGGCCGAAAGGCGCCTTCAGCGCGCTGCTGTGTGGCGTGCCCGTGGCCGAGAAGCTCGTGAAGGACGAACGCGTGGCCATGCTCAGTTTCACCGGCAGCGACAAGGTGGGCTGGCACCTGAAGAACATCTGTGGCAAGAAGAAACTCGCGCTGGAACTGGGCGGCAACGCAGCGGTAATCATCGATGAAGGCACCGACCTCGCCGCCGCCGCGAAGACCGTGGCCATCGGCGCAAACGTGTACGCAGGGCAGACCTGCATCAGCACGCAGCGCATCTACGCCGTGAAGAGCGTCTTCGCGCAATTCCGCGACCTGCTCGTGAAGGAGTACGCTTCATTGAAGGCCGGCGATCCCAGCGATGCCAGCGTGACCGTCGGCCCCATCATCGACAAGGGACACTTCGAGCGCATCAGCAGTTGGGTCGATGAAGCTGTGAAGAGCGGTGCGCAATTGCTCGCGGGCGGAAAGGCCATCGATGCTTCGCGCAACGTGTACGCCCCAACGCTGCTCACCGGCACCAAGGACAGCATGAAGGTGAGTTGTGCGGAAGTGTTCGGTCCTGTTGCTGTGCTGGAAGAAGTCGCCGACTTCAGCGCCGCCATCGCGCAGGTGAACAACAGCGCTTACGGTTTGCAGGCGGGCATTTTCACCGACAGCGTCGCGCACATGAAGCAAGCGCACGAAGAGTTGGAAGTGGGTGGCATCATCATCGGCAACGTGCCGGGCTTCCGCATCGACAGCATGCCTTACGGCGGCATTAAGGACAGCGGCTTGGGGCGCGAAGGCGTGAAGTACGCGATGGAGGAGATGAGCGAGCCACGGTTGATGGTCTATTAGATCAGCACGGCCACTACTGCGCGACCACACGCTCTACGCGCCGTGCACTGCCATCCGTTAGCTCTAGCACATAGACCCCTATCAATGGTGAGCGGAGCACCACGCACTCGTCCTGGATCATGCCATCCGCGACAATGCGCCCAGTCGCATCGCTTAATCTGAAGCGCATGGCTCCAAGTCCTGGGTCACGGATGCACAGATGGCCTCCGACGATGGAGGCAATCGGCGTTCGTGGCGCGCCTTGGCCAAGGCCAAGCGAAGTGCAAGGCGTGAGTGAGACAGCATCGATGTACGCATAGGCAAAGCTCCCGTTCGTCGAGAGCTGTTGCACCGTGGTGTTGGCGTTATCGCGGTAGTTGCCGATCATGAGGAAGCGCTCCTCGCCCGTTGCGATGTACTCGCCTTCCAGAACGGTCCAGGAATCGGAAGTCAGGAATGTTCCGGGAGCTAGGGACAAGTGCGGCATATCGCCCGGTGGATACGGATTGGGGAGAAGCACCGAATCGCTGTAGAAGCGGACGCCGAGCGCATCGGTTGTGCGGCTGCTGTTGTTGCTCAGGTTCGCGTGCAGGATGAGCCGGTAGCATCGCTCGGCAACAAGGGCTTCCATGAGGCCGACCTGCAGATACTCGCGCCAATTGTTCAGGACCTGTGATCCTTCATACAGGTAGATCCCGGCGTAGGCCTCGCCATCTACGGGCTCTTGGGAGCCGACCACATTCTGCGGCGTGCTGAACCAGCCATTCGTCGCGCAGGCATGGAAGTAATCGGGGGTGCCATTGACGCTGGGGTCGAACCAGGATGCCGTGCGGTCCAATTGGCTATGATCGTCTGGACATTGCAGCACATCCTCGAAACCGCCATTCGGCACGAGCTCTTGAGCCCTTGCCAAGACCAACAGTGAGAAAGCCATCCAGAGGACCGTGAAGCGCATGTGGCCAAACTAGTGCGGCACTGCGACTTCGGCGCATTCCGCAAGGGCGAGGGTGCGATGCCTTATGGTCAACGCCCGGCCCAGGCTGCACGCACGACTTCTTTGTGCGTGCGTCCCAGCGGCAAGCGCACCTCATCGAGGAGCACTTCTTTCTCCGTGAGCGCGGTGATCCGCCTAGCATCCACCAAGAAGCTGCGATGGATGCGCACGAAATGCGCTGATCCGATGCGTTCTTCCATTCCGTTGAGCGTGGCGGTGAGCACATAGCGCTGCCCGGCGGTGTGTATCACTACATAGTTGTCGTCGGCCTCGAGGTAGCGGATGTCGTCGATGCGCACCTTCACCAAGCGCCCCTTGTCGCGCACGAGCAGATGATCCTTGGCTGCGCCGAAGCCGATGCGCGCCAAAGCGATGGTGATCTGTGCGCGCAGGTCGGCGGCCTCGAATGGCTTGATCACGAAGCCTTCTGGCTTGGTGGCCTTCACGCGCTCGAGTGTAGCTGGATCAGCGTGCGAGGTGATGTACAGGAACGGTATGCGCAGTTTGCTCGTGAGCTCTTGCGCCACCTCAACGCCATCGGGATCGCCGTGCAATCGGATATCGAGCAGCGCCAGGTCGGGTTGCTCCTGCTGCGCCAAGTTGATCGCTGTGCTGCCGTTGTGCGCGATGCCCACCACGTCGTGGCCCATCTCTTCCAGCATCGCTTGCATGTCCGCAGCGATCAGCGGTTCGTCCTCGACGATGAGCAGTCGTGCGCGCTGCATGTTCATGCGGTGATCTTGAATTCGCGGATGGCCATGCGCACTGCGGTGCCCGGTGATCCGTTCATGGCGTAGGTCGCGTTCAATCGCGTAGCGAAGCTCTTCAGCAATTGCAGGCCGAAGCCCTCGTGCTCGGCCTTGTCTGGATGACCCACGCCGTCATCAACCACATCCAGTTGGAGCTCATCGCCTGACAAGCGGAGCGATACGACGATGCGGCCCGCGCGCCCTTCTGGGAAAGCGTGCTTCATGGCGTTCACCAGCAGCTCATTCAGGATGAGCCCAATAGGCACGGCGGTGTCCACGTCGAGGCGGATGTCGTCAACCTGTGGCTCGATGCGGATGCGATCCTCCGTGATGCCGTGGCTCTCGAGCAGACCTTGAATGAGCTTTTGCACATAAGGCCGCATGGCGATGCCGCGTGGATCATCCGCGCGATAGAGGTCCTGGTGGATGAGCGCCATGCTGCGCACACGGTCCTGGCTCTCGCGCACGGCATCACGCGCAGCGGGGTCGTTGATGCGGCGCCCTTGCATGCGCAACAAGCTGCCCACCAGCTGCAGGTTGTTCTTCACGCGGTGATGCAGCTCGCGCAGCAACAGGTCCTTCTCGCCAATGGCGCTTTCAAGCGCTTCGTTCTTCGTGCCGAGCGCGAGCGTAAGCGCTTGCCGCTGCCGATACGCGCGCAGCAACAAGAGGCCGGCAATAGCCATGATCAGTGCTGCGGCCCCGGCCAGCCACGCCATGCGCGTGCGCTGCTGCACTTGCGCGCGCTGCTGCTCGATCTCCGCATCCTTGCGCGCGCTATCGAAGCGTTCTTGCGCCTCGGCCACGGCTTGCTGCTGTTCGGCGCGGAAGAGCGTGTCGCGCCAGCTCAGGTGCTCTTGGAGCAGCTCGTAAGCAAGGGCGTTGTTGTTCATCGCATGTGCCGCCCTGGCCTGCGCGTGCAGTGCATCGGCGAGCGATGCTGATAGGTTCGCGCTGCGTGCGATCGCAGTCGCGAGCACCAATTGCTCCATGGCCTCTGCGGGCCTCTCGGCAGCAATGAGCGCTTTGCCAAGGCCGATGTGCATGCCGCAGCGAGCTGGTGCATCGCCGGAATGGCCAATCGACGCAAGCGCTTCTTTGTACAGCGGTATGGCCGCCTGATGGTCACCGCGCATGGCCCGCAATTGCGCCAACTCGAATCGCGCGATGGAGCCGTGCGCCCCACCAGCTCCGGTGAGCAATTCGATGGAGCGGCTCAAGCAGGCTTCGGCGCTATCGAGCTGCCCTGCATCGCGGTACGCCTTGCCGAGCTCCTGCATCATGCCCGCTTGCCAGAGCGGCTGCCCGGTGCTCGCGTAGCCATCGGCAGCAATGCGGTAATGCTCCACTGCCTTATCGAAGCGCTTCAGCGCTGCATGCGCGTTGGCCACATTGCTATGTATGATGAAAGTGGCTTCATGATCGCCGGCCTCTTCATACAGGGCAATTGCACGGAGGTAGTGGTTGAGCGCACGGTCGTGGCGGCCCATGAGCGTGAGCGGCATGCCTACCGCATTCTCGGCCTTGGCGCGACGCATCACCGATTCGTTGGCTGCCACGTCGCGCATCGCTTCTGCATGGAATAGCGCGCTATCCGGAGTGCTGCGCAAATGGGCGCGGAACAGCAGGAGGTGCGCCTCGTAGCGCAAGCTGTCATCCGTCGCAAGCGCCAGCACATGGCGCAACGAATCGAGCTTCGGCTGCGCCTGACCTGCGGCAACCAGCATCCCGGCAGCGCACAGGAATCCGAATCGCAACGTTGTTCGCATGCTGCGAAGGAACAGCGCTAGGGCAGCTGCTGCACGCGCGTGGCCGTGGGAGTGCCACCACCGATGTTCACCAGGATCGGATCGCGGTCGTTGTCCTGTCCGACGTACTTCACGATGCCATCCAGATTTACATCCTCGGGCCAGTAGCCGCTCACTGTATTGGTGGGATTGCTTCCTCCGATGCGGGCAAGGATCGGGTCACGATCATTGTCCTGCCCGATGTACTTGAGCGCACCATCCGGTTCCACATTGCCCGACCACAGCATCATATCATCTCCGATCTGCTTGCGCGCATCGGTGCCATAGGTGAGAGTAGCAGGGTCGGTGAAGTCCACCACCAATGGAGTAGCGGACAAGGTCACGGGCTGAGCGGTCATCACGGCCAAGTGGTTGCGGTGCCTGATGGCGATGTGGTACTCGCCATCACCTGCACAGAAACCCACAGGCGCCACGCCATCCACCGCCACGATATCGCCATCGCGCTGAAGCAGTGCAGCGCGCCGAGCGATCACAACGCTGGGGTCATTGGCCACGCGCAGTTCCACGAGCACCCAATCGACAATGGCCGGCGATAGCGTCCACGTGAGCACTTGCGGCGTGGTGCTCGCATCCTGTTCCAGCATGAAGCCCATGTCGCTGTATGGCTCGTTCAGCGGGAGAAGTCCGGCAAGGCGGAGGTCGTCGCGCTGCGGCAGGAAGAACTCCGTGTCATAGGCGCCTTCGAGGAACGCCTTGGGACGAACGAAGATCCCTACGCAATCGGGCTTGCGGTATTGGATCACGAAGGCATCGGTGCTACCGGCATTGGTGAGCAGTTGCACGCCCGGGCCGGGGTCTGCATCGAGGGTTTGCAAATAGCTGCCAGCCACCACGAAGCGGCCTTGGGTGCCAATTGCCACGGAGTGCGCGATATCGCTCTGAGCAGACCCGAAGCCGAAGCCGAAGATGAGCGCTCCGCCACCGGTGTAGCTCGCCACAAAGGCATCGCCACCGCCATTGGTGAGCAGGTTCAGGGTGCCGGGACCGGGGTCCAGGTCAAGGGCGGTGGTACCGAAAGTGCCGTACTCCCCGCAGACCAGAATGCGGTTGAGGGCATCCACCTTCAGGGAAAGGCCCTCATTGATGAAGCTTTTGAGCATGAAGGCCCACATGAATGATCCATCGCTGTTCAACTTGGCCACGAAAGCGGGCTCGGTGAAATCGCCCGCGAGATTGAAGACCCCTGCGCCGGGATCGAAGTCTGAGTTGCTGGTGATGCGGCCGGTGAAAACAGGGCCGCCGTCGGGCCCTACTCCGATGGCGCGGCCGCGCTCATTTCCGGTGGCGCCGATGCCATGGCCCCAAAGGAAGCCGCCTGTTGATGACAACTTAAGCACGAAGATGTCAGCATCGCCTCCGCTGATGCGTGAGGTCACGCCAGGTCCAGGATCCAGATCGATGGTGTTGCGGAACTCGCCGGTGACGAAAATGTTGTCCTGTGAATCGACACACACGGCGTAAGCGATGTCGTGCGCGGTGCCGCCCACGCTCACGCCCCAGATGAAGTTGCCATCCGAATCCATCTTCTGCACGAATGCGTCCTGTTGCCCGTTGCCGCCAGCGGTTGTAACGCCGGGTCCGGGATCCAGGTCGCCGCTGCTGCCCAGGGCCCCCACGGTGATCACGTTGCCCTGGCTATCGATGGCGATGCCATAGCCCTCATCATTCCCGAATCCGCCGAAGACACGGCCCCATTGGTAAGCGCCCGACGAAGCCAGCTTGATCACGAATGGAGCGAACACCGTGTTAGGCGTTGTCTGGAAGTCGGTTCCCGGCCCAGGATCGAGGTCAACTGTGCCGCGCACCCGGCCCGTGATGTAGATGTTGTTCGCCGCATCAGTGGCAATGGAGCGCGCGTACTCGGCTCCGCTCACGCCGATGGAACCGCCCCAAAGGAACCCCCCAGTGGAATCGAGCTTCTGGATGAAGATGTCGTGGTCGCCATTGCTGGTCACATTGAACACGCCGGGCCCGGGGTCCAGATCGACCGTATTGACGAAGATGCCAGCGGTGATCACGTTGTTCTGGCCGTCGATGGCCGTAGCATGGGCGGTCTCGGTAAGGCTCGCGCCCACGCTGGTTGCCCAATCGAGCGATTGCGCTGTGCAAACAGTTGTGGCGAGTAGTAGCGTTGCAGGCAGGAAATGGCGGGCATTCATGGTCCTTCGGATTTGAAGCGGGCAAACTAGGCGCTGGTCGATCAAGGTGGGGTCGCTCCGAACGCCAACGGCAGGCTTTCGGTGGTGGGCGACGAATGGGCTTGCACCTCTGGCTCCAACAGGCTAGTTTGGCGGGCCTCAAAACAACCGGGTTGCGCCTTGCCCGGTCTCAATCCCCAAGACCATGCGCTTCTTCAACGCCAACCGCAAGTCCATCATCCTGCTCGCCTGCACGGGCCTTATCGCAGGGTTATCCGCCTTCGAGGAGAAGGAGCAACCCGGCGGAACAGCCAAGGCCTTAGGCAGTGGCGTACCGGTGAGCAGCTTCACCAACTTCGAGTCGGCGCACGTTAGCCCGCTGGCGCTCACACCAGATGGCACCAAGCTGTTGGCGGTGAACACGGGCAACAACAGCCTAGAGGTGTACGCGGTTTCAGCCGAAGGCCTCACCCACACGGCCACGATCCCTGTTGGCCTCGATCCTGTGACCGTGCGCGCACGCACGAACAACGAGGCCTGGGTGGTTTGCCAGGTGAGCGACGAGATCAGCATCGTTGACCTCACGCTGGGGGCCACCATCCGCAGCGTCGCCACCCAGAACGAACCATCGGATGTGGTCTTTGCGGGCAACCCGCAACGCGCCTTCGTGAGCTGCGCCGAACGAGAGAGCGTCCAGGTGTTCGACCCGGATAATCTGGCAACCGCTCCTGTTGAGGTCCTGCTGAAGGGAGAGCAACCACGTGCGCTTGCCGTGAGCCTCGATGGCAACACCGTGTATTGCGCCTTCTTCGAGAGCGGCAACGCCACCACTGTGCTGAACGGCAACAACTTCTTCAATTTCCAGCACGGCACATTCGGCAATGGCACGCCCAAACGAGGCGTATGCTCGCCACAAGGCGGTTGCACGGTGATCCCGAATGATGTGACCAACCCCGCAGGACCTTACGGCGGCGCAATAGATGCAACCGCTGGCATCATCCCCAACGCAGGCACCGGCTTCGTGCCCGCGCTCAACCCTTTGAACCCGCCGACGCCCGAGAGCAAGAGCATGATCGTGCGCAAGAACGCCGCTGGCCAGTGGATGGACGACAATGGCGGCAACTGGACGTCCTTGGTATCCGGCTCAGCGTCCGGCAAAGCGCGCATGACAGGATGGGATATGCCCGACCGCGACATTGCCATCATCAATGCGAACAGCCCCAGCACGGCCAGCACAACCTATAAGCAGACGCTGGGCAACATCCTCATGGCCATGAGCGTGCGCCCCGGCACCGGCGAGGTCTTCGTAGTGGGCACCGATGCAACCAACGAGAAGCGCTTCGAGCCCAACTTGAAGGGCAAATTCCTCACGGTGAATGTTTCCCGTTTCCTGGGTGCAGGCGCGGTGACCCGCACCGATCTGAACCCGCACATCAATTACAGCACGCACACCTCGCCGCCCGCCTTGCGCAAGCAGAGCATCGGCGACCCGCGCGCAATTGTTTGGAAAGCCGATGGCACCATGGCCTACATCACGGGCATGGGCAGCAACAACGTGATCGCGATCAATGCCACTGGCGCGCGCATCGCCCCCGACCCCATCACCGTTGGGGAGGGGCCCACTGGAATCGTGCTGCACGAGGCGAGCGGTCGCGCGTTCGTGCTCAACAAATTCGGCGGCAGCGTAAGCACCATCGACTTGGCTACTAACAAGGAAATCGCGCGCACCTCCTACTTCGACCCCACGCCGCAGGTAATCAAGACCGGACGCAAGCACCTCTATGATACGCAGCTGGGTAGCGGGCATGGCCACATCAGCTGCGGCAGTTGCCACGTAGATGGCCGTTGGGACCGCCTCGCCTGGGACCTTGGCGATCCTTCTGGGTCCATCGATGAGGTCAGCGGCAAGAGCTTCCATCCCCTCAAGGGAGTGAAGACGACCCAGTTCCTCATCGACATCATCGGCCGTGGTCGAGGCAACCTGCATTGGCGCGGGGACAAAGCCGGTTTCGCCGATTTCGCAGGCGCCTTCGAGCACCTGCAGGGCCTCGATGCTCCGATGGACGTGGTGAGCATGCAGGAGTTCAGCGACTTCCTTGCCGCTACTTGGTACGTGCCGAATCCGTATCGCGTGCTGCGTCCCACGGACAGCAGCGTGGGCCGCATGAATGCGATCGGTGTGCGCGGCATCGGCACCAGCATGCAATCGATACCGCCCGCTGTAAACCTGTTCGTGGCCGTGAACGCGAACTGCGCGCATTGCCACAACGCACAGACCGGCCGCGGCGAACTGGCGGGTAACGGCAACGTGGCGGGCACGGGCGCTGGTACACATGTCGATTTCACCCCGAACAAGAACATGTCCTCCGACCTGCGCAGCACGTACCGGAAGACCGGTTTCTTCTACAACACCACCGAATGCACGTCCGGATTCGGCTTGTTGAGTGAAGGCGTGATGGAGACCGTGTACAGCACCTCGGGCGTGGGCGGTGATGGCGCACAGCATGGCTATTTCGGCGATTATGAGCCGGAAATCCTCAGCTGGTCGGGGGGGATCTTCAATGAGAATTGCAATGCATGCTTCAGTTTCCCACTAGCGAACAATCAGGTGAATGATGTTCAAGCCGGTGTTGGCATGCGGCATACCATCAACGGTGCCATTGGCTCCACCACGCAAATCACCACCCTCCGCAACCTGGCGAACGACCGGCCTGCGGAATACGGCATGGTGGTGAAGGGCATTTATGGTGGTGTGCAGCGCGGCTTCTATTACCTAGGTGGAAATCCAGGCACCTATCAGCCCGACCAGAACGGCGCCGCACCCGTGACTCACGCCACGCTGATCGCGTCGGCACAGGTTGCAGGCAATCCGCTCACCTGGACGCTGGTCCACCCCAGCACCGCTATCCGCCATGGCGTTGACCGCGACATGGACGGCATCTACGACTACGTTGACGGCGACAGCCAGCTAGCGCTCAAGCTGGTGCTCGAAGGCGCGTGGACCGGTACAGCCATGCGCACCAACCTGAAGACCGCTGGCCTCTTGCCCATGAGCGACCCCTACGGCATGGGCGCCACCATGAGCCAGGAGCTACTGGATCGCGTCGGCAGTCATGCGCCAGTGGACTGGGTGATGGTGCAGCTCCGCGATGGCGCCAACCACGCCACTGTGGTGGATGAGCGCGCTGCGGTGCTGCTAGCCAACGGCAAAGTGGTAAGGCCCGATGGCGAAGAACCGCTGTGGTTCCCCAATGCGCCGCGCGGGCAATACAAGGTGGCCGCATGGCACCGCAACCACTTGGCCGCCATGACCAATGTGGCGTTGCAATACGGCACCGGCGTGGTCGCCATTGACCTCTCGAGCCCCGCCACCGCCACCTATGGCACCGAAGCGCGCACGCTCGTGGGTGGCATCTCCATGCTTTGGGCAGGCGATGTGAGCGGCGATGGCATTCTGCGCTACACCAATGTCGGCAACGATCGCGACCCCATCCTGGTGCGCGTTGGCGGAAGCGTGCCCACTGCTTCAGTATCCGGCTACTACGCTGAGGATGTGAACCTCGACGGCGTGGTGAAATACACTGGATCTGGCAACGACCGGGACCCGATCCTATTCAACATCGGCGGAACCGTGCCAACCAACTCGCGCACGGAACAGCTTCCGTGATCTGCAGCGTTCCAACACTGGCATGAGCGAGGCCCCTGAGATCATTCAGGGGCCTTGTTCATTGGGCTATTTTCGGCGCCCGTGAACACCATGCGCCTACTACCGCTTCTTGCCCTGCTGCTTCTCACCACCGCCAGCCATGCGCAGGATGATGAAGGCTTCCGCTGTCTGGCCAACGACCCAGAAGAGCTCGCTCGCCGTGCAGCGCAGGACCCCGGCTTTCTGGAGCAGGCCGCACAAGCGCGCGCCGAACTCGATGCCGCAGCAGCCCTGAACCATCGCGGCGGCGGCGGGTCGTACGTGATCCCGGTGGTCTTCCACATCATCCACAACAACGGCACGGAGAACATCAGCGATGCGCAGATCCACGATGCGGTGCGCATCCTCAACGAGGACTTCAACAAGATGAACCCGGACTGGCAACAAGTGGTGCCGGCCTTCCTCAGCATCGTTGCCGACGTGGGCATCGAGTTCCGTTTGGCCCAGCGCGACCCGCAGGGCAATTGCACCAACGGCATCACGCGCACAGTTAGCACGCTCACCAACGAAGGTGACTTCGGCATGACGCAACTGATCCAATGGCCGCGCGACCGCTACATGAACATCTGGGTTTGCCGCTATGCGAATGGTGCCGCGGGCTACACCTACTACCCCATGTGGCTCGACAACTGGCCCGAGGCCGATGGCATCGTGATCCGCTACGACTACGTGGGCAGCATCGGACAAGGCTCACCCTTCCGCTCGCGCGCACTCAGTCACGAGGTGGGGCACTGGCTCAACCTCATGCATTGCTGGGGCGACAGCAATGAGCCGGGCTCCGAAGCGAACTGCATGTGGGACGATGAAGTGGAGGATACGCCATTGACAAGGGGTTGGACCAGTTGCGTGGCCAGCGGCGCCAGTTGCGGCAGCACACAGGACAACGTGCAGAACTACATGGAGTACGCCTACTGCTCGCGCATGTTCACCGAAGGACAGGCCGCGCGCATGATCACCGCGCTCAATTCACCCATCGCACAACGATCGAACCTGTGGCAGTCCGCCAATCTGGCCTTCACCGGCGTTGATGCCCTTGGCACCGTGTGCCAAGCGCGTTTCGAGGCCAATCGCCGCTCCATCTGCGCAGGCGGAAGCGTGACCTTCACCGATCAGAGCTTCAATGGCGTTGTGGCGCGCACCTGGAGCTTCCCCGGTGGCGAGCCTAGCTCCAGCACCTTGCAGCAGCCCAGCATCACTTACGCTGAACCCGGCATCTACCCCGTCTCGCTCATCGTGAATGATGCGATTGGAGGAAGCCTTGGGACGGCGGAACAAGCGTTCATCCGCGTGCTCCCTTCGCCCGGCCAATCCGTGCCGATCACCGAGGGCTTCGAAAGCGTGTCCTCATTGCCGAACAACGATTGGGAGGTGATCGACTTCGCTGGCGATGGCGGCTTCCAAGTGACCTCTTCTGCTGCCTACTCCGGTTCGCGCAGCGTGCGCTTACCCAATACCATCTTCAGCGCTGGCCGCACAGACGAGCTGGTATCGAGCACCTACGACCTCAGTGGCGCACCGGGCGCAATCATCACCTTCCGCTATGCCTACGCCAAGCGCTACATCGCCGATGACGATGAGCTCTACATCTGGGTGAGCGGCAATTGCGGCGATACGTGGGCGCTGCGCAAGATCATGCGTGGCAATACCAGCTTGCTCACGGCAGGCGTGGTGCCAGGGAACTTCGTGCCCAACGATCCATCGCAGTGGCGCTTCACCGAGATCTCCAACATAGGCCCGAACCTCTGCACGCCCAACTTCCGTGTGCGCTTCCAGTTCATCAGCAACGGCGGCAACGACCTCTACCTCGACGACATCAATATAATGGCTGGTGTGGTGGGCGTCGAAGAATCGCAGACTACGGGCCATGGTCTTACCGTAGCGGTGGATGAAGCGAACGGCGAGGCCTTCGCAATACTCGAAATTCAAGATGCCGACCAGGTCCGCCTCGAACTCATGGATGCCCTTGGCCGGATGGTAGCCCAAGTGCCGCCTCAGCGATTGGCCCCCGGCTCGCATCGCATTGCACTGCCTGTGCAGGGGCTTCCGGCTGGCACTTACGTGCTTCGCTTGCTTGGCGGGATCCGAAGTGAGGCCACCCGGTTCGTGAAGCCCTGAGGAATTCATCGGGCTGCGGTTGGCCTTCGCTCTGCGCTTATTGGCCTTAGTCGCCAAACCAGACGTCGCTCTCGGCAATTCCGGCCCGTTGGGATCACCAGCACGGAACCATCACCTTGCATGGGCCTGACGGTGGTCTGTGCTTTCGAGGGATATTTTGCGGCCTCCTGCAAAACCAGCCCCTAAGTACCATGCGTCATTTCGGACTCGCGCTTTCGCTTTTCGCGCTTCTCACTTCACAGCTTCATGCGCAAGAGCGCCCCTGCGGTGCCAATGAGCTGGAGCCGCTGCTTGCCCTGCTTTCCGATCCTGCTGAAGAGCTTGCCCGTATCGCACAAGCCGATGCCGAGCTCGAGGCCTTCACTGCGCAGTTCGCTGCGGATCATACCGGTGCCGAGCGCGTCATATACACCCTGCCGGTGGTCTTCCACATCATCCACAACAACGGACCGGAGAACATCAGCGATGCGCAGGTACTCGATGCCATGCGCATCCTCAACGAGGACTTCAACAAGCTGAACCCAGATTGGGTGAACGCGAAAGTGGACTTCCTCCCCTTGGTAGCCGATGTCGGCGTTGAATTCAAATTGGCCAAGCGCGATCCGCAAGGCAACTGCACCAACGGCATCACGCGCACGTTGAGCGCCCTCACCAACGACGGCACGCAGACCATGAAGAACCTGATCCAGTGGCCGCGCAACAAGTACCTCAACATCTGGGTGGCGGCCAGTGCCGATGGCGCGGCGGGCTACACCTATCGTCCCGGCTCGGTGAACAACCAACCCACTTGGGATGGCATCGTGATCAAGCATGATTATGTCGGTGCCATCGGAACGGGCAGCGTTAGCCGCAGCCGCGCCCTAACCCACGAGGTGGGCCATTGGATCAATCTGGCGCACACGTGGGGCAACAGCAACAACCCAGCGCTGGAGACCAACTGCAATGGAGACGATAGCGTGAGCGACACGCCGAATACCATCGGCTGGACCTTCTGCTCAATCAACGGCAATAGCTGCGGATCGCTGGACAACGTGGAGAACTACATGGAGTACAGCTACTGCTGCAAGATGTTCACCGAAGGCCAGAAGACGCGGATGATCGCCGCACTCAACAGCGGCACCGCTCAGCGCAACCAGCTTCATACGCCAGCGAACTTGGCCGCCACCGGCGTGAATGATGCTCCCACGCTCTGCCAAGCCTCATTCGGCAGCACCGCACGTTTGGTGTGCGCAGGCACGCCCATCACCTTCACAGACCTGAGCTTCCACGGCGTTACCAGCTGGCAGTGGAATTTCACCGGCGGCACACCAGCCACAGCCGAAGAAGCGCAGGCCGTGGTCACCTACGCCGAACCGGGTGTGTATCCGGTGAGCCTCACTGTTTCGGATGGCACCGCGAACCTCACCACCACCACGAACAACTACATCACTGTATTGGCTAACCCCGGCGATGCAGCGCCTTTCTCAGAGGGCTTCGAATCGCTCGCTGCCCTCAATGGGCCGGAGTGGTTCACGCTGAACGCCAACAACGACAACACCTTTCAGGTGAGCTCCGCTGCGGCCTACTCCGGCACCAAGAGCACGCGCATCGTGAACACCGCCGCCATGGCCGGCAATACCGATGAACTGCTCTCGCGCACCTTCGACCTGAGCGATGCCGAAGCAGTGAGCATCAGCTTCCGTTGGGCCTATGCCAAGCGCAACGCCGACAGCAACGATGAGCTCAGCCTGCACATCAGCAACGATTGCGGCCAGACCTGGCTCCTGCGGCGCATCATGCGCGGAAGCACCACCCTGCCAACCGCGCCCAACACCACCAGCAGCTTCGTGCCCAGCGGACCGGAGCAATGGGGCTTTGCCAATGTCACCAACATCAGCGCCACCAGCCATGTGCCCAACTTCCGTTTCAAGTTCACATTCGTGAGCGATGGCGGCAACAACCTCTACATCGACGACATCAACCTCAACGGCATGTCCGTGGGGGTGGATGAACTGCTGATCAACAGCGGCGGCCTCTTCGTGATGCCGAACCCGGCACAGGGACAGGCCAGCGCGCGCTTCGATCTGCCGCGCGCCGCGCATGTGCGCATGCAATTGCACGATGCCACTGGCAGGCAAGTGCGCCATTGGGACCTGGGCCAGCGCTCGGGCGAAGTGCTCCTGCCCATCGGCCTCAGCGACCTGGCGCCCGGCCCTTATCTGCTGCGTGCCGATATCAACGGTGTACCCATGACGGCACGTTTGATCGTCGAATAGCCCGGCAGCCTTCCGCTAGTTTCGCACGTCATCATTCCAGAACCTTCGGCCATGAACCGGATCCTCCTCATAGCGACCATTCTCTTCACCCTTGGCGCGAACGCGCAGCAGCAATCGTTCACCTGCCGCACCAACGATGCGGGCATCCTGCACCAGCTGCATGGCGGTGATCCGGCTACCATCGCGGCCATCGCGCAAGCCAATGCCGAGTTGGAGGATTGGACCGAGGGATTCAACGAAGGCGCCCGCAGCACCTACACCATACCGGTGGTCTTCCACATCATCCATCAATTCGGATCGGAGAACATCGGCGATGCACAGGTACACGATGCCATGCGCATCCTCAACGAGGACTTCAACAAGCAGAACCCTGATTGGCCCAACGTGGTGAGCCAGTTCCTGCCGCTGGTGGCCAATGTGGACATCGAGTTCAAGCTGGCGCGCAAGGACCCCAACGGCAATTGCACCAAGGGCATCACCCGCACGGTGAGCGCGCTCACCAACGATGGCACGCAGACCATGAAGAACCTGATCCAGTGGCCGCGCAACAAGTACCTGAACGTGTGGGTGGCCGCCAGTGCCGACGGTGCAGCAGGATATACGCTCACCCCCGGAGGTGCTGCCTTCTTCGCCGCGGCAGATGGCATCGTGATGCAGCACACCTATGTAGGCAGCATCGGCACCGGCAGCGTGAGCCGGAGCCGCGCGCTCACGCATGAGGTGGGGCACTGGATCAATCTGGAGCACCCTTGGGGCGGTAGCAACACTCCCGCCGTGGCCAGCAACTGCAACACCGACGACGGCGTTAGCGACACACCCAACACCATCGGATGGACCAGCTGCAACCTGAATGGGACCAGCTGCAATTCGCTCGACAACGTGGAGAACTTCATGGAGTACAGCTACTGCTCCAAGATGTTCACCAATGGCCAGAAGACGCGCATGATCGCGGCAGTGAACAGCAGCACCGCACAGCGCAACCAGCTCATCACCTCCAGCAACCTCACCGCAACCGGCGTTAACCTTCCCGATGTGCTCTGTGCAGCATCGTTCAGCAGCAACACGCGCGTGGTATGCCCAGGAGGCACGGTCACCTTCACCGATGAGAGCTTCAATGCCGTGGCCTCGCGCAACTGGAGCTTCGATGGCGGCACGCCTTCAACGTCAACCGCTGCCAGCCCCAGCGTGACCTACAGCACGCCGGGCACCTACACCGTGAGCCTTGTGGCCAGCGACGGCAGCAATTCAATGACGAGCACGCAAACCGCCTACATCACCGTGCTCGCCGTGCCCGGCGCGCAGCCGCCCGTTCAGGAAGGCTTCGAGTCGATCAGCGGATTCAACGCCCCGGACTGGTTCGTGGACAACGTGCATGGCGACAACACCTGGACGGTGACCAACGCGGCCGCCTACACCGGGAGCAACAGCGCGCGCATCGTGAATACCGCATCGATGGCCGGCCGCAAGGACGAACTGCTCTCGCGCACCTACGACATGAGCGGGGCCACGCAGATCACGTTCAGTTTCCGGTACGCGTTCGCCAAGCGCGCCACTGCCAACGACGACGTGCTGCGCATCTGGACCAGCGCCAATTGCGGTCAGACCTGGACCCTGCGCCGCATCATGCGCGGCAGCAATACGCTGCCCACCGCGCCGAACACCACCAGCAGCTTCGTGCCGAATGGTCCATCGCAATGGGGCTTCTCGGAGATCACCACCATCAGCAATACCAGCCATGTGCCCAACTTCCGCTTCAAATTCGAGTTCGAGAGCGATGGCGGCAACAACATCTACATCGACGACATCAACATCAACGGCCAGCCTGTTGGCATGGAAGAGCTCTCCGGGAACAGCAGCGGTCTCGCCGTTTTCCCGAACCCGGCGAAGGAGCAGGCCACAGCTGTGGTGCAGCAGCGCCGAGCCGGAGCGCTCACGCTCGATGTGGTCGATATGACCGGACGTGTGGCCATGAACCGCTTCATGGGCCAGCGCCCTGCCGGTGAGCAGCGCATCGACCTGCCGCTCGCGGGCCTCAGCCCCGGTGCCTACTTCCTGCGCGCCAAGGCCGGGGATGAGGTGCGCACCATCCGATTCATCGTGCAATGAAGAATCTCGCGATCATAGCTGCTTGCGCATCACTCGTGGCCTGCGGCCGCGTGGCCGATGGCACCAAGAACGCCTTGAACAAGGGCGGCGAGTTCGCCGGAGCCGCAGCCACCGAAGTGGTGGAAGGCATGGCCACCGGCGTGGAGAAGACCTGGAGCATCGACGTCACGCTCTCCGAAGAGCTGAAGGGGAAGGGCATCTCCTTGGGCAAGACCATGGTTGAGGAGGACAGTGCAGGAACCGACAACATCCTGGTGCTTTACGTGATCTCCGCGAATGATTACAACGGCCCCATCACGGCCATCGCCATCGATCAGCAGGGCCGTGAATACGGTCGTGCCAGCACGAATCTGAGCCTCTCGGCGAACGGCGCCGATTACTTCACGCTGCGCTTCCAGAGCCGCACCGATCTGGAGCGGAAGAGCCGCGTCGTGCTCCAGTAAGCGGTTTTGGTCACCGCTTCTTGCCAGCAGGTCGTGCGGTCAAAGAAGAGGGTGCTCTGAAACTGCCCATCGCGGTAGTGGTCTTCTGCCTGCCCAGCGCTGCATCGGTGAACACGCGGAGTCCGAGTTCCGGGCGATAGCCGTGAATCTCCTTCACATCGATGGCAATGAGGAACTCGATGATCTCCTTGTTGATTACCTGGCCCGGCATCAGCACCGGGAATCCGGGCGGGTAGGGGATCACGAAACTCGCCGAGACCAGTTCCGCACCACTGCGCATCTCATTCAAGGCATCGTGCAGCATCACGTGGCGGCAACGCACTTCCTTGTAAGCGAGGAAATAGGCCGCCCGCAGATCGCCGCCCGGCACGCCCGGTTGCCCTTGAAAGCTGCGGTGGAAACTGCTGAAATCAGGCAGCGGCGGTATCTCCTCGGTAAGCGCGCGGATGCGGGAAACATGCGCGAATTTGTCGTTGAGCTCGAAGCCCGAGTTGCGCTGCTCCAATTCCTCGGCGATGCTGAGCAGCACCTTGGTGAGGTAGGCCATTGAACCGCGCGTGGTGCCGATGTTGGTCATGAAGAGCACCGAGTTCCGCGAGGTCTTGTTGATCTGGATCTGGTGCTTGTCCATCAAGAACTGGTTCTTGAAGGTGTCGCCATCGATGCCGGTATGGCCCGTGAACAGATTGATCTTGGTGGGGTCCACGGCGAATTCATCCTCGGCCCACGCCTTCTCGATCTCATTCCAACCCTGATCGCGGCGGTAGTAGCTGTCCAATCCGCTCTGCCGGAATTCGCCGGGGATCAACTCACCGATGGTGATGATGTCGAACCAGCGCTTCAGCTTGGGATGCTCGCGCACGGTACGGCGGAGCAACAGGCCCAGTTCGATGGCCTTCTCCACCAACTCGTATCCCTCGAACTCCACCTGCCTTCGCCCAATATCCATGCTCGCCAGGATCTGGTAGTTGGCGCTGGTGCTGGTGTGCGTCATGTACGCCTCGTGGAACGACGCCTCGCTCTTCTTCACGAAGTCCTCGTCCCAGATGTGGATCATGCTACCCTGCCTCAGCGAGGTGAGCGTCTTGTGCGTGCTCTGCGTGGCATACACGCGGATGCGCACCTTGTCTGGATCGGGCATGCGCGGCTCTTCACCCTTCTTCAAGCCCTTGATGTGCGCCTCGTAGGCGGCGCGGTATTCGGGCGTGCGGTACTTGCGGGCGAGCTTGGCAGCCACATGCATGGCGGTGCGCTGACGAAGCACATAGCTGAAGCGCGCGAAGGCCCACCACGCTTCGTCCCAGAGGAACACGATGTCGGGCTTGATGGCGAGCACCTCCTCCATCACGCGCTCCACATTGTACACCACGCCATCGAAGGTGCAGTTGGTGAGCAGCAGCATCTTCACCTTCTCCAAGCGCCCGCCTTGCTTCAGCCTGAAGAGCTGCTCGCGGATGTGGCTCAGCGGCACCGCGCCATACATGCTGTACTTCTTCAGCGGATAGCTGTGGAGATAGACCGGATAGGCCCCACTGAGCACCATGCCGTAGTGATGGCTCTTGTGGCAGTCGCGGTCGATGAGCACGATGTCGCCGGGCTCGACCAAGGCCTGCACCACGATCTTGTTGGTGGTGCTGGTGCCGTTAGTGGCGAAGAAGGTGCGTTGCGAACCGAAGGCGCGTGATGCCAGCTCCTGCGCCTTCTTCAGCGGACCGGTGGGTTGCAGCAGCGAATCCAGTCCGCCGGTGGTGGCACTGGTCTCCGCTAGGAAGAGGTTGCGCCCATAGAACTCGCCGAAGTCCTGTATCCATCGGCTCTTGAACACGCTGTTGCCGCGCGAGATGGGCATGGCGTGGAAGACGCCCATGGGTCGCTTGCTGTATTCCTTCAGCGCAGTGAAGAAGGGTGCTTCGTACTTCTCTTGCGTGCCGCGCAGCAGCGTGAGGTGCAGCTCGGTGAGGTCCTCCGTTCGGTAGAAGATGCGACGGAAGGTGGCGAGCGTGGCATCCTCCAAGCCATCAACGGGCGTGTCGGTCACATAGTAGCGGTCCACTTCGGGGCGGAACCAGCGGCACATGCGGCCGAGGTAGGGACCCATGTTGGCACGACCGATGGCGCCGGGGTCGAGCGCATCGATGGCTCGCGTGAATTCGCGCAGGATGCCCTTGTGATTGCTGCCCGCGAAGGGCACGCCGAAGCGCACCACCACTGCTTGGATGTTGTGGTTGAAGAGCAGGGCGATGAGCGCATCCTGCACCGTGCGTACCACCAGTGCATCATACACGAAGGCATCGCCCTTGTCCCGGATCTTCTGCAGCTTGTGCTTCAGCGCTGCTTCTTCTTCCTCGTCGAGGTCGTCCACGAAGAGCACCTCGAAGTAGTTGGGGCGCGGCTTGTCGACCTCTTCGGCCAGCAGCTCCTTGTTGCCCGCTTGCGGATCGAGGATGGCCGCTTGGTCGCTGCGGAAGGCGCCGCTGCTGAGCATGCGCACCACATGGCTCACGGTGATGTGCAATCCGTGGTACTCGCGCGTGCGCAGCATCTGCTGCAACTGCCCGACGGTCTCGCGCCCTGGGAAGGCCCAATACAATTCGATGGTGTGCAGATCGCGGAGGATGGCCTCCACTTCCTGCGGCGCGCCACGGCCCTCATCGAGCTCCATGGTGGCGAGCTTCAACTGATCCCAAGTGTGCGAGCGCAGGCGCGCGGCATTGTAATGCTGGCGCAGCGGGGTGTCGGTGGCGGTGCCTATGGCCATCAGGTTGCCGATTGCGGGAAAGATAGGCGGGGCGCTGTGACGCGTGAATGCCTGTTGCAGCAATGCTCTCCGGCAATTGGGGCCTCGCCTTCAACCCGCGATCGTTGAAACCGCTGCTTTGGCACGAGGCGCACGCCTCCTATGCCCGGATACCTTGCCCGCAACACCAACCGCCGCCGCATTGCATCAACGCCCCATTGGCATCCCTTCGAGCGCGATTGCAGCGGCACAACACGCAAACGCATGAACGAGCGCGATTGGGACAAGGTGGCCAGCAGCTTCGAGCAGGAGATCTTCAATGTGCCGGCGAACGACACCAAGGGCATCATTGCCGGATGGGTGGAGAGCCTTGCCACCGATGGTGCCGAGGCCACCGACCTGGGCTGCGGCGTAGGACGCACATTGCCCATGCTCGCCGATCGCTTCGCGCGCGTGTACGCTGTGGACGTGAGCAGCCAATGCCTCGATGTGGCGGCCAAGGCGAACGAGGGGCGCACCAACATCACCTACGTGCATGCCGATGTGAGCGCCGACAAGAACAGCTACCCCGCCACCGATGTGGTGCTCTGCATCAACACCTGGCTAAACGCCGCGCTCGATATCCGTGAGGGGCTGATTGACCGCACCTGCAAGGGCGTGAAGAAGGGTGGCTACCTGCTGCTGGTGGTGCCCTCACTCAATTCGGCGCTGCTCACGGCATACCGCCACCTGCAATGGAACCTGCGCGACGGCATGGACCCCCATGAGGCGCAAAAGGCTGCAGCGCTCAACAGCCACGGCTTGGAGCATGGCCTGGTGAGCATCGACAACGTGCCCACCAAGCACTACCTGCGTGAGGAGCTGGAAGCGCTGCTCAGCGATCGCGGCTTCCAAGTGCTCGACATCGAGAAGATCGAATACCCTTGGAGCACCGAGTTCGAGGCGCCGCCCAAGTGGATGAAGGCGCCCTACCCGTGGGACTGGTTCGTGGCGGCGAAGCGGGTGCGGTGATGCCGACTCACAGGATCGCTACACGCTGCACGGCAAGGCGCTCATCGTCCTCCCATAGCTCAACGAGGTAGATTCCGCAGCCGGGCGGGTGCAGGACCAAGCGCTGGTGCGCTGCGGGGACCTCCAGAACCGCACGGCCCAATGCGTCGCGCAGGACGATGCGCGAAACGGAGGATGCACGATCGAGGAGAATATTGATGGGACCGGCCGCTGGGTTCGGGAACACGCGCAGCATCTGATCGCGCACTTGCTCTTGCAAGCCATTCTCGCCCTCAGCGAATTCGAGCACGAAGGTGTTGGCCAAATCTGGATGCTCGAGTTCGTCTGCACCTACATGTAGCGGATGGCTTGATGTCCAGCCGATCATCAACAGCTTATCATCCGAAACGAGCAGGCCATTGCCGTGCTCGCCTAGGGTGCCGCCGATCTGCAGGTCGTCCAGCAGCTCACCATTGAGGCTGTAAGACTGCACACGCAAGTCATTGTAGCCGTATGTGCTGATTGAGCCATTCACACTGGGCACTGTGCCGGAGAACTGATTAAGCACCGCCACTTGATCGCCGAACAGCTTCACGTCGAGGTTCGCGTCGGTACCGGTATCGACATAGGGTGGAATGGTCACCCAGAGGCGCGTGCCGTTGGCATCGAAGGCAGTGAGGAAGGAATGCGGGCCATTGGGCTGCGCGCCCACCGTGGGGAAATTGTTGGAGAAGCGCAACGCGTAATCCGAATAGCGCCCTCCAAGGATCACGTTCCCCTGCGTATCGATGGCTAGTCCGGCGAATCCCGATGTCTGCCCAAACAGAGTGCTGTACACGTAACGCACCCATTGAATGGAACCCTCTGAATTGTACTTGGCTACAAAAGAGATGTGAAAAGCCGAGCTCGAGCTCATAGGAACATGAAGCCCGTCGAAGTAAATACTGTTCGAGAATGACAAAGTACCTGTGACATAGACATTGCCCTGAGCGTCGAGTGCAAGCCGATTGCCATAATCCACGCCATTCGGCCCACCACCTGACTGGCTCCACAGCAACCCGCCCGTAGACGAATACTTGCGAACGAACATATCACCTCCCACTGTACCAACTAAGAAAACTTCACCGGCCGCATTCGCTGCGACCCCGCGATAGCCAATCCATGTGCCCGGGAAGTGGTCAGACCATATCAGCTCGCC
>JBATND010000376.1:0-5922 GCA_049290175.1 Flavobacteriales bacterium | reverse complement strand
GGATGCGAAGGCGGAACTCTTCAAGAGCGAGGACCCCATCGGCAAATGGGTGAAGGTCAATGGCATCCCCTTCCAGGTGGTGGGGCTCTACGAATACGATTCCGGAGGTCCAGAGCAAGGGCAGCGCAGCGCGGTGTACATACCGCTGAAGGTGGCGCAGCAGGTCTTCAATGCCAAGGGCCTGCTCGATGACATCCTCTTCACCTTTGCTGATGCCAGCGTGGTAGGAGCGCAGCAGGCTCAGCAGCGCGCAGTGCATGTGCTCGCGCGGCGCCACAACTTCGACCCCACCGACAATCGTGCCCTTTGGCTGGAGAACAACGTGGAGAATGTGGGCAAGATCGGAGGCGTGTTCACGGGCATCACGCTCTTCGGCTGGTTCGTGGGCATCGGCAGCTTGTTCGCGGGCATCGTGGGCATCGGCAACATCATGCTCATCGTGGTGCAGGAGCGCACGCGCGAGATCGGCATACGGAAAGCGCTCGGTGCCACGCCCGGCAATGTGATCAGCCAGGTCATGCTCGAATCCATCTTCGTCACGTCCATCTTCGGTTTCTTCGGACTGGCAGGCGGCATCCTGCTGCTCGAAGGGCTCGCCAGCGTGGTGCCCGGCTCGGCTTTCTTCCGCGATCCCACCGTTGACATCAGCGTTGCATTGAAGGCCCTCGCTGCGCTCATCGTCGCCGGTGCGCTCGCGGGTTTCTTCCCGGCGCGGCGCGCAGCGCGTATCCGTCCCATTGAAGCTCTCCGCGATGAGTGACATCAACCTTCAACCTGCCTGAGCATGTTCGACCGCGACCGTTGGGCCGAGATCTGGCAGACGCTGAGCCGCAACAAGCTGCGCAGCTTCCTCACCATGTTCGGTGTGGGCTGGGGCATCTTCATGCTCACTGTGATGCTCGGCATGGGCAAGGGCCTGGAGAACGCGGTGCTCGGCGGCTTCGAGGGCTTCGCCACCAACAGCTGCTTCATCTGGACCATGCCCACAACGAAGCCGTACGCAGGCTTCAAGCAAGGCCGCTTCTTCAGCTTCGACAACGAGGACATCGGCATCATCCGCCGCAACGTGCCCGGCATCGAGATCTGCTCGCCGCAATTGCAATTGGGCGGCTGGCAGGGCGGCAACAACGTGAGCTACAACAACCGCATCGGCGCTTTCAGCATCTACGGTTGCGAACAGGAGGCGATCAAGGTCGAAGCCGTACGGGTCTCGACCGGACGCTTCCTCAACAAGGCCGATCTGCTCGAAGAGCGCAAAGTGGCCGTGATCGGCAAGGAGGTGGTCGCGCAGCTCTTTCAGAAAGAAGAGCCCATCGGCAAGCACATCAGGATCAATGGCGTTTACTTCCAAGTGATCGGTGTCACGGAGAAGAAGAGCAGCGCGCAGATGGGCGGGAATCCTGATGCCAAGATCTACGTGCCCTTCACCACTTTCCAGAAGGCCTTCAATAGCTTGAATCGCGTGCATTGGTTCACCATCGTGGCCGAACCGGGAGTGGATGTTGCTGAGGTGGAGAAGAAGATCCGCGCGCTGATGGCCCGCAAGCACAAGGTGGATCCCGAAGATGAATCGGCCTTCGGCAGTTGGAACATGCAGCAGTTCTATGGCATGATGAACATGCTCTTCGTGGCCATCGCCGGCGTGAGCTGGACGGTTGGCGTCTTCTCCCTCATCGCTGGCTGCATCGGCATCGGCAACATCATGCTCGTGAGCATCAACGAGCGCACCAAGGAGATCGGCATCCGCCGCAGCTTGGGCGCCACGCCGGGCGTGATCACCGGGCAGATCATCCAGGAAGCGCTCACGCTCATCTTCGTCGCGGGCTACTTCGGATTGCTCGCGGGCGTCGGTGTTGTGGAAGGCATCAACGCGTTCGCTGGCGATGCCGACTTCCTCAAGAATCCTTCGGTCAACATCAAAGTGGCCCTGGTGGCCTTCATCGTCCTGCTCGTATTCGGCCTGCTCGCCGGTCTGCTGCCCGCCATGCGCGCTATGCGCATCAAGGCCGTTGACGCCCTGCGCGCCGAATGATGGCAACCCTCAACCGTCCCGCTGCACAGCGGGACAACCAGCAACCTTCAACAGCAGACCATCCATGAAACGCATCCTCAAGATCTCGCTCATCGTCGGCTTCGTCCTGCTCTTCATCTGGCTCATGGCCTTCCTTGTTGGCAAGAGCATGAGCAAGCCGGTGGAGTACAACGTGGAGAAGCCCAAGAAGGCCAACGTGATCAAGAAGACCGTGGCCAACGGCAAGGTGGTGCCGCGCAAGGAGATCCTCATCAAGCCCGTGGTGAGCGGCATCATCCGCGAGCTCTACGTGGAAGCAGGACAGCTGGTGAAGAAGGATCAGCCCTTGGCCAAGATCCAGATCGTGCCCGACATGCTCTCGCTCAGCAACGCCGAGAACCGCGTGCGAACCGCCGAGATCAACGTGCAGAACGCCCAGATGAACCACGACCGCAACGCACCGCTGCTCGCCAAGGGCGTGATCAGCGCCGCCGAGATGCAGGGCTTCGACATTGCCCTGAAGAATGCGAAGCAGGAACTGGCCGGCGCACAAGAGGCGCTGCAAGTGGTGCGCGACGGCATCAGCCGCAGCAGCGCTGGAAACACTATCGTGCGCAGCACCATCGAGGGCATGGTGCTCGACGTGCCCGTGAAGGAGGGCAATAGCGTGATCGAGCGCAACAACTTCAACGAGGGCACCACCATCGCCGCCATCGCCGACATGAACGACCTGATCTTCCAAGGTAAGGTGGATGAGAGCGAAGTGGGCAAGGTGAAGCTGGGCATGCCCGTGGTGCTCACCGTGGGCGCCATCGAGAACGCCAAGTGGGATGCCGACCTCGAATACATCGCGCCGAAGGGCGTGGAGGAGAGCGGCGCCATCCAATTCGAGATCCGCGCTGCCGTGAAGCTCTCTGAAGGTCAGACCCTGCGCAGCGGCTACAGCGCCAATGCCGACATCGAGCTCGAGCGCCGCGACAGCGTGCTCACCGTGCCCGAGAGCGTCGTGGAATTCAACACCAAGGGCGACAGCGCCTTCGTTCAACTGAAGGACGGCAAGGGCTGGAAGAAGACCTGGATCAAGACCGGCCTCAGCGATGGCATCAACCTCGAGGTGCTCGAAGGCGTGACGATCGAGAGCGAGATGAAAGGCGCGAAGAAGGAGGAGAGCAAGGGGATGAGCGTGAGCGTGGACTAGGGGAGTAGGTCGCGAACTGCGCTTTCGATCCTTTCGTGATGGAATCTGAATCCAAGCTGCACCGCCCGCGTCGGCACCACGCGTCTGCTCTTCAGGATCAGTTCCGTCTCAGTGCCGATCATCCGAGCGCCTATCCGCAGCATCCATTCCGGTGTGGGCAGTGCGATCCACGGGTTGATGCGTTCGCGCATGGCCTTGAGCATATCCCGTTCTTGCAATGGGTTTGGCGCGGCCAGGTTGATGATACCCTCGGCCTTGGGCGTTTCGATCAACCATTCGAAGAAGCGGGCGACATCGTGTTCATGCACCCAACTCACGTATTGCTTGCCGCTGCCATGGCGACCGCCCATGCCCAAACGCACGAGCTGCGCATAACGTGGGAAGGCGCCGCCCTTGTTGCTGAAGACGATCGCGCAGCGCACAGCGACTTGGCGTACGCCCTCTCGCTTGTGCCGGAAGAACTCGTGCTCCCATGCCTTCACAACACGCGGACTGAAGTCATCGCCTAACTCGCCAGTCTCTTCATCCATGGGCCTGTCCTCCGCGTGGCGGTACACCGTTGCGCTGCTGAGGTTGATCCACACCGGAGGCGGTGATTTGCTCGCGAGCATGGCCTCGCCCAACGCATGCGTCGATTCCAAGCGGCTGTTGATGATGGCTGCCTTGTTCTCCGGCGTATAGCGGCAATCAACACTGCGACCTGCGAGGTTGATGAGTGCGTCCGCGCCTTCCAGTTCGCGCCACCAATCGCCTCGTGAGCGCCCATCCCATGCCAGCATGCGCGCCACGGGGTGCTGCTTGATTTCAGACCTGCGCGTGATCACGATCACATCATGGCCTTGTGCAGCGAAGTGTTCCTGAAGGATCTTACCGATGGTGCCGGTGCCTCCGGCGAGTATGATGCGCATGGTGGGTCATGCAGGGCATTCAACCCCGCATCGCGTTAGTGCATTGGTTGAGTTACCACTGGAATCGGGTTCAAGCCGTTCTGCTTGGCCTTCCTCCTTCCTCGGAAGAAGAGGAAGAGGTTGAGGAAGAGCATCACGCCCAAGTAGATCGCGAAGCCGCCGATTTTGCCAGCGAGCACCTCCACCATTTCCTGTGTGGTGTCGAATGGATCATTGGCATAGTAGCCGCCCACTTCCATGATGCGCAGCGCGAAGCCGATGTTGATCAGGTAGAAGCCCACCTCGAAGAGGCGGTTGGTGGCATCGGCGATGTCGGCCTTGCCCTTGAAGATGTCGAGCATGAACACGCGGCCGTTTCGGAATAGCGTGCGGGCTACATAGAGCGTGAGGCCGATCACGATCGGTAAGTAGATCAGGTAGGTGAGGACGAACAGGTTCTTCATGGCTGTTGGTTTTTGAGTGTCCGACGTTGCTTCATCCGGCTCCAGACCAGGAGCACGGCGATGTTCTGGTAGTGCAGCGCTGCGAGTGCGAAGACGATCACGGCCATGCGCTGCGCAAGCGTCGCGATCAGATGCTCGATGCTGTTGACCTCCTCCCAATCGCGCATCACCAGTGCGATGTAGCCGAGGTTGATGGTGTAGCAGCCCACGAGCAGGATCTTGTTCACCGCATCCACGAAAGGCGCGTCGCCATCGAAGAGCCCCAGCATCCATGGCCTGCCGTGCGTGTGGCAGGTCTGCGCCACGGCTACTGCCAGCGCCAGCATGGCGGGGAAGAAGAGCAGGTAGGCGAGGAGATTGAGGTTCATGGCATCAGTACTTGCGGGCCGTGATCATCAAATACCTGAACAGGTTTCGTTGCGTGCCCAGCGCGATGCCGAGCAAGCAACTCTTCAAATGCGCTTGCTCCAATGCGTTCAACCGCGTTCCATTCAAGCGCCGCTCGCTCCAGCCTTGCACCATCAGCAAAGGGCCGTGTGCTGCGCAGGGCGCAACGTTCCAGCTGAGGTCGCGCACGCGGATGTCCGTGAAGCCGTGCGCGTCGAGCGCGTCGATGAATGCGTCGTGCTGCGGAAAGCAGGGGAGGGCCCAGCCATGCTCCACGGTATGCACCATGCGCGCGCGGAAGCCAGTCGGTCGTTTCAGCAGGAATCCATCCACCAAGGCCAGTCGTCCGCCGGGCCTCACGATGCGTGCGATCTCCGCGATCACATCGGCCTTGGCCGCGCCTGTTCCGTAGCACAGGCTTTCCAAGGCATAGGCGCCATCGATGCTGCTGTCGGCCAGACCGGTCTGCCTGAAGTCGGTGTGGCGCATGCACACCAGATGATCGATTCCCGCCGCCAGCGCTGCGACCTGTCCTTCAATGGCCTGCTCTTCCACGATGGTGATGGCTTCGACTGCCGCATCGAATTCGCGCGCCACCAAGCGGGCAGCCGCGCCGTAGCCGCAGCCGAGATCCGCAAGCCTATCGCCTTGACGAGGATTCAACTCGCTTGCGACTTGCCGAACCAATTCATCCAGCATGGCCTTGCGGTCGAAAGGGCTCATGGGCCAGCGCCAATAGCCGAAGTGCAGGTGGCCTTGCGGGCTCCAGCGCTTGTACAGGTCGGCGCTCGCATGGAAGTGCGCTTGAACCTCCGGGTCTGTGCGCATCCGGGTGGCATTCTTCAGGAGGGCTTCCATGGCTTGAAGGTTTGGAGTTTCAGGAACTAGTGAAACAATGGGCGAAAAAAAGAGGCGGTCATTTGAGTAGGGTGGTGGCGGCCTTCACGAACCATTGCACATCGCGGCGTGTGCTAT
>JBATND010000375.1:0-4720 GCA_049290175.1 Flavobacteriales bacterium | reverse complement strand
GGCCCGGAGCGAAGACCAGACTGTCGGCAACCTGCGGATGGTGCATGGGGTCGAAGAGGTCGGGCGCGGCGTACATCCGCAGCGATCCGGCCTCCATGCGCGGCGCCATCATGCCAAGTCCCATGGTTGGTTGATGCGTATCGGTCGGACCGGCGGGGGATGAGCGGTGGGTGAACGATGCGAAGTGGAACATGGATGGTGTGGCGGAAGGCTTCATGCGTTTCAAGCGCTCCTGCTCTTCGTGCCATTGCTTTCCCTGATCGGAGAGCTGCGCGGTTACGCGAACGATGAACCATCCGAGGAGCAGCACTGCCACGGGGCCAGCGATCCACAAGGCTTTGATCGTTACCCTTCGTTCCAGTTTCACCACCAACACGATCGCTGCGACGATGAGCACCGCTGCGCCGGCGATGCCCGCGAAAGCGACAGCGGCCGCCCCGGCGAGGCCATCGCCCGGTGAGGTGGCCGCCGAGCCGAGCCATCCGCCCACGAAGAAGCCGATGACCGCCATGCTCATGGCAAGGCCGATCCCCGGCCATCGTTTCGACCTGACCTCCGTTGTTGCCATCATGCCTGCGAAAGCTAGAACCTATCTCAAAAGTGCTTTTGGAAGCGAGCCGGAGGGTCTTGTCATGCCGGGCTTGACCCGGCATCGCGATCCAGCCAAGGCGCGAAACCCGCGCATAGCCGGGCGCTATGCAAGGGTTGAGCAACGAAGGCTGGGCACGTAAAGACCCCGGCGCAGCGCGAAGGGTATTATTGAGATAGGTTCTACTGCCCGGTGGCCTTTTTCATCTGTTCAAGCATCGCCGGATCGATGCCCTTGCCTTCCATTTGGAGCATGGTGAGCTTCATGCCCAACTCTGCGATGCGCGGTGCAGAGGTCTGGCTGATGGTGTGGAACTCCTGCCAGCACTTCAAACCCAGCTCCTGCTCGCCGCGTGCCGCGATCCGTTCGTTCAGCTCCTTGGCGCGCTCCGACCATTCCGCCTGCCGCGCCGCGTCCACCTTGCTGGCCGCGACCATGTCCTCCAAGCCCTTCTCGTAGTCGGCCATCAGATCGCGGAACTCGCCGACGATTGGATCGCATTGCAGGGCCGCTTCCACCACAGGGCGCTCTGTAGCATTGGTTTCGGGCTGTGTCGCTGATTCGTTCGTGGGCTGTGCGCAACTGGCGAGCATAAGCAGAGCGGGTAGGGCAAGGAGCGTTCTCATGGCGGCTATTGGTTTGATGGGACAAAAGTGAAAGGGCCGAAGGATCGCAACCACCACCCATATGGGTGGATCCGCGCATGACGATCAGAGCAAGTCACCTTGTGCTCCGGGCCGTCAACCGTAATTTCCCGGCATGAACGACCCAGGCAGGATGATCACGGTGGCCGTGGTGGAGGATGACCGCGGCGCGCGTGAGGCCGTTTGCGCGGTGATCGAAGCGGCGGACGGCCTTGTGCTGCGCGGAGCATACGCGAGCGCTGAAGAGGCTCTTGCCGCGTTGCCGGATCTCGAACCCGATGCGGTGCTCATGGACATCCAACTTCCAGGCATCAGCGGCATCGAGTGCGTGCGCAAGTTGAAGGACCAACTAGCCGACACCGACTTCGTGATGCTGACGGCCATGGACGATGAGGAGAGCGTGTTCCGATCGCTCAGTGCGGGCGCTACCGGCTATCTGCACAAGCATGCGAGCCCGCAGGAGATCATCGATGCCCTCCGCGAGGTGCGCGAGGGCGGTTCGGTGATCTCGCCAGCTATCGCGCGACTGGTGGTGCGCTCCTTCCAGCCCAAGAGCGAGCCCAACTTGAGCGAGCGCGAGCACGAGGTACTGTCCCGCCTCTGCGACGGCGAGAACTACCGCAGCATCGCCGACATGCTCTTCATCAGCAGCAACACGGTGAAGGCGCACATCAAGAACATCTATGTCAAGCTGCACGTGAACACGCGCGCCGAAGCGGTAAGGCTGGCGATGCGGGACAGGTTGGTGTGAGCCAAGATCACCCAAATGGGTAATGGACGCGCCTTCAAGCGCGGCCGTGCTTTGTGCCGCACAACGCTACATCCATGAAGCACTTTCTACTTCCTGCCGTCTTCATCATGCCCGGAGCGCTCATCGCGCAACCCGTCATCACGCAATCGAACATGCCCATCGTCGGTGATGCGGCCACCATCGGTCTCTGCTCCGATGCCGTGAATGAAGCAGCGCTTGATGCTGCGGCCGGCGCCATGCAGACCTGGGACTTCAGCAGCCTGAGCGAGAGTTCGGAGGAGCAATTCACCTTCGTCGATCCCGCCACCACACCGTGGGCATCCGACTTCCCGGGGAGCGACCTCTGCGGCATCGGCTGGGATGGATCGCACAGCTACTACATCACCAGCGCTTCGCAGCTCGCTACGGAGGGCAATGCCTTTCTTCTGCCCGGCCCGCCGCCGGAGGACACCGCCCTGGTGCTGCTGACGGGCAACACAGAGACGATCCTGCAACTGCCCTTCACCTTCAACGACGCGCACAACGATGCCTTCGCGGGCACGATCGCCGTAAGCGGCTTCAACGGAACGGTGGATGGCACGATCGATGTTTCAGTGGACGGTTACGGCACCTTGATCCTGCCCAATGGCACCTACACGAACGTGGCACGATACCGCTTCGAGCGCACGCAGAACAATACGGTGATGAGCTTCACTACCACGACCACGAAGACGCAATGGGGCTGGGTGTCGCCCAATCATCGTTTCTGGTTGCTGCTCATGGAAGTGAATTTCGATGGGTTCACGACCAGCGACGTGGTGTGGTACAACAAGGCTCCGGTGCTTGCGGGCCCAAGCGGCATCGCGACGCATGCCGATGCAAGCCTGGTGCTCGCACCGAACCCTGTGGCAGCAGGCCAAGCTGTGCAGCTCGTGAATGGCATGGCCGGAAACACGATCGAGGTCGAGTTGATCGATGCGACCGGCAGGATCATCACCCGAGAACTGAGCAGTTCAGGACGATTGAGCACGACGGGACTTCAACCCGGCATCTACTTGGTGCGGATCAGTGAGCAGCAAGATGCTTTATTGCGCACCGCTCGTTTGATCGTGCAATAACCGAAGGCCATGACCACGTTGCAGCGCATCCTGTTCGCGGGTCTGATCGCCCTGCTTTCCTCCACATCCGCTATCGCTCAGGACGCCAGCGGCTGCAAGGATCATCCGCTGATCACGCGCTACCCCGGCGCAACGCTCGCCTGGTGCGAAGAGATGAACCACGTGGACTATGCGATCGCGCGTGGGCCGGTCACGGGCTACAAGCAGATCGATGCCTGGACCAACGTGAAGGGCATGCGCACGCGCCTCTACTACACCATCAGCGGCACCGTCTCCTTGCGCGACCTCTACCTCAACTACCAGAGCGCGTTGAAGCGGGCGGGCGTCACCATCCTCGCCGAAGGGCAGCAGGACAAGTCCACTTCGCCGGAGGTGGGCAGCCGCACCATGATCGGCGTGCATTACGCCCGGAACGATTTCCCCCCGAGCGTGGGCATCAACCTGCTGAAGGGATCGGCCACAAGCGCGGGCAGCTTCTACATCGCGGCGAGCATGAAGCACGACAACGTGCCCGCGCATGTGGTGGTGAGCGGTTCGCAGTACACCAGCGAGGTGAAGGTGATGATGGTGGACATCATCGAGGAAGTGGGCATCGACACTGACAAGGTGCAGGTGGATGCCGTGTGGATGAAGCAGCAGATCGAGGCCTACGGCAAAGTGGCGATCAACGACATCCTCTTCGATACCGACAAGGCTACGGTGCAGGCGGCATCGCTGCCGGTGGTGGCCGAGATCGCCAAGCTGCTGGGCCTGATGCCGGAGTTGAAGGTCTTCGTGGTGGGCCATACGGACATGACCGGCACACTGGAGCACAACCTGGACCTAAGCAAGCGGCGTGCGGCCGAAGTGGTGCGCCTGCTCACCACGGTGCATGGCATCGCTGCGGCAAGGCTCGAGGCGCATGGTGTCGGTCCGCTCGCGCCGGTGAGCACGAACAAGACCGAGGCCGGCAAACAACTGAACCGAAGAGTGGAACTGGTGGCGCGGTGAGCGGCTCAGATCATCCGCAGCAGCTTCAATACTTCACTGCGGAAGCTCCTTCCGATCGGCAGCCACTTGTCACCCACATGCAGGCCGTTATCGCTCACGGCCTGCACGCGTTCCAAGTTCACGGCGTGGCAGCGGTGGATGCGTAGGATACGCTCATCGGCCACGGTGTCCAATACATCCTTCAACATGCGCGGCACGATGAAAGTGCGCGATGAGGTTTGCACGGTGGTGCTGTTGTCATCAGCTTCCAGGTACAGCACTTCGCTCACGGCCACGCGGCTCCATTGCCGGCCCTCGCGCACAAAGACCGCCTTGCCCGCCGCAGCCATCGATCACTGCTTGATGAAGCGGGCCGTGCGGTACTCCGAGCCATTCATCCAACGCAGCAGGTGCATCCCCGAGCTGAGCCCACGCACATCGATTGTCATGAACGATTGTGCGGCGCCTGACCGAACGATGCTTCCTCTTGCATCGATCACTTCGTAAGCCGCACCGGGGCGAAGCCCTGTGACGTTCAACAATTCGATGGCGGGCACAGGATAGAGAGAAACCCCGCCCTCCGCTGATTCCGGCACTTCGGTATTGATGTCAACCAGCACAGTGATGTTGATGGTGAACGAGCAGAAATTGGCGTCCATCACATTGCAAC
>JBATND010000374.1:0-4067 GCA_049290175.1 Flavobacteriales bacterium | reverse complement strand
GCACGACACTTTTGCGGTAGCCCAGCACGCGGTAGAGCAGCACGTACAATCCGTCGCTCAGCAGGTACAGCAGCGGTAAGGGCAGCAGCGCGATGCCGTAGATGAAGGGCAATGCGATGTAGTAGCCGATGGCGCCCATGGGCTGCGAAGGTCAGGCGAAGCGGACTTTCTTGCTGAGGGCTTTACCTTGGTGCCATGAACATCGCCGAACTTAAGCTCGACCTGCTGCAGCGGCTCATAACGTTCACCGACCGCACGTTTTTGGAGAAACTGCATGGCCTCGTGGTGCGCAAGGAGCATGGCGAGGACATCCGCGAACAGGAGCTAGCGGATATGATGGCAGCTGCTGCTTCATTCGGCAATTCCGCTTATGCCGAGGTTGAGCCGGACATCAGCGGCATTGTTCTCCAAGAGCCCAATCCCGAATACAAGCCTTGGAAGCCGGGGATGTGATTCGTTGGGCTTTCGTTCAAGCCGATGGCCGAATCAAGCTGCGGCCTGCTGTCCTCGTCAAATCTGTGCCGCCATTCAACGACTGGGTGATTTGCGCGGTCTCCTCGCAATTGCAGCGCTATCAGGTTCAACTGGATGTGCTCTTGGATGCCTCTCATCCCGATTTCCGCAGGTCGGGACTTTCGTTCCCAAGTGTTGTCCGATGCGCGCAACTCGCCACCATTCCAGCTCAACAGATTGAAGGTCGAATAGGCAGGTTGAGTGAAGCGACGATTACTTCCATCCAGCAGCAGCTTGGTCAGTGGCTCTCGATGAAGTAGTGGGGACGGTCTGCTGTTCTTTGCGGAGGTCAAAACCGCCTATATCCGGTTAAGTCAGGCGAAGAGCTCCTTCCTTCCGATTAGGCTGCAGATGGGGCACTTGCGCGGATCATGGCCTTTTGCCGGACAGTGTTCGCGCCCGAAGTAGATGATGCGCAAGTGCAGATCGGCCCATTCCTCCTTGGGGAAGAGTTTTTTCAGGTCGGCCTCGGTGTGCTCCACGCTCTTGCCGGTGCTCAGGGTCCAGCGCCAGGCGAGGCGGTGGATGTGGGTGTCCACGGGAAAGGCCGGCACCCCGAAGGCCTGCACCATCACCACGCTGGCTGTCTTGTGGCCCACCGAGGGAAGCGCTTCGAGCTCTTCGAGCGTGTTCGGCACTTGGCCGCCGTGCTTCTCCAGGATGATCTGGCTGAGCCCATGAATGCCTTTCGCCTTCGCTGGCGCCAATCCGCATGGTCTGATGATGTCCTCGATCTGCTGCACGCTCAGCTTCACCATCTGCTGCGGCGTGCGCGCTTTCGCGAAGAGCAGCGGCGTGATCTCGTTCACCTTCTTGTCGGTGCATTGCGCGCTAAGCACCACGGCCACCAGGAGCGTGTACGGGTCTTCGTGATCGAGCGGGATGGACGTGCGCGGGTAGAGCTTGGTCAGCTTGGTGGCAACGAAGGCGGCTTTCTCCTTTCTCGTCATCACTTCAGTCGTTCCAGGTTCCCCTTGCGCTTCACGATGTTCTTGTAGTCCCATTGGATCTCGCGCGATTTCTTCAGCCAACGCTTCAGGTCCTTCATGTTGATCTCATCTGCCGATTCGAGCATGATGTGGGCGTCTTTGAATTTGCTCGTGCCAATCAGCCTCGCTTCATCGAACGACTGCCCGCTCCAGAACATCAGGCGCATGCCGGCCTTCAGGCGATGATAGCCCACGATCGGGTTGCCATCGATGAACCACACCGGGTGCGCATGCCACACCTTGCTCTCGGCGTCGGGCAGGTTTTCTTCAATCATGCCCGCTAGCGTCTCGGCGATCTTCCGATCACCGACCGAAAGCGACTTGTTGTAGCCGGTGATGTCTTTGTGCATGTGAGAAGAGTTGTGCGGAATGTGTAGTCAGCGCGGGAGCCAGTGCTGGCGGATCAGCTGTGGGAAGCGCGTCACCCCCAGCTTCCCGTTCGCGTCGAAGAGGAATTTCTCCACATCGGTGGCCATGGCTTCCATGTCGAGTTGCGCGCAGCGATCGAGTAGTGCTTGGGCAAGCGCTTGCTTCGTCTTCAGCCCGAGCTTCTGATCAACGTAGCGCACATCGGGCTCAATGTTCAATCCAAGCAGGAACGAGACGTCGAAGAAGTCGCGGCCCTTGGCGCGCTTGCGGTCGAGGATCGCGTGGCATTTTTGCGCGAGAAGAAGCGGCAGTGGGCAGCAACGGATGTCCTGCCGAACGTCCCAGCGCGCGAGGAACCACGGCTCCGGTGCGTAGTCGTAGCGCTGAGGTTCAGTATCGAGTTGGATCAGGATGCTCTGCTCCTTGTGTCCGGTGAGACCATGTTGGAAGAGGAGGCCCGGCAAACGCACGCGGCACCGGAACGCCGCGAAGCCCGCCATTTCCGCCGTGACCGAATAGCCCTCCAGTTCCAATTCGCGCTTCACCAGTTCGCCTACTTGCGCGAACTCGCTCTTGCTCAGTCCCAGGTTATCGAAGTCGAGGTCCTCACTGAAGCGACGGTTGCCGTGCACGATGCGCAAACAGGTGCCTCCCAGGAACACGAGCTTCTCTGCGAATGGCGAAGAGAAGATGATGCTGAGGATTCGGTACTGCAGGTATTCGCGCAGCAAGAAGCCCTCGTGGATGTGCAGGTCCGCCGGGTATGCCTTCTTGATCTCAGCGAGCGTGATCATCGGAGCCAGCGTTGGAAAGCGCGCGCACGGCGGTGCAGCGCCTTGTTGGTGGAAAGCGCGAGGTGGTCCTGCCAGACCTCCGGGTTGATCGTTTCGCGGATGCCGATGCGGTCGAGCCGGAGCGCCTCGAAGTCATCGGGGCCGCGCAGGTTGCGGTTGAAGTGCAGCAGATCGAGCAGGGCCTTCTCCGGGCCGGCCATGCGTACCGCAACATCGCCTTGCTCCAGCATCACGTAGCCGAAGAACCAGGACGGAAGCACGTTGCGGTAGAAGTGCTTCGTGCCTTCGATCTCGAACTCACGCGTGTGCCGTGTGGTGATGCAGGTGATGTGGAAGACGCCTTCGGGGATGAAGCCGTAGTGGCCCAAGGCCGTTTCGAGCGAGATGTATGATGGCGAATAAATGGAGTTCGCAACTGCCCAGCGCTCGTGCGTGGTCCAAGCTCGTGATGCAACGCGGTAATACGGCTTGCGCAACTGGAGCAGCCAGCCGTTCGCGCGCCAACGCGGAAGCTGACGGCCATCCAACTCCGGGAAGCGCAGCACAGCGTCACGCGCGGTGAAGCACGGGCGATTGCCGAAGGCTTGGGTAATCTCCAGAATGTTCATTTATGCCAGCAAAGGCCGAAAATAGTCCGATCGTGGCATAAAGTGCATGCAATAGCCGGTTTTTGTCCAGAATGTGCGGTTAAGCGCAAGAAATGGGAATGGACCGGCAAGCGGTCGATGAAGTCGTGAGGGAGTAGAACTCGTCGAACTTGGCGGAGCCGAAGGCGGCTTTTTCGCGGCGGGTCATGTGTGAGGCTACGAGAAGGACCAAGTCGCTTGCATGCCTGCTTCGTGCAATTGTTTGCACGTCTCGATTAGTTCTTCGAGGATGCCACGGTACTCGTCGAACTTGGTTCGTGTCGAGATGTGGACAGGCAGTTCACCGATTCTGACAATTGGTTCGGCCTTAATCCATTCCATGTCTTCCCACCCATTGTTCCAGCAAGTGACGAGAAGCTCATCGTTGTGTTCAATGTTCTCATGGTCGCCATTGAGCATGCAGAGACGTCCCTTGAACTCGAAGAAGAAGTCGGCTGTGTTGCCGTTGGCATGGGTTACCTCGACCACTGCGTGGACTTTCGGGTAGCGATGGCTATTTTCTCTGAGATGATGTAAAACCCGCTCGAAGACACCTGCCAGCATGAGGGCATCAAGGCTTCTTCGGGAGGGATGTTTACTGTCCTCATATTCCGGAGTAAGTGCACTTTGTTCTTCTTGGTTCAAGAATTCACCGTGATGGAAGTAGTCTTGGTCATCAGAGGGTATGATGATTTCCTCATAAAAGCGCCTATTGGCTATGTTCCAACTCGATCCTTCAAATCCGTTATCCCAGTTAGCACCGTATGGACCTAGGT
>JBATND010000373.1:0-4900 GCA_049290175.1 Flavobacteriales bacterium | reverse complement strand
TTCAGGCTTTGATAAGTGCCCGCTGGCAATGTGGCTTGTGCATTGGCCGCCATGGTACCATTGGTTGCCGTTGGGCTGAAGCAGTAGTTCCAGCAGGTGCCGGGGATGTTCGGCGTGAGGTCATTGTCAACCGGTACACCCAGATAGGTTGCGCCGCCTCCTTGCTGGTGAAGCGTTACGGTCTGTCCCGTTGGGCCGATGATGTTGATGATGAGGTCGCCGAGGAAGGAGTGCTCGATGCTCATGCAGATGGAGAGCAGTCCATTCACATTGGTGAGCGTGGCACCTGGAGGGAATTGGTTGAAGGTGATGGTGCTCTCGAAGCACTGCCCCACATTGTCCGGCAAGAACACGCCAGTGCCCAATGCTGGATCAGGAGTCTCGGTCCATGTGGTGCCTTGCACAGCGCCATTCAGGCATAAGGTCTCGCCCGCGCATCCCGTCAGCGTTCCGCCGGTGCCATTGAACGTGGGCTGCGTGCCCACGAGCACGACAAGGTCAACGAGGTTGGTGCTCGCGCAGCCGTTGTTGTCCAAGAGGTAGAGCTGCGCCGTGTACCCGCCGGGCTGCGTGTAGGTGTGATTGACGATCGCAGGTGCGTTGTTCAGGATGGTGCCATCGCCGAAATCCCAGCGGCGGCTCGCGATGGTGTTGCCCGGCGCAGCGAACGATGCCGAACTGTTGAAGGTGACGCTCTGTCCGGGGCATATCCGTCGTGGATTCGTTGGGCCATGCGTAGCCGCAGCGATGGGGCGCACACAGGGTTGATAGCAGGTGATGCTAGCCGCAAATACACCGGTGCCCGTGTTGTTGCTTCGGAACACGATGGTGAGGCAGCCGGTGGGATTGCTGGCCGAAGCGCTCACCACCTGTCCTTGTCCGGCATTGCCCGTCCAGTTGGCCAATTGCGGTGCGGCCGTGCTGTTGCCGTCGTAGATCGTCATGAAGTCGATCGGAGCGGCGCCCGCTATGCTCAGGTTGAAGGTGAGGAAGCTGAGCGAGATGGCCCCGCCCGGAGCATCGGGACAGAGGGTGTAGGTGTAGTTCTCGTTGTTGCCGTAGCCACTGGCTCCTTGGCCGCCGCTATCGAGGAAGGCGCCCACACAGGTGCTAGCCGTTCCATTGAAGATGGGGAAGGGCTGCGAAACAGCAACTCCGCTGATCGCGCACGCGCATGCAATCGCCCAAGTGCGAAACAGATTGTTCAGGAAGGATGACGCGGGGTAGCGTTCTGCCATGCATCCCGCCTGATGGCCCCATGCGCGCCATCAAGCGCCCTGAAAAATAGCGGGATGCGCAATACGGCGAACGGCCTTCACCCGGAATTGGACGAACACGGTTTTGCAACCGTTGAAACCTGCCTGTGCTGGCTTAGCGCAGCAGGTTCACATGCCCGTGTATGATGCGCTTCTTCGGCGTGCTCAGGGCATGCACCTTCAAGCGGTAGGGATACACCCCTTGAGGCAATGGCGATCCATCCTTGGTGCCATCCCATTTGAAGTCCAGTTGATCCGTGGAGTACACCACTTGCCCCCATCGGTCGAAGATCAGTAGCTCGAAATCCTTCGGCGACAGATCATTGCCGCTGATCCAGAAGGTCTCATTCGGCTCCACGCCATTCGGGGTGAAGGTGTTCGGCACCCACACCATGAATTCGTCATGCACATCCACCCAGCTGCGAATGGTGTCGGTGCAGCCCAGCTCATTGGCCACCACGAGCATCACCGGATAGGTGTTGCCCGCTTCGTTGGAATATTCCACCACGGGATCCTGCTCATCACTCGTCCCCCAATCGCCGAAATCCCATTGCCAGCTCACCACATTGGGCACGCTCTGATCGATGAACTGCACCACAGGATTGAGGATGGTGGGCGGGTGCGGGTTCCAATCGAAGAGCGCCGTGGGCACGGTGAGCGTGCGGATCATGTTAGTGGCCGTGGTGTCCGTGGCGCATCCATTGGGCCATACGATGAAGAGCGAGACGTTGAAGTTGCCGGCCGCCGTGTACTGGTGATTCGCCACAGAGTCGCCGAGCAGTTGCGCGCCATCGCCGAAGTGCCAATTCACCGAAGCGCCCTCGGTGGTATCGCGTAGCGCGAACCGCACGCTGAAGGGCACGCATCCGGTGGTGCTGTCGGCACTGAGCTCGATGGGTGGCACATGCAGCACCTCGAGCCATGCGCAGTGCGTCACGGGCGGGGTCTCGCAGCCATCGCTGATGGTCACGCAGATGTTTGTGCTCTGCGGTGGCAGCGCCACGATGCTGTCAACAAGTTGTGGACCCGTGCCCCAGTCGAACTGGTATTCTCCATCGCCGCCGGAATAACCGGTCGCGCTGAACACCGCCGGTATGTTGAAGCAGGTGGTGTCGTCGATCAGTGGATCAAGCGTGAATGCCGGTCGCACGTTGATTGTAGCGCCCACCGGACCAAGGATGCAGCCGTTGGCATCGGTGACCAGCACGGTGTAGTTCGTTGTGGTGGCTGGGCTAACACCAAGCGGGCCGGTTCCCGTTGCACCATGGCTCCATGTGTAAGTGAGCGGAGTGGTACCACCGGAAGCCGAAGCGCTCAATCCGCCGATGCCGGTGAGACAGATCAAGGTGTCTTGCGGTACGGTCTCCCACGCCAAAGGCGGAGGCTCGGTGATGGTGGCCGTCAGCGTATCCAAGCAACCGTTCCCTTGAGGGCCTTCGCTGATGTATGCGGTGTAAATGCCAACTGGGGCGGTGAGCAGGTCACCATTGGATCCGTTGGTTACTTGAATGGAGGCGCCGTTCGCGTTCACCCAGGAGTAATTCCAAGGTCCGCTTGAACCGGTGGTGATCAGCTCTATGCTGCCGTCGCCGCCGTTGCAGGCCACATGCACCACGATGCTGTCGTTCTCCAAGAATGAAGGCGGCATAACATCCACGGTATCCGATCCGAAGCACCAGGGTTGACCAAAGGGATGCGCGACAACGACGAAGGTGGTGGGTTGCGTGATCTGCGTGACCACATTGGGCTGGTTCGGCGCATTCACGCCAGCAGCAGGGGTCCATTGCCAAACAACAGGGCCCGCATTGGGGCCGCAGTTCCCGGTTCCGCTCCATGCGACTCCGGTATTCGGGCCGGTGGGTGAGTCATACAGGATTGCGCCGTTATAGCCGAGCAGATCAAAGGAGTTCTCGTTGTTCCAAATGGTGCCGGCCTGGTAGAGGATGGAAATCGTGGCCCCAACCGGTATGTTCAATGAAACGCTGAGCTGACTGCCGCCCGGCCCGATGGTGTAGGAGGTGGTCGCGCCGTTGATGGTCACTTGCAGGTTCGCGCCGCCGTTCCAGCCATCGCCGAAGCTGTCGTAGAGGATCAACGTGTAATTGCACACAGGCGGAGGCGGCGCATTGGCCGTGATGGCTGCGTTCAATTGCGCGGGGTCGCTGCAGGTGGCGCCCAGTGTCAATGTGGTTTCAACGGTCGGCCCCGGCGTTACCGTCACGGTGATGGTGGTGTCGTAAGAGCAGCCGAAGTCGTCGGTTACCGTGAACGTGTAACCGTATGCGCCAGGAACCGTGGGCGTGATGCTGGCCTCGAACGGGGTGCTTGGGTTCGACACCACACCGGGGCCGCTCCATGCGCCATCAATGATTGTTGGCGTGAACTCAACCAGATCAGGATAAAGCGCTGGGTTGAAGTTGATGTTCCAAGAGCACAAGAAGCCATTGTCGATGGCCCACAGGTCCGATACGCTGAAGGTCCAAGTGCCATTGAGCGGGCAGCCCACCAGATTGCCAAGTGACTGCACGCTGCTGTACGTGCCGGGAATGAGGGCATTCGCAGCAGGGGTTCCGCCCTGCATCACATTGGGGGTTGCGCCGAAGGCAGCGCATTGCGCGAACGTGCCGAGTGTTGCGGTTGGGCTCCAGCAATAGTTCCAGCAGGTGCCGGGCAAGGGGTTGGCGGCATTGTCCATGTCATTGGCGCCCCCCAGATAAGTGCCGCCCCCGCCTTGCTGATGGAGAATGGTGCTTTGCCCGCTAGGGCAGGTGATGGTGATTACCAGATCGCCCATGAAGCTGTGCTCCATGTCAACGCAAACGCCCCATAGGTCACTTAGGTTGGTAAGCGTCGAACCCGGCGGGAAGGCGGTGTAGGTAAGCTGGCTGGTGAAGGTTTGTCCAACATTGTCGGGCAGGTACACGCCAGCTCCGAAATCAACGCTGGGCATCGCGGTCCATGTTACTGGTGTGGCGTTGCCGTATAGGTCAACCGTGCCGCCTTGGCAAACGGTCAGGCTCTCCGTGGTGCCTGCGAACACGGGCGTAGTGCCTACGAATACTTGCAGGTCAACCGTTTGGGTATTCGTGCAGCCGTTGTTGTCCGTTATGGTGAGCTGGGCGGTGTAAGCCCCAGGCGTGCTGAATGAATGGGTGACAACGGCTGTGTTGGCAGTGGTGCCATCGCCGAGTTCCCAAGCAAAGTCAACCAAGTTGAACCCAGGCTGCGCGAACGATGCGGAACCATCGAAGGTGATCACCTCGTCGGGGCATACCAGCGCAGGCAGCGGCTCTCCAACTGTGGCAACCGCCATGGGTGGAAAGCAGGGGGTAACGCACGTGATGGTGGCGGCAAAGACCCCGGTGCCCGTTTCGTTCGATTGGAATTCGACCGTGAGGCATCCGGAGGTGTTGCCGAGCGAAGCGGAGACCACCGTTCCTTGGAGGCTCGTCTCTGTCCAGATGCCCATCAGCGGCGAGGCGTTGGTGGGCCCGTCGTAGATGGCGATGAAATCAATCTGGCCAGCTCCGGCGGCGCTGAGGTTGAAGGTGATGAACGTGAGGTTGATGCCTTGTCCGGGACTATCGGGGCAAATCGTCGCGGTGAAATTCTCGTTGTCCCCGTATCCACCTGCCCCTTGCCCT
>JBATND010000372.1:0-3960 GCA_049290175.1 Flavobacteriales bacterium | reverse complement strand
ACCATGGTGAGCTTGGCTTCGGGCACGCGTTGCACCAAGCGCTCGAACGCGCTTAGCGTGAGGTGCGGCGCCTTCTTATCCACGAAGCGGCCCACGGCCACGAAGTGCGGCGGCGCTTGCACGGGATCACCAGCGGTGAAGCGCTCCACATCGATGCCGTAGCAGTTGTACACCAGCTTCTCGCGCGGTGCTCCGAGGCGCAGCAGCTGCTCCTCCATGAAGCGGCTCACCGCAACGATGGCTTTGGCCTGCGCGAAGAGCGCGCGGTAGCCGCCTTTCTCTTCGATCACCACCTCCTTGTGCGCATCGAAGCCGTGGTAGTGCGCCACCATCGGTACTCCCGCCCTTGCACAAGCCTCGCGCATGGCATCGGCGGTGGAGCCGTACTCTGCCAGCACCACGTCGATGCGGGCCTTCCGGAGCTCTGCAGCCAGGCGCCGTGAGAGCAATCCGCGCTGATCGGTGCCGAGCAAGCGGGCCATGACCTGATCGCGCGCGAAGGCGAAGCCTCCGTATTGGAGAAGCTCCGGGCCATTCACCACGCGCCGAGGCAACTCACCGCCGGAGAGCACGAGCTCCACGCCAGTGAGCCGCTCGATGTGCGCAGCGATGAAGGTCTCGCTGTACACATTGTGGGCTGGCGTGGCGATGGCGATGCGTAGCGACATGGCGGCGAAGTTCATCAACCTTGCTCAGACTGTGGTTTCGGCGGGTGCCGCTGCGAATGAATGGCCGTTGGGCATGGGTTCGGAGTGCTTTCTTCGCGAGCCGCTAGAACACGGTACGGAGCCGGCCCCATGCTCTTCAACTCCATCGAATTCAGCGTATTCCTGCCGCTGGTGCTCCTTCTGTTCTGGCGGATCGAGCGGTGGTCCTTCAAGGCAGGCAATGGTTGGCTGCTCTTGGCGAGCATGTTCTTCTATGGCTGGTGGGATTGGCGCTTCCTCGGCCTTGTCTTCTTCAGCGGCGCGCTCGACTACACAGCGGCGCTGGGCATCGAGCGCAGCCCGAACAGTCGTAGCAGAAAGGCTTGGCTGGCCCTGAGCCTGATCGGCAACCTTGGATCCCTGGGCTTCTTCAAGTACTGGGACTTCTTCGCCCTCTCCTTCGCTGAAGCCTTCACCTTCTTGGGCCAGCCGATCCAAGCTACCACCTTGGGCATCATCCTGCCGGTGGGCATCAGCTTCTACACCTTCCAGAGCCTGAGCTACACCATCGATGTGTACAGGGACCAGCTGAAGGCCGAACGCGACCCGATCGCCTTCGGGGCCTACCTCATGTTCTTCCCGCAGCTGGTGGCCGGCCCCATTGAGCGTGGCACCAACTTGTTGCCGCAATTCCAGAAGCCGCGCACCTTCGACTATGCGAATGCGGTGGACGGCACCCGCCAAGCGCTTTGGGGCCTGTTCAAGAAGGTGGTGATCGCCGATCAATGCGCGCCATTGGTGAACATGGTCTTCGACGACCCTTCTGCGAGGTCGGGCAGCGACCTGGCCTTTGCCGCCATCCTCTTCGCCTTCCAGATCTACGGCGACTTCAGCGGCTACTCGGATATGGCCATCGGCATCGCTCGCCTCTTCGGTTTCGGACTGATGCGCAACTTCGCATACCCCTACTTCTCGCGCGACATCGCCGAGTTCTGGCGACGCTGGCACATCTCGCTAAGCACCTGGTTCAGGGATTACCTCTACATCCCGCTCGGCGGAAGCCGTGGCGGTCTATCGCAGCGCATCCGCAACACCTTCATCATCTTCCTGGTGAGCGGTTTCTGGCACGGCGCCAATTGGACCTTCCTGGCATGGGGCGGGCTCCATGCACTCTTCTTCCTGCCCATGCTCATCACCAGCACCAACAGGAAACGCATGGCCACGGCCGCGCCGAATGCGCTGTTGCCAAAAGGCGGAGACCTGGTGCGCATGATCCTGACATTCGCGCTCGTCGATGTCGCATGGGTCTTCTTCCGATCACCGGACATCTCGTCGGCGCTTGATTTCCTGGTGGCCATACCCGCACGGATCCTCGCCAATCCGGGCCAGCTCCTTCTGCTCAGCACGGACTTGTTCATCAGGGGGCCGATGCCATTCATCTGGATCATGCTGGGCGTGGAATGGCTGCAACGCGAGCAGCAGCACGGGTTGGCTGGACTCCAGTGGCGCATGGCTCCAGTGGCGCGTTGGGCGGTCTATTATGCCCTCGTCCTCATCGTGCTGCTGCACACTGGGCGTGAACAGACCTTCATCTATTTCCAATTCTGAACATGCGCAAGTACCTCAAGCGGCTCGTTCTTTTTGTGCTGCCGTTGGTGGCCCTGCTCGCCGCCTTGGAGTACGGTTTGCGCTCGATACCCAACAACTACGCATACGCCCGGGACTACATCCTGGAGCATGGTGACTCCATCGAGGTGCTTATCCTGGGCAACTCGCATGCGTTCAATGGCATCGACCCATTCGGATTCACGGCCCCAGCCTTCAATGCGTCTGCTGTTGCGCAGGACCACAAGCGCGACCTCGCCCTGTTCGAGCGATACATCGATGAGCTGCCTGCGCTGAAGCACGTTATCGTGCCGGTCTCGTACTTCACCATCGGCGCCATGATCGAGGATGGGCCTGAACCATGGCGCATCAGGAACTACGTCATCTATCACGACCTTCCGGAACAAGCATCCATGCCGGAACACTGGCTCGAGCTGTCCCGGAATCGCAAGCTCGAATCCATCCTCATGATCCCTCGATACCTGCTGCACGACAGCACGCGCATTCAGGGTCGTTCGAGAGGTGGCTCTCCGGGAAAGCACAAAGCAGGCCTCGACTTCTCCAGCGCAGGGATCGAAACCGCGAAGCGCCACACCATCGCCAGCACAGAACGCTACCGTGAGAATCGCGGCTATTTGGAGCGCCTCGTGCAACTCGCTGGGGAGCGGGGCATCCATGTCCACCTGTTCAATCCTCCAGGTCATCAGGCGTATCGAGAGGCCATGAATGCTGAACAACTCGCCATCGCCAAAGCATGCGGAAGGGAACTGGCCACAGCGCACAAGCATGTCACCTACCACGACCTCTTGGATGATGAGCGATTCCAAGAAGCCGATTTCAGCGACAGCGATCACCTGCAGTCGAGCGGCACCTTGAAGCTGACACGGATCCTGAGCGCGGATCTAGCTGAACACGAGAAGCGCTGAACCGACTCAATGCACTTTGCGCAACCGCCCATAGGCCCGCATGAGCCGCGGCCAATGCAGTTGCACCCACCAGCGCGCGCGCTTCCGCCAAGGCAGGCACCCCGCTGGCAATCGCGCTGAATGCATCAGGAACCAGCGCATCAACTCGCGGTCGCCGCTGCGCTGGGCGTTCTCCATGCCTTGCTCGATCTGCGCCAACCACCGCTCCTTCGCCTGATGGGCCAACCGATCGCCCACTTGGCCGTGCATCACCTCGTAGGCGAGTGCGGTTGCGCGCCGCTCGCGCTGGCCTTTCATGCCGGACATGATGCCGCCTGCATGCACGTGCCGCTCGGCCATCATCCGGTCCACAAAGCCGATGGGGCCTTGCAGGGCGAAATGGATGTTGAGCGCCCAATCGCCGAAAGGCGCAGTGCTGAACGCTTCCGGCAATTCGCGCAACTGGTTCCAGCGCCAGATCACACCTGCCGTGGGGATGAAGTTCGATCGGGTGAGGTCCTCAACGCTGTAGCGCGGCTTCGCCGCTCCCGGTTTGAAGAAGGGTTCCGTGCGGCCATCGTCCCAAACGTTCATCGCATTGTGAAAGGCCAGACCGAGCTCCGGTTCGGCTTCCATCTTCTCCACCATGATGCCCAAGCGCTGCGGATCCGTCCAGCGGTCGTCGCCATGGATGTGGCACAGGTAACGGCCCTTGGCGTGGCGCTGGTTGTTGAGCAGGTTGAAGCGGCCGGTGGGGCGACCATCGATGCGCATCACCTGGTCGCGCCGGTGCAGGAAGAGCC
>JBATND010000371.1:0-18665 GCA_049290175.1 Flavobacteriales bacterium | reverse complement strand
CTTCAATGCCCCGGCCTGCAAAGCCCCACGATGTTGTGGAAGACATTGTGCAGAGCGCTCAAGTACTCCAGCACCTCTTCGTCCTTGGCGCCGGCCTTGATCCGCTCATCGAGCTTGGCACTTCCTTCTACCAGGTCATTCAAATGCTGCTCGATGCCTTTCACATCCTTGTACTCGGCGGGGATGGCGCTGGCCTTCCATGCCCTGGCCTTCTCCGCCATCTCGGCGCTTCGCTCGCGGATCGGTTTCAGGTCGCCCTCCTCCGCCGGATGGAAGGTCTGGCTCATCACGGTGTGGAAGGAGCTGAGTTCTTTCCAAGCCGCCTTGCCTTGCGCTTGCGCGCTTGCGGCGAGAAGTAAGGGCACGGCTAGCAGCAGCGCGCGCAAAGTGTTGTTCATCTGGTTCATGTCGCGTTTCGTTTTTCAGTGTTCAGTGCTGGGGTCTGTCTTCTTGGCCAGCAGTTCGGCGTAGCGCTTGGTGAGCTTGCGCACCTGCCAGATGTTGCGCGCAGCCAATAGGCCCAGCACGGCAACGAGGAAATAGAAGTAGTTCATGGCGCCCATCATTGCTTGTTGATCGAACGCACGCCGAATCGGCCATCGGCGCGCACGCGCAACACGTAGTCGCCCGCTGCCAACGCGTCCAGCGCGATGCGCTGCGTCTGTGCGCTGAGCCTCTCCGTGAGCACCAAACGACCATCTATCGTGAAGACCTCAGCTACACCATTCATTGGTGCGCGGTCGAGCTGCACAGTGATGCCATCGGTGGTCGGATTCGGCCATGTGCTGAAGGTGATGGCCTCGCGCTCCTCAACGCTCAGGAAGGTCTGCAGCGCCCAGTAAACCACGCGCCCGCTCTGCGTGCCGGTGATCGCATCGTAGCTGCCGGGCTTGAAATCCACGCTCCACACGATGCTGCCGCTCGCAACGTTGAAGGTGGCCAGCAGTTCGCCGGTCATGGCGCGGTACAGGTAGGTCTGCGTGCTGCCGCCCACGATCACCAGCTCATTGTCGTCGCTGATGTCCACTTGGCGCAGTCCGTTGGGCGAGTTGAACGAGGCGTGCTGCATCCACATGTTGCCCATGCGGTGCCACACCTTCACCTGCCCGTTCGATGCACCGCTCACGAGGTGATCGCCAGCAGCGCTGAACTTCACGCTGCGCACGGCGGCGGTATGGCCCGCGAGCGTGTTCACCAGTGCACCGGTGCTGGCATTCCACAGCCGCACCTTGTTGTCCGAGCTGGCGGCAGCGATCAGGTTGCCATCGGGCGAGTAGTTCACAGCGTACACAGTGCCGTTGTTGCCAGGAATGCTGAGCGCCAAGGCGCCGGTGGCCAGGTCGTACACGCGCACAGTGCCGCCCGACCCATCTGCTGCCACACGCGTGTTGTCGGGCGAGAATGCGAGGCTGTATGCCGCGCTCACCCCCACGGGTATGGTGTGAACGAGCACTGGCGTTGCGCTGCTGTAGTCGTAAACGAGCAAGGTGCCCAGCTCTTCCATGGCGCCGAAGTAGCTGCCGCTGGCGCTGAATTGCACACCTGCGATGCAGAAGAGCGATGAGCTGATCTGGCCATCCCACAGCATGGCGCCATCGGTGCTGTTCCAGAGTCGCACGCGGGCATCGTCGCATTCCGATCCACTGATGACCTTACTGCCATCGTTGTTGAAGGCTACCGCGTAGATGGCCCGTGTGTCGGGGTGCCCATCCATATCCCATAAAGGGGTTTGGGCGGCTAGCAGGCTTGGCGCGAGAAGCGCGAGAAGCACGAGTCGTTGTTGTTGGTTCATGTTATTGAGGTTTGTTATCCGACCCGAGCACGCGGGTGCGGAGGTTGATCAGTACTTGTGAGGCGTAAAGGCCTGCTCCCATGGTGATGGGCTCATCCGGCAGGTCGATGTCGTGAAACATCGCCTTTAGGTTCACGGGGATCTCGAGCATCGCGCCTCCATGGGGGGCGATGGTGGTATGCGCATGGATGCGCAACGCGGCTTGCGGCGCCGGTGCCACGGCGATGCGGAAGGTGCCATCGTGGGCATCGATCACACCGTCGTCGTTGCTATCGTAAACGCCGCGCACATCGAACATGGGCACGAAGTATCCAGCGGTTCCATGCGCCCATAAGCTATCGGGGCAATCCTCCATGTTGGAGAAGGATGTTGCCAACCGCGTTTCCATCCAATGCACATCGCCGGGCTCTTGAGCCGTGAGCGTGTAGGGCCGGTCTGGATTCAGCAGATCCATGGTGAGCAGGACATCCGGGTACGTGCACATCGGGTGCTCATGGTCGTTGAGCAGGTTGGCTCCCTGGAGAGCGAACCGCAGGTGTTCGAGGCGCACGAGTGTGCCGAAGCCATCGGTGAAAAGTTGGCCGGGTTCATAGTGCTCGCCGTTGCAGTGCAGATCGAATCGCAATGCGACGGATTTGTCAGTCGCACTTGCTGTAGGCTCAATGCCGTCCTTCAAGCAACTGCTCAACAGCGAAGCACCAAGAACCACTTGTAAGAGTGTTCTGGTGGTCATGATGGTTAGGGTTGACCCCAGCGGCACGGGGAGCGCCACCGGGCGGAAGGCCGCACGGACGAATCGCCTGCGGCGAATGCGGGGTCAAGCCAACCAGGGCACGTGATCCACCGAGGCGCGATGGCCCAGCAGTACGGATTCACGCAGCAACGGGTACGAAGCCACCGTCGCTTGCGCAAAGGCTTCTGTGCGCTCCGTCGGGGGCAGCGCGATGATCTCGACGGTCTCTAAGCGCGGCGCGGCAGGAGCATCTCCCTCCTCGCCCGCCGCCTTCTTCATCTCCTTCTTCAAATGGCACGAGCCCTTGCAGCTGTTCTTCTCGATAGGTTTGAAGCGCTCCACGCACTTCGTCAAGGTGATCTCGGCCCGGTTCAGGGTGAAATTCACGAGAACCGCAGTGGGCAGCGCGATCCCGAATAGCATCGCCAGAACAAGCACTACGCCGAACGAACGGGAGAATGTGCTGCACCAAGCGCTCATCGCGGCGTAAAGGAACAACGCAGCACGATGCGCACGACTGACTTTCGTTCGTGCCGATCGAATGGTTGCAACACTGCTCCATCGCAGGTGCCGCAAACATTCTATTGCGCCCCTAGCAGCCATGAGGTCTAATCCCTCGGCTCCCGTAGAATCACTCCAGCACCCGCTCCGCACGCTTCGGCCTGAGCGCGTCGCGGATAACAACTAAGTGCGCTTCATCGCATTCAAGCGTCGCCGTTACGCGCACAGGCAGCGCAGTGGTCCAATGACGATGTCCGGCGATGGCGTTGCGTGCGCAGAACTCATCAACGTGATGGAGGAAGTGCGCGGCGGTCTGCGGAGCATCGGGTCCGAAGAAGTCCCAGTGAAAGCGAAGGAGGCCCATTGAGCGGAAGCGGCTACTTTGCGCAAAGGTGGACACGCTGCTCTTCTTCGTCGCGGCCGCAATGGCCAGCTTCATCGGCTCGTTGCAAGCCGGCGTGGTGAACACCGCCGTGCTGGCGCATACCGTGAAGTGGGGGCGCCACGCGGGAAGGCGCATGGCCGTAGGCGGTTCCATACCCGAGTTCATTTACGCGGGCGTTGCTTTCCTAGGCGCGGGCTGGCTGGTTGAAACGCTGGAGATCGGCACCACGGGCATCACCCTCATCGTGTCGGCGATCCTGTTCCTGCTGGGCGTCTATTTCGTTTTCATCTATCGGCCCAAGCCCGCCGCGCCCAGCGAGGACAAGCTCACCGGCGACATGCGGCGCGGCGTATTGCTCGGCATGGCCAACCCCCAGCTTTTACTCTTCTGGTGCGGCGTGAAGTTGATGCTCGTATCGTTCGGCATGACGAGCGATGCATGGACCCACCTGCTCGCCTTCGCGCTGGGAGCTTTCGTTGGCGCCATCATCCTGCTCATGATCCTGGTACGCTTAGGCGTGAAGGCGCAGGAGAAGCTCTCGCCGAAAGGACTGCGCACCTTGTTCCGGAGCATCGGCGCGCTCTTGCTGGCGAGCGGATGCTATGGGCTGATGCGAGCGAAGGGGTGGGTGCCGTGATCACTCACGCCAGCCTCTCGCTCAGCAAGCGCATCTCCATCATGGGCGCCATCTTCTCGTAGAGCATGCGGTAGGTGGCCTCGGTGATGGGCATGTCCACCTTCAGCTTCTCGTTGATGGCATGCACGCACTTCACGGCGTAGTAGCCCTCGGCCACCATGTTCATCTCCAACTGCGCGGCGCGCACGCTGTAGCCCTTGCCCACCATATTGCCGAACTCGCGGTTGCGGCTGAAGGTGGAGTACGCAGTTACCAGCAGATCGCCCAGGTAAGCCGGCTCGTTGATGTCGCGCGCGATGGGATGCGCCGCTGCTACGAAGCGCTCGATCTCCTGGATGGCACGGCTCACGAGCACCGCGCGGAAGTTGTCACCGTAGCCTAAGCCCACGCTGATGCCCGCGCACACCGCGATCACGTTCTTCAGGATGGCGGCGTACTCGGTGCCATAGATGTCGTCGCTGAGCGTTGTCTTCATGAAGCGCCCATTGAGCGCATCGCCCATGGCCTTCGCCATCGTGGCATCCTGACAAGCGATGGTGAGGTAGCTGAGGCGCTCCATGGCCACTTCTTCGGCGTGGCAAGGCCCGCAGATCACCCCGAAATCCTTCTCGGCTACGCCCCAGTGCTGAAAGAGGTATTCGCCAACGATCTGGTTGGTCTCCGGTACGATGCCCTTCACGGCGCTGAAGAGCTTCTTGCCCTTCAGTTCGCTCGGATCCAGCTGGTCCATGGTGACTTTGAGGAAGGCACTGGGCACGGCGATCACGAGCACATCGGCATCGCGCACCACGGCGTGTATGTCGTCGCTCATGGCCAGGCGCTGCACATCGAATTGCGCGGCGCTGATGTAATCCGGGTTGTGGCCGTAGTTGCTGATATGGGCGATGGTGTCGGCGCGGCGCACCCACCAGCCTACGCGGCTGGCGTTGTTGCTCAGCAACTTCACCAAGGCGGTGCCCCAGCTGCCGGCGCCGATGACTGCGATTTTCTGATGGTCGTTCATCGCGGCGAATATCTGTGTTGTGTTGCACCCGCAGGGTCAACCCAGTGGGTTGACGCTACGGGTGCGTCGGACAATCGTGGTGCACGACCCCATCCCGATCGCCGCTTCAGAAGGTCACCTGTGCATCCACCTCCTTCCCTCCGCGCAACACCTTGATCGCGGCGGTGTCGCCTTTGTTGAAATGGCCCAGGGCCTTCATGTAGCCCATCATGTCGTTCACCTCCACGGCGCCCAGCTTCACCACCACATCGCCCACCTTCAGCCCTGCATTGGCTGCGGGCTTGCCTTCGGTGAGGCCATCGATGCGCATGCCCTTGCCATCGTACAGGTAATCGGGCACCACGCCCAGCGTCACTTTGAAGCGCGGCGTGTTCTCGGTGTTCACCTCTTCCGTTTTGGTGAAGGCCAGCTTGCCATCGTAGTTCAACGTGGCGATGAGCGATTCGATGAAGCGCGTAACGCGCAGCATGCCGGGATAATTGATCTTGTCCTCGTCGTCGGTGGGCTTGTGGTAATCGGCGTGCGTGCCGGTGAAGAAATGGATGGCGGGCACGCCCTGCAGGTAGAAGCTGGTGTGGTCGCTGGGGCCGATGCCACTGTTGGTGGTCTTCACCTTCAGGTTGCCCACGAGATTGCGGTTCACTTCGTCCCAAGCAGGCGAGGTGCCCACGCCATTGATGCCGATGGCGCCAGTGCTATCGAGCCTGCCTACCATATCGAGGTTGATCATGTAGTTGAGCTCACTGATCGGCACGGTGGGGTTCTTGGTCCAGTAGTTCGATCCGTAGAGCCCTTTCTCTTCGCCGCTGAAGGCGATGAAGAGGTAGTCGTTGGCGCGCGTGTGGTCGTATTCGGCCAGGTCGCGCGCGAGTTGCAGCATCACGGCCACACCGCTCGCATTATCGTCGGCGCCGTTGTGTATGGCCGGTTCGCCGCGGTGCAGCGATCCTTCGTCGCCGTAGCCCAAATGATCCAGGTGCGCGCCGATCACCACCACGTTGGGCGCGCCGTTGTCGATCATGCCCACCACGTTGTAAGCGGTCTTCTCCTCGCGCACGATGTCCACATTGATCACGCAAGGATTGTTGTCGATTACGAGCTGCTCGTAGAGTTCGCCCTGCAAGAAGACCACCGGTATACCGATGGGTTTCACCTTGGCGCTGAGCTTTCCGTCCGGTGCGGGAGCCGTGGGGTCGTCGTTGTAGAAGAGCACGGCAGCAGCCCCACGATCGGCGGCGCGTTGGGCGCGCGCCATCAGGTCGTGGTGCGCGAGGTGCTTGCTGTGCGGATGAATACCATCGGGCGAGCTCACGCTGAAGGCCACCACGCGGTCCTTCAGGTTCAAGCTGTCGGTATAGTCCGCGTAGTTCAGCTCAGGCGCCACGATGCCATAACCGAGCTTGAGCACTTTTCCGCGCGCTACGCCGCTCGCCGAGAAGCCCAAGGGCAGCCATTGCTCATCGAGCTTCGGCTTCTTGCGGCCCAGCTGCAACGCGCAATTGGCCCCGCGCTGCGGTTCAGCATGGAAGGTGAAGGGCTGTAGGTAGCTTGCGTCAGTGCCATAGGGCATCAGGCCCACGTTGCCGAATTTGGCGGCGATGTAGTCCACGGCGAGCTTCTCTCCCGGGGTTCCGGCCTCGCGGCCCTCGAGCCTGTCGCTGGCGAGGTATTGCACATCGTAGCGCATCTGGTCGAGCGCGTCGGTATCGGAAAGCAGTTGCGCGGCGCCGATCACGGGGAGCAGCAGCAGCGCAGGGAGCAGGGCGTTTCTCATCGGAGGCCGAAAGTACCCGCGATACCTTTGGCCACGGTCCTTGCGTTCATCACGAAACCGTCATTTGCCATGAAGAGCCTGCTCGTCGCCCTGCTGGGCGCACTGTCGTTCGTGTACCTGCTCAACCCCACCATGGGCCTCGCTGAGTTCGTGCCCGACAACCTGCCGCTGATCGGCAATATCGACGACGCCACAGCCACCATGGTGCTGCTGGGCGCGCTGCGCTACTTCGGCATGGACCTCACGCGCCTATTCGTGCGCCAGCGCGTGATCGATTTCGGAACGCAGCCACGTTAATCGGCGAGTCCTGCTTGCTTCAGGAAGAAGGCGTACACGAGCGCGACTTCCTTGAGGCGCTCGAAGCGACCCGAGGCGCCGCCATGGCCCGCTTCCATGTTCGTTTGCAGGAGGATGGGGGAATTCGACTTCTGGTGCTCCCGCAAGCGCTGAACCCATTTCGCCGGCTCCCAGTATTGCACTTGGCTGTCGTGGAATCCGGTGGTGACGAGCATGGCCGGGTATTCCGCGTCGGCGATGTTGTCGTAGGGTGAATAGGACAACATGCGGTCGTAGGCCTCCTTCTCTTTAGGGTCGCCCCACTCATCGAATTCCCCGGTGGTGAGCGGGATGCTCTCGTCGAGCATGGTGGTGACCACATCAACGAAGGGCACCTCGGCGCACACGGCCTTCCAGCGGTCGGGGCGCATGTTCACCACGGCGCCAACGAGCAAGCCGCCCGCGCTTCCGCCGTGGCAGAAAACACGCTTGGGGTCGGCGTACTTCTTCGCCACCAAGTGATCAGCGCAATCGATGAAGTCCGTGAAGGTGTTCACCTTGTGCTCCATCTTGCCGTTCTCGTACCACTCACGCCCCATCTCTTCGCCGCCGCGGATGTGCGCGATGGCGAAGACGAAGCCGCGATCGAGCAAACTCAGGCGCGCGCTGCTGAAGGTGGGGTCGATGCTGTAGCCATAGCTGCCGTAGCCGTAGAGCAGCAGCGGCGATGTGCCGTCGATGTGCGTTCCCTTGCGGTACACGATGCTCACCGGGACTTGTGCGCCATCGCGCGCTGGCACCCAGATGCGCTCGCTGGTGTAATCCTCCGCTTTGAACGTGCCGATTACCTCCTGCTGCTTCAACAGGGTGTTCTGCTGCGTGAGCAAGTCGTGCTGATAGATGCTGCTGGGCGTGGTGAGCGAGGTGTAGCCATAGCGGAACAGGTGCGTGTCCCATTCCGGATTGGTGCCGCCATAGGCCACGTATGCTGGATCGTTGAAGGTGATCTCGTGCTCGGTGTTGGTGCTGAGTCGGCGCACGCGCAGATGCGTGAGCCCCTCGCGCCGCTCGGTAATCACCAAGTGGTCGCGGAACGAATCCACATCTTCCAGCAGCACGTCAGCACGGTGCGCGATCACCTCTTTCCATTTCGACTTATCGCCCGTCTCTCGCTCGCCGCATTCCATCAGGCGGAAGTTGAGCGCCTTCCAATTGGTGACGATGAGCCACTTGCCGGGAGCGCCGTTGGTGCCGGGCACATGCTGCACGCTGTGCTCATGCTCTTCTTCGCGCTTCAGGAACGTGCGGAACTCGCCCAGTGGCTCATCCACGGGCAAGTAGCGGTGCTCATCGCTGAGCGTGCTCCCCGACGTGATCATCACGTAGCGATTGCTGCGGCTGCGGAACACATCGCAGCTGAAGGCGGGATCCTTCTCCTCGAACACGAGCACATCGTTCGCGGCATCGGTGCCGAGCACGTGCCGATAGATGCGGTAGCTGCGCAGCGTGTTGTCCTTACGACTGTAGAACACCGTTCGATCATCGGCGAAGGCGCAACCACCGGCCGTGGCCTCGATCACATCGGGCAGGTCCTTACCGATGGCCAGGTCGCGGAAGCGGATGTCGTAGATGCGGCGCCCAACGCGATCGGTGCTGTACGCTGCCAAGCCATTGCTGGGGCTGATCTCGAAGTCGCCAAGATCGAAGTAGGCGGCTCCCTCGGCGAGTTGGTTCTCATCGAGCATCACGCTCCATGCGGCATCATTCTCGGCTGGCCAAGCATCGCTGTTGGCTGTTGCGCGCACATGAATAGGGTACTCCTTGCCCGTGTCGTAGCGCTGCTGGTACCAGTAGCCGTTCTCTCGGTAAGGCACGCTGATATCCTGTTCCTTGATCCGCGCCTTCATCTCTTTGAAGATGTCCTCGCGCAATTGCTTCACCGGGGCGAGCACTCCTTCGGTGTAAGCATTCTCGGCATTGAGGTGGTCGATCACGGCGCGCGTGAGCGAGTCCGGCTCGGCGGCGTTGCGCTGCTCTTCGCTGAGTCGCATCCAGTGGTACTCGTCGTTGCGCGTGTGGCCATGCGCAGTGATGGCATGCGGCTTCTTCACGGCAACGGGGGCCGTGAGCTGGTCGGCTTCGGTCATGGAAGTCGGAGGGTTGGTGCAGCCCTGCGCCGCTATGGCCAGGGCACATGCGATGGGTAGGCGGCTTTGCATCTTGTTTCGGGAGGTCGAATGTACCCGCTGACCGGTCTAGCCGAGCACTGCGTGCAGCACTGCGGGCGATCGCATCTCGCCGAGACCTTCGATGTGTAGGCGATAGTACAGCAGCAGGTGGTCCAACAGGTCTCGTCGCTGCGTAGCCGGAATGGCCGAGGGGCCGCTCCATGCTTGCGCGTGCATCAAATCAGCGAGCACATTGCTCAGGGGCGGTGCCAGCAAGTGGCCGTGGCGTGGTCCGCCCGGCACGAACCGTCCCTCGCGCAGGTCGAAGTGATCGCAGCCTTGGTCCGGCGGCTCCGGCATGAAACCGAGCGGGCCGCACAGGCGGAGCATCAACAAATGCGGCAGCCAGCGCAGATCAGGCGCCGAGTCGATGGCTTCGATCGCCTCTTCTACCACGGCATGCAGCTCTTCGTCTGCGCTCTCGCCGCGCAGCACGCGCACCAGCAGCTCTTGCGCGAAGAGGGCCACGGTACCGCGCACTGGGTCGAAGGGGATGCGTGTGAAGGGCTGGCGCACGCGCACCGTTCGCGCGATGTGCAGTTCTCGATCCGGCTTTTCGTCGGCGATGATCTCGATGCGGGCCAGTGGCTGCAGCGCGGCATGTGGTCCCTTGGCACCGGTGCGCACTACATACGAGCGTGCTCCGCCGTGCCGCGTCCAGGCCTTCAGGATGGTGCTGCGGTCGCCGTGGGCGATGGCGCGAAGGGTGAATCCTTCCGCAGTGACAAGCATGGGCTTGGCCGATGATCAGCGCGCCACCAGCACCTTGGTGTTGCACTTGAAGACGCCATCCGGATCACTGGCGAAGATCAAATAGACGCCCGTGGCCACGCGGTTGCCGCTCATGTCGCTGGCATTCCAGATGGCTTGGCCGCCTAATGATGTGGTCTTGTACACCAGATTGCCGCTCGCATCGGTGATCCGCACTTCGCTGTCACGCGCCAAACCCGTCACCGCCACGGGTCCCGTGTATCCCTCACGCACCGGGTTGGGGAACACTTTGGCGCAGTTGGCGCTTGGGGCCGGGTCAACGGCATCGCTGCGGTAGCTCACGATGCCCCGATCGGTGGCAATGAACACTTCGCCCGAGGTTCCTTCGACCGTGATCGCATTGATGGTGTTGCTCAGCAGGGGGCTGTTCGCAGCGGTGAAGTGCGCGATCTGCGATCGGCCGTCGGCGCTGATCAGGAACACGCCGCCGGTCTGCGTGCCGATCCACTTGCGGTTGGCGCCATCGACCACAATGGCGCTGATGAACTCGGTCTCTAGGAGGATCTGCACGTTGCCATCCTGCTCGATCAGGATCTGCTGCGCATCGGACGGGGTGCTGCTGAAGAGGTCGCTGGGATTGTAGAAGACAGCAACGCCCTTGTTGGTGCCCACCCAGATCTGGCCTTCGAGGTCCTCGGCAATGGAGAGCACATCGATTGAGGGCAGGCCACCGGATCCTTCGGCAGTTGTGATGAGCTTGTATTGGTCGTCGCCGGCATCAGCCAAGGTGCCATTGTCGTTGAAGACGAGCAGGCCCGTTGCGCGCGGGCGGATGAGCCACTTGTACCCATTGCTGGCCGCGATGATCTCGCCCAGCAGCGCATTGCCGCCGAGGATCGCGCCGGGGCTGTAGCTGTACCATTGGCCATTGCGCGTGCGCACGCTGATAGGTGCTGCTGCGTGCGCGTTGGAGGCCCAGAGGTTCCCTTGCGCATCGAAATCGAGGCCGGCCACATTCACCTTGCCGCCGCCATCGTTGGTGGCAAGGCCCAAGCTGCTGTTGTTGTTGTTGTACAGGGTAACCGGCTCGCGATCGCGGAACTCTACGATGCCGTCTTCCCAGCTGCCCACATAGGCCCGCGAGGGATCCAACGGATCAACGGCCACGGCCACCGGGTCGTTCAGGGCTTGCCCGAATTCATTGCCGCCGGTATCGAAAATGGTGCTGTTGCTCCTGTCGGTGGTTCGCCAAACCTCTTCGCCGAAATGGTGTACACCATCCTTCAGGAATGCATTGCCCCAGTTGCCCGTGACCGAGCCCGTGGCCACATAGACACGGCCGCCACCCGCACCCATCCGGTAAGCATTCGCCGTGCGCGGGCCATTGGGCCGTATGGGAACACCTTGATTGAAGCCTGTAATCTGCACGAGGCCTTGGTCGCGGTCGGCGATCCAAACCGTGCCGTCGAGCGCTTGGATCATGCGGGCGGGCGTGCAATACTGCCCCCCAGCACCATAGGAGAAGGTCGAGTTCTCCACTTCCATCGCCGTGTTGAATTGCACTAGGTCGTAGTCGCGCGCAAAGAGCAGGAATTGGCCATTCTGTGAAACACGGGTCTCCACATTGAAGGTTCCCCTTCCCGGTCCGAACTGCTCCCAGGTATTGTCCGCGTGCAGGATCAGCAGGGTGTCGTTGTTGCTGTTGGGCTTGTCGTAGTTCACGAAGAGGCGACCCTGGTAGGAAACCGCTTGGTTGAAGGGACCATTGGCCATGATGCCGCCCATGTCCGTTCGGCGATGCCAATTGGTGAAGGCTGCCAGATTCGCAGCATTGCGCCACGCCACGAAGAGCCCGGATGTGGTGGCCGCATAAATGGAATCGTTGTGCAGCGCGATCTGCCGCACGCGCACCTGCCCGCCATCAGGACCAATGAGCCACGTCTCCCTCACTTCGCGCCGCTGCAGGTCAACCACCACGATGCCGAAGCCGCAGGAGAGATAGGCCGTGGTGCCATCAACGAGTATCCGGTATATGGCCTTGTCGCCGAGCAGCGCGCTTCGCCGGATATCGCCCATGTTGAAACTGCGATCGCCTTGCACCAGATCGAGGTTGCCATTGCCGTAATGCACCAGGAGCATCCGAAGCTCCTCGCACCAGGCAAGCCCTCGGATGTCAACATCGTTGAGCAGGTTCACCTTGCTCAGGCGCCGCGTCTCCTGGGTGCCTTTGTCGTAGTGGAACACGGCGTTAGCCGTGGCGCAGTACACGCCGCCATCGCCTTCGACCACGTCGACCATGCGTTGCCAGGGCAGGTGCTCGCGCCAAGAACCGATGGGGATCTGGGCCTGGGCTGATGCGGTGATGAGAAGGACAAGGAGGGAGCAGAGTCGCAGCATGGCTATTCGGGTGCATGCCCACAACGCAGGTCGCGGGCGATCGGTATGGGCCAATGTAGAACCTGTAAGCAGGAAGCCCCGCCTTGCGGCAGGGCTTTCTGGAGGTCACGAGCGGAGTCGAACCGCTGTAGCAGCTTTTGCAGAGCTGAGCCTAGCCACTCGGCCACGTGACCCTGAATGGCGGGCGAAGATAGTGGGGCAACGGTGTTGAGGACCGCTGGAACCGAATGTTGATGCACGTTACTCGCCCCGATCAGCCTTCGAGCGTGATGGCTGCGGCCTCCACATCGCCCTCGATCGGCGGGCGCTCCTTCACCAACCGCACGCGCCATGGCCCATGCTGCGGCCATTCGGCTTTAAGGCCGCTGAGGATCCGCGCCGCCACATGCTCGATCAGCTTGCTGCGCACGGCCACCTGCTCTTGCACAATGGCAGTCACGCGGCCGTAGTCCACCGTATCAGACAGCTCATCACTTGCTTCGGCCTTGCTGAAATCTCCTCGCACAGAGACATCCACACGGTAGTGGCCACCGATGCGGGCTTCTTCCGGCAAGCAGCCGTGATAAGCGTACACCTTGATGCCGTTGACCTCGATCAGGCCCATGCGCGGCAGATGTCGAGGCCCGATTTCAGCCGCACAATCACTTCATCGCGGCCTATGAGCGCGCTCACATCGAACATGCCCGGCCCTTGCATGCGGCCAGCAACGAAAAGCCGGTAGAGCGGCATAACCTGCCCCACTTTCATGCCCGTGTTTTGAAGCACGCTGCTGAAGTCCTGCTCATAATCGGCACTGCTGGTCGCGCTAGAAGCGGTGAGTGCAGCGATGTACCCTTCAATCGCGGGTGCCGCCTCGGGCTTCCAGCGCTTCTTCAATTCGGCTTCGCCTTCCGCATTGCCATTCAAGGGTGAACCTGTTGTGAAGAGGTAAAGCCCTTCGAGCATGTCGTCGATGAAGGTGGCGCGTTCCTTCAATAGTGATGCAGCTGTGGTTGCGCGCTCCAACGAGGCTTCGATTCCGCGCTGCTTGAGCGTTGCTTGCAATTGCACGCCCAGCTCAGCATCGGGGCGCATGCGCAGGTATTGCTGATTGAACCAGCGCGTCTTATCCGGATCGAAGCGCGCGCCGCCCTTGTGCACACGACCGAGATCGAAGTGCTTCACCATCTCGTCGAGGCTCATCAGCTCCACATCGCCGCCGGGGTTCCAGCCCAGCAACGCCAACATGTTGATGAAGGCCTCCTTGTAGTAGCCGCGTTCGCGGTAGCCGCTGCTCTTCTCGCCGCTGGTGGGGTCGAGCCAATCGAGCGGGAACACCGGGAAGCCGAGTTTATCGCCATCGCGCTTGCTCAGCTTTCCCTTGCCATCGGGCCGAAGGATCAACGGCAGGTGCGCGAACGCCGGACGCTCCCATCCGAAGGCTTCGTAGATGAGCACATGCAAGGGCGCGCTGGGCAGCCACTCCTCGCCACGGATCACGTGCGTGATGCGCATCAAGTGGTCATCGACGATGTTGGCCAGGTGATAGGTGGGCATGCCGTCGCTCTTGAAGAGCACCTTGTCGTCGATGTTGCTGCTATGCACCACCACCACGCCGCGGATCAAGTCCTCGAAACGCACTTCCTGGTGGCGCGGCACCTTCAGGCGGATCACATGCTCATCGCCGCGCTCCAAGCGCGCCTTCACCTCATCAGTGCTCAGCGTGAGCGAATTCTGCATGTGCTCGCGCGTTACGGCATTGTATGCTGGCGCCGCAACACCAGCCGCCTTCAGCCGTTCGCGCATGGCATCCAGCTCCTCGGCCGTATCGAAGGCATAGTAAGCCTTGTCGTCAGCGATCAGCTTATCCGCGTACTGCTTGTACAGGTCCTTGCGCTCGCTCTGGCGGTAGGGTCCGTGCGGGCCGCCCACCCAAGGGCTTTCAACCGGAACCAGACCGCACCATGCGAGGCTCTCGCGGATATAGTCCTCGGCTCCGGGCACGTACCGCGTCTGGTCGGTGTCCTCGATGCGCAAGAGGAATTCGCCGCCATGCTTCTTGGCGAAGAGGTAATTGAACAGGGCGGTGCGCACGCCCCCCATGTGCAGGGGGCCAGTGGGACTTGGCGCGAAACGGACGCGGACGGACATGCTCTTTGCGTAAGGGGCCCTCCCCGGGGAAGGCAGGCGCGAAAGTAGCCGCCAGCCGTCCTACGGCTGGATGACCATGCGCTGCTCCCAGCGCTCCTGCCCCTTACTGAGACGAACAACGTAGCTGCCGGGTGCTGCGTCGGTAACCACCCAAGCAGCAACGCCCTGCGTGCAAGGCATGCGCTGCTGAAACGCGGTGCGACCGCTCACGTCGAGCATCTCAATCAGCACCTGACCATCCATGTCGGGCACCACGAAGAAACCTCCAGCGCTCGGGTTGGGATACAAGCTGAAGCCCGCTGCGCCAACGTTGCGCACACCATCGCAGATGTCAACCACGAACTCGGCGCCCACAGGATCCAGATCACCGCAAACACCTTCCGTTGCGAAGTAGTCGAGAACGTCGAGGCCGGTGGTAACGCCCGGCTCAACCGCAAGTTGGAACGTGAGCGGATCGATGACAAGGCTGTGGATGCGGTACTCGCCGATCGCCGAAACGGTGAACTCCGGGTCGCCATTGCCATCGATGACCACGAGATCCGTCCCCGATGTGAGCACATAGGTCTGAATGAAGCCATCGGGCACAACGGCATCGCCATTCGGCGTTGCTGTGAGCAGGGCTTCTCCATCCTCCAAGCAAATCACCCCGCCGTTGCCCATCATCGTTCCCGCATCGGCATCGCAGGGCTCTCCGCACACAATCACGGTGTAGCTCGCGCCCGCCGCATCGAGGCTCGCGCAGATCTCACCACCGCCTTGAATCAGTAGGCCGTTCACATCAAAGCCTGTGGTAACGCCGAACTCAACGATGCCCAAATCGAGCGTGGTTGGGTCGTACACCAAAGTGTGAATGGTGTGCAAGCCTGTTTCGGTTGCCTCAAAGACCGGGTCGGGGCCAGCATCGATGATGGTAAGCCCTGCGCCCTGCGTGAGCACGTAGATGATCTCGTAGCCATCAGGGACTACCGCATCGCCGCCGGGAATGCCGATCAATTCAACGCTGCCGCCGGGTTCGAGGCAGGGTATGAAATCGACGCCTCCAAGCGTTCCGGAGAAGGCCGTGCAGCCACCCGAGCAATCCTCAACAATGAAATCGATGCTCAAGCTATCCGAAGCGACGGCGATTGCGCCTCCATCCTGAGCACTCACGATGTACTTCACCGAGTGCGTGCCAACACCAGCAATGGCCGGATCGAACACATTGCCCGAAACGCCGGGACCAGAGAACACCCCGCCCGGCGTGCCCAAAGCAATCAAATCAAAGGCAGCGCCCTCCAAACAAAGCGGCTCATCGGGCGATGAGAATGAAGGGTCGGGCAGAATGGTGATGAGCGTCGGGAAGCTCACTTCATTCCCGTTCTGGGCAATCGGCCCGAATCCTCCGCATGCGAGCGAGAAGGGCCATGCATTCACATTCACGACCAGATCCACTGAAGCCTCGAAGACACCTGCTTGAGAAGGCACACCATCCAACGATGCGCACCCGTTGGCCGGAGCGGCGTAGGAAGCTTGATTCGTTGTACCAACAAGGCCACCGGGCAATGCACTGAAGCCTACACTGCTCAATTGGGTGATGCGGATGGAGACGCCGGTGAGCGTTGGGTCGAACAGCGTCGCAGGGGTACAGGCATTGGTTACATGGAACGAAATGGCGTCGCTGTAAGGAACCCCGATCCGACCCTCAGCGAAGGTTGCGGAACACAATCCGCCCCAAGCCGGCAATTCACTCTGACAATCGACCGGTATGCATTGCCCGAGAACGCGGGCGGCAAATGCAAAGACGAGCGGAGCTGCGTAACGAAGGTTCATGCGGCAATGGGTTTGGTGAAGCCCGGAAACTCCCGAGCCTCAGCTAGTATAGGCCGCTAGACCATCGCTTATACCTGCACGCCCTTCAGCAAGAGCCGCTTCCAGGCCGTGTGCTTGCGCAAGTAGGCCTTGATGGCCGGGGCGGTGGGAATCAGCTTCAGCCGGTTCTCCTCCACCCACATCAAGGTCTTCTCCATCACGACATCGCCAACCCCGAGGTCGGCTACTTGGCGCGGCACATCGAGCGTGCCCAAGAAAATGCGGTCGCCATCACGATCGTATTCCATGCGTGCGCGATGCTCGCCTACACGAAGAACGAATTGCCGTGAATCGGGTTCGTCAACCAATGGCTGAGCCATCAGGTCGATGGTTTCCGTGGATGCCTTGCGCGTCATGGGTAGATGGGAGCGCGAAATTAACAACATGCTTGGCGTGGCCTAGCGGTCCGTATGAACCGATGCGCACAAATGCGTCTCGGCACCGACTTGTGCGGCTACCTTGGCCCTATGAAAAGAGCACTACTCGGCCTGATTCTGGGCTCTTGGCTGGTTTCGGGCTTTGCCCAATGCGGCCCCTGCGCCATTGGTGACACCTGCACTGTAAATCCCCCATTCCCTGCGGTTTGCCCGGCCGTAACGCCCGTCGGAACCGTCGGTGTGCCATATGATATCGATGTCACGTTTTGGATTCCGCCTTCCTTCCCGGAGCCAACGACACAGTTGAACGTTGTCCTGCAGCAAGTCACGCTAATCAACATGGAGAATGTACCCGTTGGCCTAACCTATGGGGCCAGCAGCCCCACGCTCACTTACTTCCCGCAAACCGACCCTTTCGGTTGTGTGCGCGTGTGCGGAACGCCATTGGTGGCAGGCAACGACACCATTTTGATAACGGCCTTCGCACAAGGAACAGCCGGTGGTATTGCCTTGAACCAGAATTACAGCTTCGGGATCCCGATTCAAGTGCTGCCGGCCGCGCAAGACACCTTGCCCGACTTCTTCTTCGCGCCGGATTCACTCTGCGCGCCCATGACCATTTCCTTCAGTGAAGCCCTTGGGGCGCCGGGCATGTCCACCTCCTTTGAGTGGTCCTTCGGAAATGGCAGCTCCTTCGGCGGCGCTGCCCCTCCCGACCAGTCCTATCCCGAAGGCGGCAACTACCCGGTCACGCTGCAACGCGCCTTCTCCGTGCCCATGATCACGCAAATCGCCATTACCAGCGTTTCCAATGCATGGTGCGGCGACCTTGATGAGCCCAATCTCCCACTGGTTGGTTGCGTCGGTCAGCCTGACCTCTATTTCACAGTGACCGATTCGCGCTTGGCGCTCTGGCGCTCTGCGGTGGTGAACAATGTGCAGAGCACCACGTGGAACAACCTCGCCATACCGCTCGGTTTTCCGCCCTTCACCCTGCGCATCTATGACAAGGATGAACTCAGCGCCGATGATTTGCTGGGGACCTTCACACTCAGCGCAGCCGAAGGCAGTGCTTCATTCAGTCAGGGCGGCACAGCGGGGGCGCGCCAAGTGCAAGTGCAAACGGTGCTTGTCACGAGCTACTCGGATACGGTAGTTGTTCACCCTGTGCCAAGCATCGTGCTTGAACTCGACCTCTCGGCGAACACCATCTGCGCAAGCGACCAAACCCTTGTTGAATACGCATGGAGCCTCAATGGCGTACCCATTCCCGATGAAACCGGGCCATGCGTGCCTGCGGCAAATGGCCTCTGGAGCGTGGTGGGTGTAACCGCCTTCAGTTGTTCCGGGACGGCATCTTTGGCTGTGACCAGTGTTGGGGTCGAGGAGGGCTCCTCCTCTAGGGCACTGCACTTGTGGCCCAACCCGGCGGTTCAGTGGGTTCGCTTGATCCTGCCGGCGGGCTCGATGGGCAGCGTGCAGATTGATGTGGTTGATGCGCAAGGACGTGTCGTGCTAAGCGAATCGCGCATCGCTCAAGGGGGAGCGGACCTGTTGATTGAAACGATTGGACTATCGCCGGGATCCTATGTGCTGCGTGCCGCACACGCCAGTGAGGTCCACATGGCGCGATTCGTTGTGGCGCCGCACTAAGCATGCCCGGGTAATTGGGGTGGCCCACCATGCACAAGCCGCGCGTATCGGTGCTTATGACCTTGTTCAACAAGGCGCCCTTCGTTGAGGAGGCCGTGCGCAGCGTATTGGCGAGCGACTTCTCCGATTTCGAACTGCTCGTAGTCGATGACGGAAGCGCAGACGATGGGCCTTCGCGCGTTTCCGCCATCAATGATCCGCGCATCAAGCTGCTCCGCAG
>JBATND010000370.1:0-10502 GCA_049290175.1 Flavobacteriales bacterium | reverse complement strand
GCCCAGAGCGTATCGCCATTGCATGCCACGGCCGAGATTGGGAATGCGCAGCCCGCAACCGGAGCGTATCGCCCGTCGCCGGGATCGGCGTGCAAGCCGCGATCGGTACCTACCCAGCTGCGGCCCTCCGCATCGAGCGCGATGGTGAGCACGCGTTGCCCTTCGATTCCATCCGCTATCCGCAGGAAGCTCCGCTCATTGAAGCGCCACAAGCCGCTGCTGGCTGTGCCTGCGAGCAGGTAGCCACCGGCGTCTTCGCCCAAGGCGATCACGAAGGCATCGGTCAAACCCTCTTCACGCCCGTAGTGGCGAAGGCCACTGCCATCCCAACTCGATAAGCCGCCGCCAGCAGTGCCGAGCCAGAGGCGGCCATCGGGCGTGCGGTGCATGCTGCTCACTGTGCGCGATCCCAGACCGTCGCGGTCGGTGAAGTGGATGAAGGCGTCGCTGGTGTATTTGCTCAAGCCGCCGAAGCCAGTACCGATCCACACGCTGCCGCTGCGGTCCTGCACGAGGCAGCGCACCAGGTCGTGGCCCAAACCGTTGGCCTCACGCATGAGCGTGATGGATGGGAAGCCGCCAACCTTGGTGAGGTGCAACAAGCCGCCCGGTGTTCCGAACCAGAGATCGCCATCGCGGGCGCGCAGCACGGCTTGCAGATTCCTTTCGGGCAAGGCAACTGGAAAGCTGCCCAGGAAGCGCAGTTCCGGTGGCAAGGTTGAAAGGGTCGTGTCGAGCTCGAGGAAACCATTCGCGGTGGCCACCACTAAGCCATCGCTATCAGCGTGAAGGCCTTGCACGCGGTGGTGCGGAAGGGCAAAGGGCGCCACCGAGCGCCAGCGATCATTGTCCAGAACGAACAACCCGCTATCCGTGCCGACCACTAGCTTTCCGTGGCCAAGGCTTGCGAGCGCGAGCGCGTGCGAGGTGGTTGAATCGGAATCGGTCCCGAGGCGTTTGGCAATGCCTTGGCTGAGCAGCCACACACCTTCGCCATAGGTGCCCCACCAAAGGGAATCACCAGTGGCCACCATGGCGCGAACCGGAGCGCTGCGGCCTTGATGCAAAACCTTCACCTTGCCTTGCTGCCATTGCGCCACTGCGCCATTGCCGAATCCCAGCCACACGGAGCCATCGGGCGCTGCGGCAAGTGCGGTAACCTGATCGTGCGGCAGACCATGCAGTCTTGAAATGGCCTCGAAACGAAGGCCGTTGCTGCGTGCGGCGCCTTGCGCGGTGCCTACCCAGAGGAAGCCATCGGCATCCTCGCAGAGGGCATGCACGCTGCTGCTAGGGAGGCCCTGCTCCAGCGAGTAGCTGCGCAGGTTGTACTGCTGGGCCAGTGCGGCTGAGACGAAGCCCGAAAGGAGCAGGGCCAGACCAGCGTTGCGGAGCATGGGGTGAAATGTAGTCGGCTGTTGAAGGCGGGGGATCAGTGCGTGTTGCGGTTGGTGGTCAGGATCGCCCGCGTTTCGCAGCGAAGGCTGATCTCAAGGCGTTGGCCATGACCACATGCACCATGCCATTCACGGTTTGGAAATGCACCGTTCACGTCCCTACATTCACCCTCGCCAACCAACACCCTTCCCATCATGAACATCACCTTCAATGAGCTTCGCCGAATCAAGGACAACCTGCCTGATGGGAGTATTCATCGAATCGCTCGCGAATTGGATTTGAGCGTTGAGACCGTATGGAACTACTTCGGTGGTTACACGCATCCCAACGGCAAGCCCATGGGCGTGCATCTGGAGCCGGGCCCTGATGGCGGTGTCGTCGCGCTCGACGATACTCGCATCCTGGAGATCGCCCAGCGCATGCTGGCCGAGGACCACGCGCACGCCTGATCGAAGCGATTCGGATTCCCGGATGATCGGGGAAGAGTGAGCGGTCCTACTCAGGGCCGTTTTCTCTTTAGCCGTATTAGGGTCTAGGATTCTCTTTGTTCGGCGTCAAGCGTGCGCTGATTTACATCCTCGCGCTTCGCTGATTGCCAAGGTCAGTCCCACACGTACCGTTCATCGAACTCCACCCCATTCTCAATCAACAGGCTGCGGTATTCGTCCTGGAAGGTGTGTTTATGGTGGTGCTCTTCCTGCCCATCGATATACGCGAGGAGCTTGTCGAGGTCGCGGTAATATGCGGAAAAGGCTCCGTAGCCGCGCTGCCACGCGAAGTTGCGGCATCGCTCGTCTTGTCCTTTTATCCAACGTGATGAGCCCGCCTTGATTTCCTCAAGCAGGTCGGAGATTGAAAGGGTGCGCGAGAGTCTCACAGCAAGGTGCACATGATCTTCGATGCCGCCCACGCGATAGCACTCGCATCCATTGTTGCGCACGATCGAGGCGAGGTCTTCGTGCGCGCGCTGCCTGATGCCATCGTGAAGGAATGGCTCGCGGTATTTCGTGCTGAAGACGAAATGCACGATGACGTTGCTGAGTGATTGAGGCATGAGCGGTTCGATTGGGAAGAAAGGTAGCATGGTAGGAAACGAATGGTATCGGGCCTTCAGCCCTCCGTGGTTGATGGGTGTGCCATTGGCCGACGGCGCTGCCGTCGGCAGGTATCGTGTCGGGCCTTCAGCCCTCCGTGGTTGATGGGGAGTGCTATTGGCCGAGGGTGGTGCGCTCGTCAGGTGTCGGGCTTTCAGTCCGCTGCGGGATTCTTATGAATGCGGTTGCAATCATTGGCTACGCTGAGCCATGCATTTGCAGAGTTATCCGCATCTCGTTAACGGAAGTAACAGCTAGGGAGGGCTGAAGGCCCGAACCGATACCTGCTGATGGCGCAGCCATCAGCAGGTGCATGCAGGTTCATTCGAGGGCTGAAGGCCCGACGCGACCGGGAACGCTCAACCCTTGCCTTTCCTCGGGAACTTCGGCTTAGGCTCGTAGAAGCCTTCCTTCTTCTGATAGCCTCCGCGTTGCCCTGAATCATCGCGGCGCGGCCCATCTCGTCGATCATCGCCGCCGCGATAGCTGCTCTGATATGGCCGATCGCTCTTGTAGCCCCCCTTGTGGCCGCCGCCTTGGTAGCCGCCTTCTCGTCTTTGCCCGCCGTGATGCGGTGCGCGTGGACCATCATGCTGCGCGTGCCCGCCGGGACGCGGCCCGCCCTGTCCGGGTCCTTGCGCTTCGTCAACACGCACTTTGCGGCCCTTGTAGTTGGCGCCCTTGAAGGCGTTGAACACCTGCTCGAAATGATCCGGCTCGATGTCCACGAACGAGTACACATCCTTGATGAGCATCCGGCCGATCACATCGCCCTGCACGCCGCTGATGCCGCAGACGTAGCCGAGCAATTTGCCCTTGTCGAAGCCATCGGCGCTGCCAAGGTTGATGAACATCTGCCTTCCAGTGCTGAAGCGCTCGCGCGATGACGGGCGCTCGGCGCGCGCCGTGTGATCCTTGCGGCTCATGTCCACGTTCAGGTCGCCGAGGTCGCGGAATTGCGTGATGAGGCGGTTGAAGGCCACGCTCATGAAGCGCTCGATCAGCTCCTCCTTGCTGAAGGCTGAAAGTTCTTCGTGCGCTGTTGGAAGGATGGACGCAAGCGCATCGTGATCCACTTCCACATTCTTGAGCTTGTGCATGTAGGCCACCACTTGCGCCTTGCCGATGTCGCCGCCACCGGGCACGCGCACATACGTGAAGTGGGTCTTCAGCGAGCGCTCGAGTTGGCGCACCTTGCCCACATCGCGCAGGCCGATGATGCTGAGCGAGATGCCGGTCTTGCCAGCGCGCGCGGTGCGACCACTGCGGTGCGTGTAGCTCTCAGCCTCGCCGGGCAGGTCGAAGTGGATCACGTGCGTCACCTCATTCACGTCGATGCCGCGTGCTGCCACATCGGTGGCGATGAGCAGTTGCAGGGTGCGAGCGCGATAGCGGCCCATCACATGGTCGCGCTGGGCCTGGCTCAGGTCGCCATGGATGGCATCGGCGCTGAATCCGTCCTTGATCAGCGCGGTGGCGAGGTCCTGCGTTTCGTGCTTGGTGCGGCAGAACACGATGGCGAAGAGGTCGGGCTCGGCATCGATGAAGCGCTTGAGCGCGGCGAAGCGGTCGCGGGCATGCACTACGCAGTACTGGTGGCGGATGGCCGAGGCGGTGGTGTTGCGCTCGCCGATCTGCAGCTCTTGGCTCTCGCGCATGTAGCGCTTGGCGATGTGCCGCACCTCGCTGCCCATGGTGGCGCTGAAGAGCCAGGTACGCTTATCGGCCGGCGTGGTCTGCAGGATCTCGGTGAGGTCCTCTTGGAAGCCCATGTTGAGCATCTCATCGGCCTCGTCGAGCACCACGGTCTGCACGCCGCCCAGATCCACCGCTTGGCGGCCGAGCAGATCGAGCAGGCGGCCTGGGGTGGCCACCACGATGTTGGCGCCGCGGCTGATGGCGCGCATCTGATCGCGGATGCTGGCCCCGCCATACACGGCAACGGGCTTCACGCCGGGCAGATGCTGCGCGAATCGCTCCAGATCGCCGGTGATCTGCACGCACAATTCGCGCGTAGGGGCGAGCACCAAGGCTTGCACGCAGCGCTCGCCTGGCTCGATATCCATGAGCATGGGCAGGCCGAATGCGCCGGTCTTTCCGGTTCCGGTCTGGGCCAGCACCACCACATCGTTCTCACTGTTCAAGAGGTGAGGGATGGCTTTCTCCTGAACGGGTGTAGGCTGGTCCCAGCCAAGTTCTTGAAGCGAGCGGAGGATCTCCTCGCGGAGACCAAGTGAATCGAATGACGCCATTTGCTGAGGGATCACGCGCGCCATCACGCAATAGGGCGCGGTGCGGCGTTGGGGCGGCGAAGGTAGGTGGTAGGGGTTTGGCGCACCGGCACGGAACGCGCGGCAGTTGCGGGGCTTCCCGGCGCTTGCATCGGCCAAGTACTTTCGCCCGGCTCCGCACAGGAGCCGAATCCATGAGCGACAAGCAGCATACGCTGAAGGCCAGCGCCACCATCAAGGGCGTAGGACTTCATACCGGCGAACCGGTGACCCTTACCCTGCGACCAGCCCCAATTGGTCACGGCTACAAGTTCCAGCGCACCGATCTGGCCGGTGAGCCAGTGATCGAGGCCGATGCGGAACTGGTCACCAGCACGGCCCGGGGCACCACCTTGGGCAAGGGCGAAGCCGTGGTGAACACCACCGAGCACGTGCTCAGCGCCCTGTATGCGCTGAACGTTGACAATTGCCTGCTGCAGCTCACCGGTCCGGAAGTGCCCATCATGGATGGCAGCGCCAAGGCGTTCGTTGATGCCATTGAAGCGGTGGGCCTTGAAGAGCAGGATGCGCCGCGCAATTGGTATGAATTGAAGGAGCCCATCTGGTTCGAGACCAAGGAGCGCGGTACCGAGATGCTCGGTGTTCCTGCGCCGGGGGGCGAGTTCCGCATCACCGTGATGGTGGACTACAACAGCCCGGTGCTCGGCACCCAGCACGCCAGCATGTACCGGGCGGAGGAGTTCAAGGACGAGATCGCCCCGTGCCGCACCTTCGTTTTCCTGCGCGAATTGGAACAGCTCGCCAAGGCCGGCCTGATCAAGGGCGGTGACCTGGACAACGCCATCGTGATGGAGGATCGCGAGGGCACCACCCAGGAGCAACTCATGGAACTGGCGAAGCTCTTGGGCAAGGAGTACCGCGAGGTGGAGATCCGCCGCAACGGCGTGCTGAACACAACCGATTTGAAGTTCTACAATGAGCCCGCGCGCCACAAGCTGCTCGACATCGTGGGCGACCTCGCGCTGGTGGGCCGGCCCATCAAGGGCCATATCCTCGCCGCGCGGCCGGGCCACTTCGGCAATACCAGCTTCGCCAAGCGCATCAAGGAGCGCATCCGCGAAGAGGAGAAGAGCGGCGTGCGCCATTTCGACCTCAGCAGAACGGTTTACGATATCAACGACATCGAGAAGCTGCTGCCGCACCGCTATCCCTTCCTGCTGGTCGATCGCATCGTGGCCATGGACGACCGCACCATCACCGGCTACAAGAACATCACGCAGAACGAGCCGCAGTTCACCGGTCATTTCCCCGGCAATCCCGTGATGCCCGGGGTGCTGCAGATCGAGGCCATGGCGCAGGTGGGCGGCATCTTCGCCCTGAGCCAAGTGCCCGATCCGGAGAACTACACCACGTACTTCCTGAAGATCGACAACGTGCGCTACCGGAAGAAGGTGATTCCCGGTGATACGCTCGTGTTCCACTTGGAATTGCTCACGCCCATCCGCCGCGGCATCGTACACATGAAGGGCACCGGGTACGTGAATGGCTTGCCCGCCGTTGAAGGCGAGATGATGGCGCAAGTGGCCCGCGACAAAGCGCCTGCTGCACCCAAGGCCAAAGCCCAAGACACCCCTACACCGAGCGCATCGGCCATCAAAGCATGAGCATCTCGCCCCTCGCATCCGTGCATCCCGATGCCAAGCTCGGCAAGGGTGTAACCGTAGAACCTTTCGCCACCATCTATGCCGATGTGCAAGTGGGCGATGGCACATGGATCGGCCCCAATGCCGTGCTCATGGATGGCGCACGCATCGGCAAGCAATGCCGCATCTTCCCCGGTGCGGTCATAGGTGCCATTCCGCAGGACCTGAAGTTCGCCGGTGAATCAACCACTGCCGAAGTGGGCGACGGCACCACCATCCGCGAATGCGTCACCATCAACCGCGGCACCGCCGATCGCATGAAGACCGCCGTGGGCAGCAACTGCCTGCTGATGGCCTACGTGCATCTGGCGCACGATTGCATCGTGGGCGACCATGTGGTGATCGCCAACAGCGTGAACCTGGCCGGGCATGTCACCATCGACGACTGGGCGATCCTCGAAGGCAATGTGGCCGTGCAGCAATTCATCCACATCGGCGCGCACAGCTTCATCGCTGGCGCATCGCTGGTGCGCAAGAACGTGCCGCCCTTCGTGAAGGCCGCGCGAGAGCCGCTCAGCTACGTCGGCGTGAATGTGGTGGGCCTTCGCCGCCGCGGCTTCACCGATGAGCAGATCACCCGCATCGAGGACATTTACCGCGAGATCTTCGTGCGCAACAACAACGTGGAGCGTGCCGTGCAGAACGTGATCGCCATGCCCCGCAGCCACGAGCGCGGCATCATCATCGATTTCATCAACAACAGCCCCAAGGGCATCATGCGCGGCTTGGCCGAGTGAGCATTCCGGCATGGACCTGCAACGGCGCCTCACGCTCTACCTCTTCGGCCTCATTCTCGGCGGCGGAGCGGCTTATTTCTTCTATGGCGAGCGGCTCACCAGCGGTGCTTGGATGCCCGAAGCGAAATTGAAGCAACGCTTGCGCAACACCTTGCTGAAGGCAACGCCCGCTGCGCAACGAGAGCTGGATGCACGCTCCATCACGCTGGATGAATTGCGCCTGCGCATGGACAGCGCACGGATCGACTTCGGCGCATCGACACGTGATGCCGAAGCGCTCACCTACTCGGTGACTGCGCCGTTCAAAGGGTCAGTCCTGAACATGCGCATCAGCGGGCAGCGCGATTTCGATCGTGACAGCACGGCCACGCTGATCGAGCTTCGCTAGAAGGAAATGGCTGCATGCCGGAGTAGTTCGCTTGCATGTCGGTGTTGAACAGCACCATGACCCGTCCAGTGATGTGATAAGCGGTTCTGGCTCCGGTTTGAACATCCGAGACCGCTCACCCACTCCATTGCTTCGATTGCCCAGTCGTTCAGGCGGTTACCATGGCAATTGAGCGATTGGACCCTAGCTTTATCCACCAAGGCAACCAAAGGCCCTCCTTCGTTGTCATTTGTCTGCCCTTTCAGCCCCCTGATCCATGATGCGATTCACCGCCACCGGTCGAGCTGCTGTGCTGAGCACCGCAGTGCTCTTGAGCGCAACCGCGTTCGCCCAGCACCAAGGCCACCACGGTCACGACCACGGCCCAAGTGCCCAAGAGCCTGTTTTGCAAGGCGAATACGTTGAGAACAAGGGCCAGTGGCAGCCCCAAATCCTCTACCGTGCCGACTTTGGGCTGCTGGCCATGTTCGCCGAGCACGACCGGCTCGTGTTCTCGAAGCTCGACGAGGCCGTTCCCGACCGCATCCACGACGCACAGCACGAAGCGCCGGAAGCCATGGAGCAAGTGCGCGTAAATGGCCATGCTTGGTATGCTTGGTTCGAGGGCGCCAATCTCAACTCCGAGGTTGTGCGCGAGGGCCGCTCTGCTGATTACTTCAACTACTTCATCGGCAACGACCCCTCGAAATGGGCCAGCGATGTGAGGCACTACCAAGAGGTGCGATATAAGGGCCTTTGGCCGGGCGTTGACCTGCGCCTGCACGATGAGAGCGGCGGTTTCAAGTACGATGTGATCGTGGCCAACGCCGTTGCGGCCAGCCAAGTGCGTTTCCGGTACGAGGGCCTCGATGGCATGCACGTGAACGCGGAAGGCGAATTGGTGCTGAAAACCTCCGTTGGTGAGCTGCATGAATTGGCGCCCGTGGCTTGGTATGCCGATGGAGCAAAAGAGAAGGTCGATTGCCACTTTACGCTGAATGGCAATAGGGTTGGCTTCGCTTTCGGCAAGGGCGTGAACAGCAAGCGCCCCATCGTGATCGATCCCACCTTGATCGCAAGCACGCTGAGCGGCACGGGCAACATCGGCACCACGCAGAACTACGGGCATACCGCCACCTACGACAACAACGGGAACATATACACGGGGGCTATTTGCTTCGGGCAGGGCTATCCAACTACGCCGGGCGCCTTTGATGGCACCAACAATGGCGGGATCGATATCGCGGTGAGCAAATTGAACCCCACCGGCAGCGCGCTGATCTTCGCCACATATCTCGGTGGCAACAGCGGTGATTACCCGCACAGCCTGGTGGTGACCAACAATGGCGAGCTGACCGTCTATGGCACCTCGCCCTCATCGAATTACCCCACCACGCCCAACGCATACGATCAAACATTCAACGGGGGCAATTCGGACATCGTGATCAGCAAGCTGAACCCCACGGGCACGGCGTTGATCGGCAGCACTTACATGGGCACCAGCGGCAACGACGGCCGCAACAGCTTTACCAACAACTATGGTGACAGCTATCGCGGTGAGGTGATCTGCGATGCAGCGGGCCGCATTTACGTGGCTAGTTGCTCCGATGCGGCCGGCTTCCCGGTGAGCGGCGGCGCGGTGCAGCCCAACCACGCTGGCGCGCAGGATGGCGTGGCCTTCTGCCTGAGCCCGGACTTGAGCACCCTGATCTTCGGCACCTACTTCGGTACGGCGCAGGCCGATATGTGCTTCGGCATCAAGCTCGATAGCGCGGGTCAACCGGTGATCTGTGGCGGTTCCTCGGGAACCACCTTGCCAACCACAGCCGGTGCATATCAGCCTGCCAGCGCGGGTGGCCGTGAAGCGTACATCGCCAAGCTGAACGCCAATGCCACCAGCGTTCTCGCCTGCACCTACTTCGGCGGAACCACGGACGACGTTGCTTTTTTCCTTCAGGTGGATCTGGATGACAACGCCTACATTTTCGGGCAGGCACCCAGCAGCACCCTGGGCATTGCGCCAGCTGGCACTTACGGTCAAGCAGGCTCAGGCATCTTCGTCGCGGAATTCGACGCCGATCTGCAGAACCAGGTGTTCCGCACGCAGCTAGGTCCAGCAGGCGGCTTCGGAGCCGGCATGGTGCCGGTCGCCTTCCTGGTTGACGTGTGCCGCAACATTTATATCAGCGGTTATAGCGTGGGCGCCGGATGGCCCATTGCCGGAACCCCCCTCTACGGCAGCGGTGGTTTCTACCTGGCCACCTTCGAGCCGGACATGACCAACATCATCTATGGCACCTATTACACTGGAGCTGGTCACGTGGATGGTGGCACCAGCCGTTTCGATGCGAATGGCAAGGTGTATCAGGCCGTATGCACTAGCGGGGGCTTCCCCACCACTCCAGATGCTTACAGCAACGTTCAGCCGAGTGGTTGGGACATCGGGGTGTTCAAGATCGACTTCAACGTGAGCGGTGTGAACGCTGCTGGCGCCAGCACCCTCAACCAAGGCTGCGCGCCCATCCAGATCGACTTCAGCAATGCCAGCACCGGCGAGACCTGGTTCTGGAATTTCGGCGATGGCAGCCCGATTGTAGAGGCCTACGAGCCCAGTCACACCTATACGGAGCCGGGTACGTACATGGTCACGCTCATCGCCATGGATTCGCTCTCATGCAACTTGGCCGATACCGTTTATCTCCCCATCACCATCGGTCAGCAGCAGCCCATCGACGCTGATTTCACGTGGACGCAGACCATCGATTGCACGCTGATGGAGATCACCACCACCAACTTGAGCACCGGCAACCCGCTCACATGGTATTGGGACATGGGCGATGGAACACAATACCTCGACACCAATATCGTGCACCAGTTCCCTGGCCCCGGCAGCTATTTGGTGCAGCTGATCGCAGAGGATCCCACGGGGTGCAGCGGCGCCGATACCGTGCAGGTGACCGTCGATATAGGGC
>JBATND010000369.1:0-9578 GCA_049290175.1 Flavobacteriales bacterium | reverse complement strand
GGATAACCCTCTCAGGCCCCCTAACGATCGTAGCCTTGGTGAGCCGTTACCTCACCAACTAGCTAATCGTGCGCATGGTCATCCTTTACCGCCGGAGCTTTCAAAGCAAGGTGATGCCACCTCGCTTGTTATGGGGTATTAATCCGGATTTCTCCGGGCTATCCCCCAGTAAAGGGCAGATTCCATACGTGTTACGCACCCGTGCGCCGGTCGCCGGCGATGTATTGCTACACCCCGCTGCCCCTCGACTTGCATGTGTTAAGCCTGCCGCTAGCGTTCATCCTGAGCCAGGATCAAACTCTCCATTGTAAATGTTTGTTTGATCTGGTTCGTTGACGAGGTCTCTCATGTTGTTCCTTACAGAACACAAGGACACCTGCTGTTCTCAGAATAGACAATCTGTCAAAGAACTCGTATGGTTCTGGGCATCAGCCCTTTACCAGTCTTGTTCAACTGCCGCTTTCGCGACTTCCTCAGCGACGTTCCGCGTGAGGGGCTGCAAATGTAATGGGCTTAATCATACCCGCAAGTGATGTGGAAAATTTTCCCTCAACCCTTGTCTCATTACACAGCCGAAAAGAACGTCCTGCCGAAAGCGGCCGCAAAAGTAGAGTTCTTTTCGTCATGTGCAATCCTGATGTGAAAAAAATCTTGGGGAAACGTCAAGGCGTGCTCGCCGAAACGGGCAACACCTTGCCATTGAAGAGGTTATGGCCGTTAAGGGTGAACCATGCAATGAACTGTCCCATGGATTCAGGTGTCACCGGAGCCTTGTACCCGGGAAATGCCGCTTGAAGCATGGCAGTGTCCACGGCTCCTATCGCCAAGCAATTGGAATGTATCCCACGACCCTTGAATTCCTCAGCAAGGCATTGGGCGAGACACGCCAAAGCCGCTTTGCTGCTACTGTAAGCTGCCAAGCCAGGGAACTTCATACTGTCCTGGAATCCCCCCATACTGCTTATGTGTACCACATGGCCATGTGGTTCTCCTTCCAGACGCGATGCAAGGGCCTGCGTGAGCAGCAATGGCACAACTGTATTGATGCGGAAAAGCTGCTCGAGACCCTCTTGCGTGTAGGTCCCGAAATCCTGTTTGCCTAGCAATGCGGCGTTGTGCACCAATCCGATCAAGCGATGGCTGCCAATCGACTCAGTGATGGAATGGATTGAGTCCGGGTCATTCAAATCGTAGTCGAGGACACGCAGGCGATCAGGGTGGCTCGTTGATTCTTTGGCTAACCGCTGATCTCCGTTCCGAGCAAGGGCCCACACCGTGCAACGATGCTCACTGAGCAGCGCTCGCACAATCTCCAAGCCTATACCGCTGCCTGCACCGGTAACAAGCACGCCTCCTGATTCAAGCTCCATCTGGTGGATAGATTTGGCCACTTGCCAAAGAAAGCGATATGCCCATTGAGCCGCTTCATGCCAACATTGCCGGGAACAGTTTGAACGACTGGTTGCTTGCCGCCTCCTTTGCGGGTGGAGGCTGGTTGATCGGTCAGATGGTGTATCGACTGGCGGGCGCAGTGCTGCGGCCCATCGCCAAGCGGACGGTTACGAGGCTCGACGATGTCTTGGTGGATCGACTGAGGAGTCCGGTCGTGGTGCTCATCACGGTCCTGGGATTCGTGGCTGGTGCTCAGCAGCTCACTTTCGGGGAACGAATCACGCTCTGGACTGAGCGGGTGTTCCATGTTGCGGTCGCTCTTTCGGTGACGTGGATCGTGGCGAGGGTCGTGATCGCCATTGTGGATGAAGTGATACAAGGCCGATCGAGGGAGCATTGCCAGTTCACGCGTGCGCTGCCTGGAGTGCGCACCGTGTTGAAGGTCCTTGTTTGGGGACTGGGTATCGTGGTGGCCTTGAACAATGCTGGATATGATGTGGGCGCCCTCCTTGCGGGCATTGGAATTGGCGGCCTTGCAATCGCACTTGCGGCGCAAGAGACCGTAGCCAATGTGTTCGGCGGCATCACCATCTATGCGGACAGGCCCTTCAAGCTTGGTGATCGTGTGCGTGTTGATGGCTTCGATGGCTTCGTGCAGGAGATCGGGATACGCAGCACCCGTATTCAATCGCTGGCTGGACCCATCGTCGTGATTCCGAACAAGAAGTTCACGGAGAGCACTTTGGAGAACGTGACGGATGAGCCTTCGCGCCGCGTGCTCCTGGAATTGGGGCTGATCTATGAGACGCCACCCGCCAAGATGGAGCGCGCCATGGAGGTGCTCCGCGAGATCGTGCTGGCCAATCAGGATATCGTTGAGGAGAATCACATCATCTCCTTCAATACGTACAAGGAGTATTCGCTCAATCTGCTCTTCATCTACTTCATCAGGAAGGGCGCAGACATCTTCGAGGCGCACTCCCGCATGAATCTGGCGATCCTCCGTCGCTACCACGAAGAAGGACTATCCTTCGCCTACCCGACAGCTGTGGAGCTGCAAGGCGACTACAAGCCTTAAGGCCTCACTTGCGCCGTTTCGCCCTTCGTTCGGCTTCACGTCGCTCCTCAGCTTCGAGCTTGGCCTTGCGCTTCGCAAGCACCTCCGGGTCGAGCACATCGCCAACGTTGCTCATCTGCCGCAGTATCCATTGCTGTCGGCCACGCAAATAGCCAGAAGGAGAGGTGCAGCTGAATCTTCGCGGCGCAGGTAGGGTTGCGGCGATGATGGCTGCTTCTGAGGTAACCAGTCTCGAAGCACTTTTACCGAAGCAATGCCGGGCAGCGGCTTCAGCACCGAAGACGCCCTTGCCCATTTCGGCGACGTTCAGATACACCTCGAGAATCCGCTGTTTGGTCCATAGCGTTTCGATGAGCACAGTGAACCATGCTTCGAGCCCCTTGCGCGTCATACTGCGCCCCGGCCACAAGAAGACATTCTTCGCCGTTTGCTGACTGATCGTGCTTGCCCCTTTTGTGCGCTTGCCACGCTTCGTGGTTCTGGCGGGATCCTTCTTCGCAACAGACTGCACGAATTCCAAAAGAGAGAAGCCGGGTTCTTTCATGCCAAGCGACCGCTTGATCTGCTCGGTTGAGAAGCCGTGGTGCGTCATGAAGCGTTGATCCTCACTGGCGATGATGGCGAGCGGAAGGGGGCGTGCGATTTCCTCGAGACTCTTGTTCGCCCGTTGAATTGTGCCCTGCTCAAGGCGTTGCTGGATCATCGTGAAGGTCACAGGTGCTTTCGCGATGCCAAGCAGCGCCACCCAGGATGCGGTGATCACGACCCACCAGAATAACAAAGCACCAATAAACTTGATGAGGTTGCGCAGCTTCTTGCCCATGCGTCCGTGAAATCGGCTGCCAAAGTAGAAGGGCCGACCAAAGGCCAGCCCTTCCGATAGTGCCGCGTTGACGCTTACCCCTCGTGCTTGCGGCCATAGAATTGGTAGTAGGCCATGAGTGATGCCCCGCCGCAGATGGCCACCCCGATGAAGAAGGGCAACGGGTTCTCGCTCTCAGACCCGAGCAATGCATGCTGAATGATCCAACCAGCAAGAAGGCCAAGGCCGATACCCACCATGAGCAAGCCGTTGCGCATAGCTCGGCGGCCGTCTGGCGCAGGCTTGGCTATCAGCGGATCCATGCCCTTGTCGATCATGTTCATGCGCTCACGATGGCGAGTGGTGTAGTGCAGGTACATGACTCCGAATGCGGCACCGAAAGGGATGATGAGGCCGAAGAAGGGAACGAGAACTTCTGCTGCTGGCGTGTCCATGATTGCTGTTGTTGTTGCTCATCGGACGCGGGTCGATCGAAGCCGGTTACAAACAAGTCACGCACCAGCGGATTCCCGCTCGACGAGGATCACAGTCCGTTCGTCCGAAGCAACTTGGTCGCTCAAGGATTACTCGTTGCATTTGTAACCAAGCCGCATTCCCGGTTCGTCACATCGCCGCAAGTGGATCACGCACCCCTCATCGCGCGCATACTGAATGGCGACAGCCGTGCCTATGGCGAGCTCGTGCGCCAGTACCAGCACATGGTCTATACCGCGTGCCACCGTGTGCTCCGCAATGCCGAGGATGCCGAAGAGGCCACGCAAGACAGCTTCGTGAAGGCGTACCAGCATCTGCGCGGGTTCACTGGATCATCGAAGTTCAGCACCTGGCTGTTCAGCATCGCGTATCGGACAGCAGTGAGCCATGGCCGTCGCCGCCGAACCGATGGCGAATCGGTGGATGAGCTGGCTCATCACCCTGCAGCGGATTCAGAAAGTTCAGCGCATAGCGGTGATGTGAAGCGCAATCTGGACCGCGCTTTGGCCCAGCTTCCCCCGGAGGACGCATCGATCCTGAGCTTCTACTACCTGGAGGAGATGAGCGTGGAGGAGATCGTAACCGTGACCGGACTGGGGGCGTCGAATGTGAAAGTGAAGCTCCATCGCGGCCGCAAGAAGCTGGCTGAGATCCTGGAGCGGCAACTGGGACCCGAAGCGCGCACGTTACTTTTGAACGATGCCTGAGATGAACGACAACGACCTCCGGAAACTGTTCCAAGCGGTTGGTCATGCGCAACCCGAGCGCGACCTCAGTGACAGGATCATGGCGCGCGTGGCTGTCACGCGCATCGCTGAGCCTACCGTGGTTCCGCCGCTGATCGGCAAGTGGGGTTGGGCCGGCATCGCTGGCGCAGCGGTGTTCATCATCGCAGCCGCGTTCATGACATCGGGCACTTCCGCAACATCAACCCTGCCCTACGCCGATACGCTCATGTCGTGGTTCAGCCAGCTGCGACTGCCAGAAGGGCAATGGCCGCAGTGGGTCATCGGCAGCTCGGTGCTCGCGCTGTTCTTCGCGTTACTCATGCGCAAGGTCGAGCGCAGAGCAACGGCCTGATCAGAGCAAGGCCTTCGCAGCATTGAGCGCGGCATCGTAGTCCGGCTCGTTGCCCAATTCGGGCGCTACCTCGCAATACCGCACCACGCCTTCCTTGTCGATCACGAAAGTGACGCGGCCCAGCACGCCATTCATGCCGCCTTCGGCGATGCGCGTTCCCCACGCATCGGCATCGCGGTAGCGGAAATCGCTTCCTGCTTCAACGTTCTCGATGCCTTCGGCCGCGCAGAAACGCTTCAGCGCGAAATGCAGATCGGCTGTTACGGCCAGCACTTTGGCGCCAAGGCCCGTAGCCAGTTTGTTGAAGGTGCGCGTCTCCAAGGCGCATGTGCTCGTATCCACGCTGGGGAACATGAGCAGCACAACAACATGGCCGAGATGGTCGGTTAACGCGCCTTCGGTCCTGTCGGTCTTGACGTAACGAAGCGGCGGGGCTTTGGAGCCGATTGCGGGAAGTGTGCCGGAAAAGAGAGGTTGAGCCATGGAGGAAAAGCTGAAAGTGGAAACGTGAAAGCTGAAAGTTTGGTGGTCGTTTATTGAGACCGCTTCCTCCTGCGCAGTTCGCGGTGACCACCAAACATCCGAACTCGGTCAAGGTTCGCGCATGATGCGCGGAATCGCTTCCTCGTATGCGCGCTTCGCGTCGGCGATCGTGCCGAAGGAAGCATCATCGACCATGAGCTTGCCTTGGGTGACGTGGCCGAGCAACACGCTGGGCACGCGGCTCTGCGACATCAGGTCGAGGAAATCATCCTCGTTGTCTTGGTCGACCGTGACGATGGCGCGGCCCTGCGCTTCGCCGAAGAGGAAGCTGTCCTCGCGCACTTCGCTGTCGGTGACCACATCGAAGCCGAGGCCGCGCGGCATGCCCATCTCGGCGAGCGTTACGAAGATGCCGCCATCGCTCACGTCGTGCGCGGCGTTGATGAGGCCCTTGCGGATGAGCATGAGCAGCATGGTGTGCAGGCGCTTCTCCTCCTCGATGTCGAAATAGGGCGCAGGAGAGCGATCGATGCCATGCACACGCGTGAGGTATTCGCTGCACGCGATGTCGTCCACCACTTTGCCGAGCAGGAAGATGAGGTCGCCCTTCTGCTTGAAGTCGAGGCTCATGCGCTTGCTCACATCGGGCACGATGCCCACCATGCCGATCGTGGGCGTTGGGAAGACCGGGATGTTCTTCTTCTCGGTGACCGTGTGGTTGTAGAAGCTCACGTTGCCGCCGGTAACGGGCGTCTCGAAGGCGCGGCAGGCATCGCCCATGCCTTTGATCGCTTGCGCGAACTGCCAGTACACCTCGGGATCGTAAGGATTCCCGAAGTTGAGGCAGTTGGTGACGCCGCAAGGCTCGCCGCCGGTGCAGGCGATGTTGCGCGCGGCTTCGCTCACGGCGATCATGGCGCCTTTGTGCGGATCGGCATGCACGTAACGGCCGTTGCAATCAACGGTGACGGCGAGGCCCTTGCCGGTCTCGCGCACCAGCACGAGGCCCGCATCGCTCGGCGCGTTGGTGCTCATGTTGTTGGTGCGCACCATGCTGTCGTATTGCTCGCTCACCCAGCGCTTACTGGCGATGTTCGGACTGGTCAGCAGTTCGTAGGCCACCGCCTTCAGGTCGTGCGGCTCATCGATGTCGTCCAGCTTGAACTTCTTGTTCTCTGCGATGTAGGCCGGCTCCTTCTGCTCGCGCTCGTACACCGGCGCGCCGCCACCGAGCACGAGGCTCTCTGCGGGCACTTCGGCGATCAGCTCGCCGTGCATGAAGTAGCGCAGGCGATCGCCGTCAGTCACGGTGCCGATCTCCACGCAGTTCAGGTCCCACTTGTCGAAGATGGCCTTCACTTCTTTCTCTCTTCCCTTCTTCACCACCACCAGCATGCGCTCCTGGCTTTCGCTGAGCAGGATCTCCCATGCGTGCATGCCTTGCTGACGCGTGGGCACGAGGTCCAAGTTGATGTCCATGCCCGCACCGCCTTTCGCGCTCATCTCGCTGGTGCTGCACGTGATGCCCGCCGCGCCCATGTCCTGCATGCCGATGATCGCATCGGTCTGCGCCAACTCGAGCGATGCTTCGAGCAAGAGCTTCTCCATGAAGGGATCGCCCACTTGCACCGCCGGCAGGTCGTCCATGCTGGTGTCGGTGATGTCCTTGCTGGCGAACGAGGCGCCATGGATGCCATCCTTGCCGGTGGAAGAGCCCACGATGAAGACCGGATTGCCCTTGCCGTGGCTGGTTGCGCTGATCACCTTGTCGGTGCGCACGATGCCCACGCTCATGGCATTCACCAGCGGGTTGGTGGTGTAGCACGGGTCGAAATAGACCTCGCCGCCGAGCACAGGCACGCCGAACGCATTGCCGTAATCGCCGATGCCCTTCACCACACCGCGCATGTGCCAACGGCTGCTGGCTTCCTTACTGATGTCGCCGAAACGCAAGCTGTTGAGCTGCGCGATGGGTCGCGCGCCCATGGTGAAGATGTCGCGGTTAATTCCTCCGACACCCGTGGCTGCGCCTTGGTAGGGCTCGATCGCGCTTGGGTGGTTGTGGCTCTCGATCTTGAAGGCGCAGGCCCAGCCATCACCGATGTCAACAAGGCCGGCGTTCTCCTGACCGGCTTCGGCCAGCAGCTTGGGGCCGCTGCGCGGAAGGGTCTTCAACTGCTTGATGGAGTTCTTGTAGGAGCAGTGCTCGCTCCACATGGCGCTGTAGATGCTCAGCTCCGTGAAGTTGGGCACGCGGCCCAGGATCTCCTTGATCTTGTCGTACTCCTCGGGCAGCAGTCCGAGTTTCTTCGCGGTATCGACGCCAGCTGGTGCGGTGTCGGGGTTGACGGTAGTGGTGGCCATGGGGCGGCGAAGGTAGAAGCAGGCCTCGGCTCACGACGCGGCGCCAAAGACCTGGTTCACGAATGCACGCCGCGCGCAGGTGAGGCGGGGATCGCGTCGTTGAGCACCGCTCTATCTTTGTGAACAACAAGAACCGAACATGGACATCGCACTCAAGAAGCTCGACCTTATGCATCGTTTGATGCTGATTTGGGATGAAGCTGCTTTGCAGCGCGTGGCCACGGCCATTGAGACCGAGGTTCCGGAAATAGAAGAGGAATTTACCGATGAGGAAGTCGCCGAACTGGAGCGCCGTCGCGTGCGCTTCCTGAGCGGAGAAAGCAAGCCTCATAGCGTGGAGGAATCCATGCGCCTTGCGCGGGAGGGCTTCAAGCGATGAGCTTTACGGTACAGGTTCTGCCCGAAGCCACCGAAGAGGTCACCGAGATCTTCGCCTATTATGAAGGCGAGCAGCAGGGCCTTGGGCAACGCTTCCAGCACGCCTTGAACGAGTGTTACCGAAGCTTAGCGCTGAACCCATCGGGGCAGAAACGGAAAGGAGACTTCCGGCATGCAATGGTCCACAAATTCCCTTACCGCGTGGTGTATGAAGTGCGCGGGCAGCTGGTGCTCATTTACCAGGTGCGCCACACCAGCCGCCGCCCCAGCAGGAAGTTCGGGCCGTAATGCGCGGCATGCGGTGGGCGCGTTCCTTCGCCCTATGCGCACCCGCCACCGTTACGATACGTCACTCGTTTGCCTCTATGCCATCGGCCGTGAGTAGCTCGTGCCAGCGCACCTGCGCGAGCGTGTGCCGCACTCCACCGCCAGCACCTGGCGCGGGATGGATGTCACCCACTTCGTGGGTGGCGAGTTGCGCAGTTTGCACGCCGAGGCCCTCGACCATTACACCCTGCTCTGCAAGTACCGCCTGCTCAAGCGAACCCTCTGCACCATCGTCCGCGTTTGGGATGGTGTCGCTGACACGCTCATGCCCGCCCCCCACAAAAGCAAAGCGCGCGGCGACCGCTTCATCGACGCCATCCAGCAGCTCTTCACCGTGATGCCGCGTGAGACCGCCTTGCGCCTGGCCCGCATCTCCAGCACCGCTTTCCACAATCGCTTGGCGCGGATCAAGGAGCGTTGTGGGCTCTCGGTGGTAGGCCGTTGCTTCAAGCGGCATCCGCTGCAATTGTCGGTTGTTGAAACCAAGAAGCTCAAAGCGCTCTTCGGCGTGCAAGCCTATGAGCATTGGCCTGCCTCATCGCTCTTCCACCAAGGCTGGCGGGCGCACGACCTGCACATGGCCCGCAGCACCTTCTACAAGTACGTGCGCGCATTGGGCCTGCAACGCCCCCGGCCCAAGCCCATGCGCAAGCGCGAGGGTCTCAAGGCCACGGAACCCAACCAGTACCTCCATCTTGATACGACCCATGTTCGCGTGGACCCCGACAACAGGCTATCGGTTGCCATTGTGAGCGACAATTTCTCCAAGGCCGTGCTAGGCATAAGCATCGCGCTGAACAAGGGCGCGGCCAACACGGCGGTAGCACTCAAGGAGGCCATCGCCACCATCCAGAAGCACCATCCGCAGCACAAGAGCGCCAACCTGGTCTGCGATGGCGGCGGGGAGAACCGCGCCAGCGTGGTGACGGAGCTGATCCTGGGCACCGAGCAGCCCGAGATCACCAGGATCATCGCGCAGCAGGACATCATCTTCTCGAACTCGCCCATCGAAGCGATCAATAAGATCCTGAAGACCGCATTGCGCCGCATGAAGCCGCAGGGCGTTCCGGCCACCATCGCGGCGATCAAGTGGGCGATGAACGACTACGCGCATGCGCGGCCGCATGGCTCTATGGAGTGAGGTGGTCGGCTAAACCTGGACAGGAAGAAGGCGCTAGC
>JBATND010000368.1:0-1548 GCA_049290175.1 Flavobacteriales bacterium | reverse complement strand
CCCGCACGTAGTATGTTGTGCCAGGGGTGAGGCCAGAGCGGGTAATGCGGCTGAAGAGACCCAGACCTGCAGCATCGTCGTTGCAGTCGAGCAAGGTGTATCCGGAGGAGCAAGAAGTGGCTTCGTACAGCGCCATGCCGGTATCCCCGAGTCCGCCGGAGCTGCTCGTTTGGATGATGATGGCACCACCTGCGGGCGCCACAACGGCAAACCAGACATCAAGGCCTTGATAGCCGGCGCAGCCAGGAGCCGGAATGCCCGGGCTATCCGTCGCGAAGGCATTCGTGCTGGTGGTGTTCGTGCAGCTGGCATTCACCGGAAGCGCAGTGGCGCCGCAGGGCTCATCGTTGGGCAAGCTCACCACGCAAATGAAGAAAGTGCCGCTGGCATTGCCATCGCCCCATACACGCACGAAATAGGTCTGGCCGGGCGTGAGCCCCGTTTGGCTGAGCTGCCCCATGTTGCCGTTACCATTCGGAGAGCAGGCCACTAAGGTGAAGGTGCCTGCGCATGCCGTAGCTGTGTAAAGCGCGATACCCGAATCAGTCAGAGTCCCATTCGTTGTGCGAATGGTGGCTGCCCCATTGGCAGGAGCAACGAAGGTGTACCATACATCGCCCGTGACATAGGTGCCACAGCCCGGAGCTGGTATGCCCGCAGTGCCGGTTGCCCCGCTGTTCGTCGTTGAGGTGCTGATGCAAGTGCTGTTCACGGCTAGGCTCACCGCGCCGCAAGGGTCGTCATTCGCGGGCGCCGCTGGCGACCATGCGCAGAACGAACCGTTCATGGCATCGTCGCTGTTATGCCGCTGGATGCGGACCATGTAATTCTGGCCGGGCACTGTTGCTATGGTCAGGTTCGCATTCGCGCCATTGCTGCCAGCGTTCACGCAACCCACCTGAGTGAGACTGCCGCACGCACCGGAATAAACGTGCATAATGGGCCGGTGGCTGTCAGTGGGGTCGAATGTGAGACTCGTGACGTTCGCGGTAGCCGTGAACCATCCCCAAGCGTCATCGCGATTTCCTCCACTGCACCCACTAGCGGTATAGGTCGCGGTGAATGAAGTGGGTTTGTTGAAAGCGAGAAGCGAGCACGAGGTGCCAACTGGGTATTGGTTGCCGGGATTGTAACCGCAGGTGTTCGTGGCGGTCTGCGCGCAAATGTCTAGTGAGGCGGTTCCGATGACCAGCGCTGCGAAGAGGTGCTTCAGGTTGCAGTTCATGGCGCTCAGGGATTGATGCGAGTTGGTTCAGCTTCTTCCAAGCGCGATCGGACAGGTACCATGTGTACGCCGTGCGAAGCGGCCATGTGGGCCATCTCTTGCGCGTTCAGCGGCCGGTAGGCCAGCACCTTCACCGTGCGCTGCGAGCGGTCCACATCGATGCGCATTTCCGGATCGAGGCTGGTGAGCGACTCCATCATGAGCTTCTCACCGTAGGCCGAAGGCGCCTCGTTCAGCGTGAATTGGTAGCGGTGCTCTGACCCGATGGTGCCTTCCTGCGCGTGCAATGCGGCAGGTGCTGCTGTTGCTAGCAGGGCCAAGGC
>JBATND010000367.1:0-9633 GCA_049290175.1 Flavobacteriales bacterium | reverse complement strand
TTCTTATCGCGCGCCTCCAGGCGAAGGCGCTCCGGGTCGTGCAGGATCGTGCTGTCCTTGAGCGCCACGGGATAGGCGAAGGGCTGCAGCTCGATGCGGCCGGGCATGGGCATGTAGTTGATCTCGTTGCGGTACGGCGGCATCTGCACTTGGCCCACCGTGCTTGCGATGCGCTTCTCCACCGATTCGCTGATCATGGTGTTGGCTCCGGTGATCGTGCCGCGCATCATGCGGATGGCCGCGCTGCGCACGCGCCCCATCACATCCAGTGGCTCCTGTCCCGTGACCACGGCGAATATGCGGTCGGTGCTCACCAGACGACCATCGTCGTACGTGAGCGGCATGCGCGTTACGGGATCGGCGGGATTCACCAGGCTGAAGCAGCCCAAGCCGACGGCCATCGCAGCCGTGAAGTCCTCGGTGAAGGCGCGGTTGCCCACCATGGGGTTCGCGAAGGCATACGCCTTGAACCGCAGGCGCGCATCGAGTTTCCCGGCGGGCAGATGATGCAGGTACGCACGCAGCATGATGGTGAGCGCGCCGCCTTGGCTGTGGCCGGTGAGCAGGATGTCGCGCACGCCGCTGGCTGCGAGATCGTTCAGGCGCGCCACAGCGGCATCGGCGATGCAGGCGATGCCGAGCGCGTACCCCGCATGCACCGATGCAGCGGTGTCCTTCGCGAAGCAGTAGTTGAATGCGCGCTCGTTGATCCTGATGGTGCCGGTGGCGGGGATCATCGCGGCCTGTACGTTCTCCATCCAGCTCATCGGGTTCGATGTGCTGCCGCGGATCTCCAGCACGGCGAGATCGCCCTTGCGGAAGAGCTGGAACTTGTTGTCCATGCCCATCACCGGCGATTCGTACACGCGCTTGAAGCCTTCGGGGATCACCCCTCCATCATCGCCATACAGCTCCTTGAAGGTGTGCGTGGTGCAGAGCGCGCTCAGGTCACGCGCCTCCGTCGCCTCGAAGCCGACCTGCAGCTGTGCAATCGACGCGATGCGCATGCACAGCAACGCGCTGGTCAAGGTGAATCGGAGGGCGAGCGAGCCGGTCATGGTTTGGAAACGCACCCGCGAAGGAAAACGCATGCCACGTTCGGCGCGAGCGGAAGGAGTGGATCTTATCCACGTCGGTACTAGAACTCGGTGTTCAACAGTACACGCCGAGGTCTTCGGTTGATGCGAGCAGGTCGAAGGTTGAAGGGTAAGCCTCCGATCACCTCACGGATCCCCCCGCATCGTCCTCCTGTACGCCAGGTAATACACCAGCGCCACGAATCCGCTTCCGCCCACGAGGTTGCCCAGCATCACCGGTGCGAGGTTCCCGAGCGCGGCGGCCATGGTGATACCATCGGAACCAGCGATCTCCGGATGCGTGGCCTTGAGCAGCAGGCCCATCGGCAGGAAGTACATGTTGGCCACGCTGTGCTCGAAGCCTGCGGCAACGAAGGCAGCGATGGGCGGCACGATGGCGATGGCCTTGTCCACCACCGTGCGCCCGGCGAACGACATCCACACGGCCAAGCACACGAGCACATTACAGAGCACTCCGCTCACGAAGGCGGTGCCGAAGGGGAGCGCGCACTTGGCAGCCGCGATGCGCACGTAATGCTCACCGATGCCGCCTTGGTTCATCGCTGTGTGGCCAGAGAGGTAAACCAATGCAGCCAATCCGAGGGCGCCCACGAGATTGGCCAGGCTGATGATGGCCCAGTTGCGCAGCACTTCGCGTGTGCTGATGCGGCCATCGGCCCACGCCATCATCAGCAGGTTGTTGCCGGTGAAGAGCTCAGCGCCGGCCACCACCACGAGCAGCAGGCCCAGGGCGAAGCAGACGCCGCCGAGCACGCGGCTCACCGCGAAACCGAGCGTGCTGTCCGATGCCACCACCACGAAGAACATGGCGCCCAAGCCGATGAAGCCGCCAGCAAGGATGCCCAAGAGGACCAGCTTGTGCAAGGGCAATCGCGCTTTCGATACGCCCACCTGCTGGATGCGCTCGGCGATCGCGTCCGGTGTGAAGGCATCGGATCCGAAGAGGGCTGGCATGCTAACGCGCAGCATGGTGCTGCATGCCCGACAAGGTAAGCGGAGCCGCGCGCACGACTAGCTGATGGGGGTCAATGGAAAGGAGCGGATGTTTCATTTCCTTGAGGGCGCTCGGGAGAGCACGGGTAAGCGTTCACAACAACCAAAAAGCACCAGACATGAGCACCACGCACGAGGACATCTACGCGAACATCGGCTACTTGCTGTACAGCATTGCCGCCAGCGATAAGCACGTAGCCCCGGCCGAAGCCGAGCGGCTGAAGCAGGAGGTGAAACAGCATTGGCTTCCCTTGGAGGACAGCCGCGATGAATTGGGAGTCGATGCCGCGCATTACATCGGCTTCGGATTCGATCATGCGCTTGCCGAGGGAATGCAGGCCGAAGCCGCCTTTGCGCGCTTCAAGGAGCATTTCACGGCTGCACCGGCGAGCTACGATGAAGGCATGCGCCGCATGATCCGCGCTTCTTCGGCAGCAATAGCGGGCGCCGTTGCGGGAAGGAACAAATCGGAACTGGTGCAGCTGGCGCGCTTGGAGGAACTGTTCTCCCGTCATTGACCACAGATCATGAACGCTCGTGTTCGATTCCATTCATTCGCTATCGGATCGGCTGCGGGGCATCCTTCAATGTTTCGACGTAGTGCGCGCGGACGGGCACTCATCCCTTTCAGGCCGAGGAGCAATTCTATTCGACATGAAGTTACGATTGATCGCTTCACGGGTGCTTGGGGCGGATCGCAGGCCTTGTTCACGACGCGTGATCCTGCATGCTTCGCCTGTGACGCGTTCCACCGAAAAGTCGAACAAGTTGCGCCTATCCGCATGATGGCTCTTGATCGAGTTGTTTCGCGCTGAACCTTCGCATACCCATGCCTGCACTTCACCATCGATCGCCAGAGGAGGCGCTAGGCCAGCTTCAGAGCAGGACCAGCGGCTTATCCGATGCCGAAGCCGCTGAGCGCAGCCGTAAGCACGGCCCCAACACCATTCCGGAAGTGGGGCAGCGGCACTGGTTCTTCTTGCTCATGAACCAGTTCAAGAGCCTGCTGATCGCCATCCTCGCCATCGCGGCCTTCATCTCCTGGCTCACCGGGCATGCGGTTGACATGTGGGTGATCATCGGCATCATCATCATCAATGCACTGATCGGCTTCGTGCAGGAGTTCCGCGCCGAGAAAGCCGTAGAGGCCCTGCGCCACATGCTCGCGGCCACGGCCAAGGTGCGGCGCAAGGGCACCGTGCGCGTGGTGCCCGCCAGTGAGTTGGTTCCCGGCGACATCATCGTGCTGGAGGAGGGCGATCAGATCCCTGCCGATGCGCTGCTCCTCGAAGCGCGCGATCTGCGCTGCATCGAAGCCGCTCTCACCGGCGAGTCGGTGCCTGCGGCGAAGCGGGTAGGACCATTGCCCGAGGCCACGATGATGGCCGATCGGCGCAACATGATCTGGAAGAGCACCTATGTGGCCGGTGGGTCGGCCCTTGCGCTGGTATCGGATATCGGCCTGGCCACGCAGATCGGCCGCATCGCAGGCTCGTTGTCGGCGATCAAAGAGGAGAAGAGCCACTTCAGGCAGAAGACCGATAGGCTCGCGCGCCAAATGGCCTTGCTCGCCATCGTGAGCGCGATCGCACTGTTCGCCATCGGCTACAGTCTGCAGAGCATGGCCATGGACGAGTTGCTCCTGGTGGCCATTGCGGCGCTGGTCTCCGCCATTCCCGAAGGGCTGCCTGCGGTGCTCTCCATCGTGCTGGCCGTAGGTGCCAGTCGCATGGCCAAGCGCAAGGCCATCATCCGCGAGTTCACCGCCACCGAGACGCTGGGCGCCGTGAGCGTGATCCTCACCGACAAGACCGGCACCCTCACGCAGAACGTGCTCAGCGTGCAGCGCGTGGCATTGCCCGCAGGTCCGGAGAGGCAGGTCACCGGCACGGGTTGGTCGCCGATCGGGAACATCCAGAGCGGTGCCGAGGTGCTGGAGGGCGAGTCGTTGCGCGACCTGGAACCATTGATGCGTGTGGCCGCGCTTTGCAACAATGCCCAGGTGGCCCACGATGCCGGCGACAACAGCTACAAGCTGGTCGGCGATCCCACCGAAGGCGCTTTGCTGGTGCTGGCCCGCAAAGCCGATGGCAGCGATCGGCAAGCGCAATGGCAGCGCGTTGACGACCTGCCGTTCAATGCCGACCTGAAGATGCGCGCCACGCTGGTGCAGCGCGATGGCAAGCGGCAGTTGCTCGTGGTGGGTGCTCCCGAGCGGGTGCTCGCCGTGTGCGACAAGGCATGGCAGGGAAACGATGCCGTGCCCATGGATGCTGCCATGCGCGAGAAGGTGCATCAGCGCATCGACGAGTGGTCGTCCAAGGCTTTCCGCGTGATCGCCTTGGCATTCCGCGATGCCGGAGAGGAGTCCATCAGCAAGGATCGCCTCACGGGCCTCACCATGGTCGGCCTCACCGGCATGATCGATCCGCCGCGCGAGGACGTTCCCGAAGCCGTGCAAGCCTGCCACAACGCAGGCGTCAGGGTGATCATGGCCACCGGCGACCACATCAACACCGCGGTCGCGATCGCCCGTTCCATCGGCATCATCAGGGGCGAAGCGGCAACCGGCAGAGCCTTGGCACTCAATGAGCAGCAGCTGGCCGCGTTGGACGATGCTGAATTCGATCAGGCCGTTCGCCAGGTGAATGTCTTCGCACGACTCACACCGGCTACCAAATTGCGCATCGCGGAGCGCTTGCAGCAGAACGGCGAACTGGTGGCCATGACCGGCGATGGCGTGAACGATGCGCCGGCGCTGAAGAAGGCCGATGTAGGGATCGCCATGGGCATCATGGGCACCGATGTGGCCCGCAGTTCGGCGCAGGTGGTGCTGGCCGATGACAACTTCGCGAGCATCGTGCATGCGGTGGAGGAGGGGCGCATCGTCTTCACCAATGCGCGGCAGACGAGCTTCTTCCTCATCAGCACCAGCTTCGCCGAGATCACCACGCTGCTGTCCACCATCGCGATGGGCCTGCCCATGCCGCTCTCAGCAACGCAGATCCTGTGGCTGAACCTGGTGACCGATGGCTTGTGCGATAAAGCGCTCGCCGTGGAGCAAGGCCATGGCGATGTGCTGGGACAGAAACCGCTGAAGCGGGGGGAGAACATCCTCACCGGCGAGGTGCTGCCCTTCATCCTGATCACGGCGGTCATCATGGCAGTCCTGGCCATCGTGGCCTTCAAGTGGTTCTTGCCAGAAGGCATCGATAAGGCGCGCACGGCGGTGTTCGTGGTCATGGCCTTCGCCCAACTGTACAACGCCTATAACCTGCGCGCCATCAAGCGCTCCGTGTTCAGCATCGGCGTGTTCAGCAACACGTGGTTCAATTGGGCCATCGCCGTTTCGGTGGTGATCCAGATCGCGATCATCGAAGTGCCCGTGCTGCAGGATCTCTTCCACTTCAAGACACTCAGCTTCCTCGAGTTCCTCGCGCTGGCGTCGGCCGGGGTGCTGGTGCTGGTGGCAGGCGAAGTGTACAAATACATGCGGCAGAACCTCCAGCAGCGATGAGCTGCGCGCGGTTCGGGCATTGCGGAGATTTCACTGCGGGGGTCGGCCTCCGACGCCAGGGAGACGTCATGGCCCTCAGCGTTTTTCGCGTGATCATGTCCCCGGCAGCGATGCATCACCGGTGCAGTGGATTGGCCCTCGCGTGCGCCTCTTACTTTGTCGCTCCATGAACGCCATTGAACGCGGCTACTTCACTGGGCGCAAGGTGCTGCTGAACATCCTGCAGCGGCTGAAAGCCTCGTTCATGGATCTGCTGCCGATCATCGCGGTGGTGGCCTTCTTCCAAGCGGTGGTGCTGCGCCAGCCGTTGCCCCAGGTGGGTGAGGTGATCTTCGGAAGCCTGCTGGTGGTGCTGGGCCTGATGCTCTTCGTGCAGGGGCTGGAGATGGGATTGTTCCCGCTGGGCGAGAACATGGCCTTCGCCCTCACGCGCAAAGGCAGTCTGCCGTGGTTGCTGTTGTTCGCCTTCTTCCTGGGCTTCTCCACCACCATCGCCGAGCCGGCGCTGATCGCCGTGGCGGATGAAGCAGCACGCGTGGCGGCTGAAGGAGAGTTGATCGGCGCGGATCAAGATGCCCGAGACCGATACGCGTTCGGCATGCGTATATCGGTGGCGCTGGCGGTGGGCGTGGCCATCCTGTTGGGTGTTATGCGCATACTGAAGGGCTGGCCCTTGCCCTACCTGATCATCGGTGGGTATGTGCTGGTTATGCTGCTCACCACGGTGGCGCCCAAGGAGATCATCGGCATCGCCTACGATGCGGGCGGGGTCACCACATCCACCATCACTGTTCCTTTGGTGACGGCGCTGGGCGTGGGCCTGGCCAGTTCCATCCGCGGCCGCAATCCCATGCTCGATGGCTTCGGCCTCATCGCCTTCGCATCGCTCACGCCCATGCTCTTCGTCATGGTGTACGGCCTTTTCTACTCCTGAACCCAAGGACCACGCACAGACATGAGTTTGCTGTTCGACATGGGCCGGATGTTCCTCTCCACGCTGGGGGATGTGGCGCCCATCGCCGTGCTGATCGTGTTCTTCCAGATGGTGGTGCTGCGCCAACCCATCCCCAAGCTCAAGCGCGTGCTGATCGGAAGTATGTACGTGGTGGTGGGCCTCAGCTTCTTCCTCATCGGGCTGGAGAAGGCGCTGTTCCCGCTCGGCAACCTGATGGCCGCTCAGCTCGCGGACCCCGCTTTCGTGGGCGTGGATCCGGAGGCGCCTGTGGATTGGACCGCCTATCATTGGATATACCTCTTCGCGCTGATGACCGGATTCGCTACCGCCATCGCCGAACCGTCGCTCATCGCCGTCGCTTTCAAGGCGGGCGAGGTATCGGCCGGCACCATCGCGCCCAAGGGCCTCCGCATCGCGGTGGCCGTAGGTGTGGGACTGGCGCTCGCGTTGGGCGCCTTCCGCATCATCACCGGAACGCCGCTGCATTGGTACATCATGGCGGGTTATGCGGTGGTGATCGTGCAGACCATCTTCGCCCCGAAGCCCATCATCGCCTTGGCCTATGATTCGGGCGGCGTGGCGACCTCTACCGTCACCGTGCCCATCGTGGTGGCGCTCGGCCTGGGCCTCTCCAGCGCCATTCCCGGTCGCAACCCCATGCTCGACGGCTTCGGCATGATCGCCATCGCCTGCATGTTCCCCATCATCGCCGTGCTCGCCTACGCGCAAGTGATGCACTGGCTCACCCTTCGCAAACCGCAACCCAAGGACCCATGAGATTCAAACTGATCCTCGTCTCGGTGCAGCAGGACCTCACCGAAAAAGTGGTGGACAAGGCCAAGGAGGCCGGCGCCACCGGTGCCACCATCATCCCCGCGCGGGGCATCGGCTCCCACGACAAGAAGACCTTCTTCGGCCTAACCATCGAAGGGCCGGTGGATGTGGTCCTCTTCCTCGTGGAGGAACACACCGTGGAGAAGATCATCGAAACGCTGGAGAAGAACTGCCGCATCAAGGAGCCCGGCGTGGGCATGGTGGCCGTGATTCCCATAGACCAGGTGGCCGGCATGGACACCCAACTGAAGATCTTCCGCGACCAAGCACGCGATCAATACCTCTGAACCGAACGCCATGAGCACTCCATCACATCCCATCACCCGCGCGCGCGATGCCATGCGCCGCGACCTGCATTTCATCGACGGCATGGCCACCGCCAAGGAAGCCGCCGACCTCATGCGTGCCCACAAAGTGGAAGCACTGGTGGTACACAAGCGCCACCCCGACGATGCCTACGGCGTGGTGAGCATGATCGACCTGCTGCACGGCGTGGTGGCCGCCAACCGGCCGCCCGAGCAGGTGAACGTGTACGAGATCATGACCAAGCCCGTGATCACCGTGCCCGCCGACATGGACCTGCGCTATGTGGTGCGTCTGCTGCTGCGCGCTAAGATCCGCCGTGCTCCCGTGGAGGATAAAGGCGAATACATGGGCATGATCACGCTCACGGACCTGGTGATGGACGGGACGCTCTGCTGACGGCAAAGCGCGCCCTCAACGCACCACCACCTTCCGGTTCGCGATCAGCACTCCATCACGCTCCATACGCAGCACGTACGCGCCCGCCGGTGCATCAACGTGCAGCGCGGCAATGGTTGATGATGCGCGTCCCTCGGCGATCCTTCTCCCCGTGGCATCCAGCAGCACGAGTTGTTCGCCGCCCAACAAGCCGCCGATGTTCAGCAAGCCGGCATCAACAGGCATGGGCCACAAGGCGATGTCATCCGTAGGCGGCTCGGAAACCGTTGTCGTCACCTCGAAGATGTCCTCGAAGGCCTGCGCGAACTCATCGGCCGCAGCGCAGCTCCCCACCGCGTCCCAGTTGATGCTCCAGGTCATCAGTCCGCGCAAGGTGGGGTAGGTGGCCACGCGCTGGTAGCTGCCCGGCTGCGGACCCGTGCCGCGCAGGTAATCCACGGCTTGCTCGAGAACGAGCGGCGTTACGTAGCCGCCACCCGCAGCGCTGGGACAAGCCGGCAATCCGATGGCCACCTTCTCCGGTGGGAAGGGCGCGAAGAAGCCGCCGCCCGTGCTGAAGCCTTGCAGCAGCGCCTCGGTCTGGCTCACGATGAAGTCGGCTGTGCCTTGCGTGTAGATGCCGCCGTCGATGCCGTACATGCTGCCGCTGTTGTACAACTGCACGTGCAGGATGTCGAGCCGGTCGCGCAGCGCATCGAGGATGGGCAGGTAGGCGCCCCAGATGCCGCCGTAGGCGCTCATGCCGCCTTGCACATAGGCCGTTTCCGGTGCGGCGGTCAGCATCATCGGTGTGCCGTGCGTGCTCTCGAATTGATCGGCGATGTCATGCACCGCATCGATGAAGCGGATGATGCGCGCATCCGTTGGTGCCGCGATGGTGCCACCCGTGATCGCCACCGACGCGCCTTCGAGGTCGATGTCGAAGCCATCGAAGCCATAGGTATCGATGATGCCGAGCAAGCTGCTCACGAACTGGTCGCGCTCCGCATCGCTGTCCAGGTGGATGGTGCCCGTGGCGCCACCGATGCTGATGAGCACTTTCTTGCCCTGCGCTTGGAGGGCCGCCACATCGGCGATGAATGTGGCGGGCGCGGTTTCCTGCGGCGCGAACTCCATGTTGTGGCTGGTGCCTTGCGCGGGCAGCGCGAAACTCACGCACACCACCGTGTAGCGCGGGTCCACCTGGCTCAGCTCCAGATAGGGCGCACTGCCATCGTTCCAGTTGTGCCAATAGCCCACGAGGTCGGGGCCTTGGGCGTGGGCCGCAAGGCTGGCGATGAAGGCCATGATGGCCATTGCTGGACGTAGCCGACGCAGCTTCAACCTTCCGGGTTGACCTGCACTGCATGTGGCTGAAAGTGTTTGGCGCATGATGATCGGTTGCGCCCGAAGATGCAGGTTCATGCGCGAACACCACGAGCTACGGAAGCCGATCCTTGGGTGGCTGTGAGGTGGTCGGGTTGAACTGGACAGGATTCAGACAAGGTTAATGTGTTTGGTGCTGTTGTTTTCATGGGGTCCAGGGGACTCATAAC
>JBATND010000366.1:0-1970 GCA_049290175.1 Flavobacteriales bacterium | reverse complement strand
CGGTCGATGATCCCGCCGTACTCGCCGTTGATCGGAGCCATATAGAGCGCCGTCCACGACGAGGCCGCCCACCTCGCGGCCTGCGGCGACCGCTCGGCGAGCCAGCGAAGTCCCTCCGCCTCCCCGTCCAACCCGAACCGGAGCGCGGAGAGGAGTAGCTGCTTCGCCTCCGGGTACGGCAGAGCATGAGCGAGCGGCTCCGTCGCCGACGCGATCTGTCCCGGCGTCGGCTCCCACTCCCGGCCCTCGCGGTTCATCGCGACGACCGCGGACGTCGCCGCCTCGAGATCCGTGTCGGCGAGAACGCGCTGCCAGATCAGGACGGCGGCGTCCTCGAGCCGCTTCGCGTTCGGCCAGAGCGACTCGATGACGGTGCGAAGCTCGACGACCTCGGCGGACGTCATGCCCCAGCCAGTCGTTCGCGCTGCGCGGCGAGGCGGTCCATCATCGGCGATACCGGCGTCGCGGTCGCCCGGTCGATGAACGACTCGAGCTTCGTCCCGTTGCGACAGATCAGCTCGAGGTCGTCGTACTTGACGCCGTCCTTCACGAACGCGGCGATGGCTGCGCCCTCAATGGCCTTGCGGATCTGCCCCGCGGTGTACCCCTCGGCGAGCCTTGCTCGGATCTTGCGGCGTCGGTCATCGGTGAGCTTTGCCTGCGGGTGGTTCGTTGCCTGTTGCCAGAACGCGAACAGTTCGCAGACCTCGTCGTTAGTCGCGCCTTCGACTGCTTCGATGACTGGACGAGTGTCTTCGCTTTCCTGCTGTGCTGTGCTGTGCTGTGCTGTGCTGTTATATACAGAGGCGTTACCTGTAACGCTCTGTAACGCCTCGTCGCCCTGCTGATCGTCAGCCTTTGCACGATGCTCTGCTACTCGTTGCGCTGTTCTACCTTTCGTCTGATCCGCCTGCCAGCCGGATACGCGGCAACGGAAGCGGCGACCGTCCTCGTCGAACTCGAGGTCGTCGAGAGCGCCGACGTCGGCGGCGACCGTGACGATCTCGCAGACCAGATCGGGGTCCGTGAACGTCTTCCGAGACACCGACAGCAGGCCGGTGAACACGCGCCCGGCGTCGTTCTCGAACTTCGCCATCCCGCATAGCGCGTCGAGGACGAGCGGACCGGCGGGTCCGAACCGCACACCAAGCTCGACCACAGCCTCGCGATCCAGCCACGCTGCGTCCTTCGCCCACCAATACGTCTTCCCGGCGCTCATAGCCACGCCACCCTGTGCCGGTAGTCCATGCCGAGACTCCAGCCCGGTTCAGGTACCAGCTTCCTCACCATCGCTCCGCTGCTCACTTCGGCTCCTCTCGCTGGATCACTTCGCGGCATACCTCCGCGACGTTCATCGCCGACAACGCTAGCTCGGCCGGGAACTCGACGCCACGAAGCTCGCCGAGGATCGGAACGACGATCTCCGCAACGTCCGCGATCCGGCGGGCGTCGTTCGCGTCCATGCGATGCGACCCGCGGATCGCGGCGTCCTCGGGCGCGGCCATCGAGATCGCGGAGAGGATCGCGAAGAGAACTCCGCGCTCACGCTCCGACAGAATCTCCCATCGCTCGACGCTCATAGCTCCCCCTTCGCCGATTCGTCGCGGACCTCAAACAACAAGTCCCGGTACTCGGTGTTGCCCTCTACAGGACCACCCGGCAAACCATCCATGTACTCGGCAACCTCGCGGTCAGTGATCGGTGCCGGTTCGTCGGGACCGTCAAGAGACTCAACGAACGCCTCGACTACGGCAAGTTGAGTCGCCAGCTTCATCACTGGTACGTGCTTCGGCGCGGCGTCCAGCGCCTCCCGCAGTAGCCGTACAGCGGTGTCCCGCTCGATCAAAGGCACCACCACCCGATCGGTGATCAAACAGGCAAGATCGTGAGCACCTTCTCGACCGCTCGCAGAGTTGTTCCAGATGATCTTCGCGATCTGTTCGCGGATGTCATCAACACCCACAGACGCG
>JBATND010000365.1:0-1610 GCA_049290175.1 Flavobacteriales bacterium | reverse complement strand
CATGAGTCCCGGCCCTAACAACACCTGGAACGCCGCGATTCCCGCGCACCCCGCTGGCACGCTCATCTACTATTACATCCACGCCGCTGCCAATAGCGGCAAAGAGCAGGTGCGCCCCATCACCGCGCCGCATGGCTGGTGGCGCTTCCGGGTGCTCGATGTCAATGCGGGCATCGAGGCGCAAGGGCCAGTGGTGATGGAGGTTTTTCCGAATCCCACCAGCGATGTGTTGGCGATCAACGTGGGCAGCACCGGAAGCCAACGCGTGCGCATCAGCTTGCGTGATGCCGTTGGCCGCGAGGCGATGCTGATACACGATGCGCCCATGCATGCCGATGGCCGCGCCTTCGCCGACCTGCGCTACCTGAGCCCAGGGGCTTACCACTTAGTGGTGGAGAGCAGCACCGGCCGCAGCAGCGTGAAAGTGGTGAAGCGCTGAATGCGCCTCCGACCTCACCAAAGGCCTTGAAACAAGAAGCCCCCCGCTTGCGGCGGAGGGCTTCGGTGCTTCGTTGTGCGGTTAGCCGCGCTTCACTTGCACGGCGTTGAGGCCCTTGGGGCCCTGCTCCACTTCGTAGGAGACCTTGTCACCTTCACGGATCTGGTCAACGGTGCCCGTCTTGTGAACAAAGACGTCCTTGCCGCCATCTTCGGGGGTGATGAACCCGAAACCTTTCTCCGTGTTGAAGAATTTCACTGTACCACTTGCCATTGGACTTGGGGAATCGTGCGGCGGTTGAATGCCGCGTGTTGACCTTGGTAAAAGCACCAAGGGGGCGCCAAGGTAGGCCCTAGGCCGTGATTCCCGCTTTCCGGACCAGCTTTCATGGAACCCGAGGTCATGAATGCGCTCCAGCAGGCCTGCCCAACGGCCAACTCAGGCGAACCACCTCGGATTTGGTCGTTTCGATGCCCCTGCTACTTTTGGATTCGCCCAACCCTACCCCTATCATGCGCGACGATCGTGAGGATGTGTACTCCAAGGCCGTAAGGGCCGGTAAACGAACCTACTTCTTCGATGTGAAGAGCACGCGTGGCCGCGACCTCTTCCTCACCATCACCGAGAGCAAGAAGCACACGCACGAAGACGGCACCGCGCACTACGACAAGCACAAGATCTTCCTGTACAAGGAGGACTTCGACAAGTTCCTCGACGGCCTGCACGACACCATCGCAGAGATCGATCGGCTACGTGAGACCGGCGATTACAACAGCGGCCCCGACCAAGCTCCACGAACGGACGAAGCGGACGCTCCCCCCTTCACCGATGTGAACTTCGAGGATCTGGATCGGAAGGACATCTGATTCGATCGCTTCCAACAATCTGATCCATGCTTCGGACCATCGCCCTGTGCATGGCTGCATCAGCAGCGTGCCAACTCTTCGCCCAGGATAAAGAGACGGCGCTCCAGCTGGTCCGCGAAGGCATCGAACTGCACGACCAGCGCTCCTACATCCAAGCCATCGCCAAGTACGATGAGGCGCTTGAAGCTGACAAGGACAACTTCTATGCGCTGGCCGAGAAGTGCAACACCCTTTGCGCAGCCAAACGATACGAGGAGTGCGTAGCGCTGAGCCAGGGAACGCTGGCGATACACGGCACACATGAC
>JBATND010000364.1:0-7744 GCA_049290175.1 Flavobacteriales bacterium | reverse complement strand
TTCGTGTTCACGGAGCATGGCATTCTGATGCTTTCCGGAGTGCTCAACAGCAAGACTGCGATCGCCGTGAACATCCAGATCATCCGCGTCTTCACCCGCATGCGCGAAATGCTCCTTACCCACAAGGACCTGCTCCTCGAACTGGAGAAGATGCGCAACACCTCCAAGGAGCACAGCGGCAAGATCCAGGTGATCTTCCGCTACCTCAAGCAGATGGAGAAGCGTGAGACCGAACGCGTACTGCTTGCCGAAGCGGCCAAGACGAAGCCGAGGCCAACGGTCGGGTACAAGGTTGGGAGGGGGAAGAAGTAGGGAGGTTGGGCGTGCACTATTCCCACGCGCAGAAACCGCCCGCAGGTCTGGTGCTCCGCGTTAGTCACACCCAAGCGGCCAGCGGCTGCTCATTTTGATTGATCTTCGCTGCACATCACCGATCATGGCTGTACCAGATTACCAGAGCATCATGCTCCCGTTCCTTCAATTCGTTTCCGATGGAAAGGAATACGCACTGCGAGACATCGTTGAGGGCTTGGGAAGCCACTTCAAGCTATCAGAGAGTGATCGACGTGAAATGCTTCCCAGTGGGATGCAAGCCGCTTTCGACAATCGAGTTGGTTGGGCGCGCACCTACCTGAAGAAGGCCGGTCTCTTGTCTTCACCGAAACGGGCGGTAGTTCAGATCACAGTCCGTGGGCGTGAGGTGCTCAAGAAGCAACCTCAGCGAATCGATGTTGGGTTCCTGAAGCAGTTTCCGGAGTTCATGGAATTCCAAACCTCGAAGAAGGAGGCAGCTCCTCAATCAGATGTGTCGATACTCGAAAGCGGCCAGACTCCTACTGAAATCCTCGGCCGAGCGTACAAAGAGATGCGCTCCACACTAGCGGCAGAGTTGCTTATAAGAGTTCGATCCATGGATTGGAAGGAGTTCGAGGACCTCGTAGTTCGGCTGCTCGTCAAGATGGGCTACGGTGGCTCCTTTGCGGATGCGGCAGAAGCACTGAAGAAGGGAGGTGATGAAGGCATCGATGGGATTATCAAAGAAGACAAATTGGGGTTGGATGTCATATACGTTCAGGCCAAGCGGTGGAAGGCGGACAACAACGTCGGTCGCCCTGAACTGCAGAAGTTTGTTGGTGCTTTGGCTGGTCAAGGAGCGAAGAAGGGTGTGTTCATCACTGCTTCTGCTTTCACCCCTGACGGATTGAACTACAAACCCCTGAACGAAACCAAGGTCGTGCTGATCGATGGGGAGCGGTTGGCTCAACTCATGATCGACCATGACCTTGGGGTTGCGATACAAGAGAGCTACGTGATCAAACGGATCGATCATGACTACTTTGGTGAAGAGTGATGAATACGATGTGGTACCCCACGCCTCTCGCGCTTCGTTACATGTTCGTCATTTCCGCTCTCGCCCTCCTCTCCGCCTGCTCCCACCAACCCGCCCCCACCACCACGTCGCCCGCCAGCGTTGCCGTCGATCACGAGCTAACCACCACCATCGCCACCCTCGATAGCTCCCTCTTCTCCGCCTTCAACGCCCACGATGCCGCCGCGCTGGGCACCTTCTTCACACCCGACCTCGAGTTCTATCACGACAAGACCGGCCTCGCGGGCTACGACAGCACCATGGCGGCCTTCACGCGCCTCTTCACCCAACCCGCCACCGCCGATATGCGCCGCGAGATCGTGCCCGGCACCTTGGAGGTCCACCCCCTCGGCGACTTCGGCTTGTTGGAGATCTGCCAGCACCGCTTCTGCCACACGGAGAACGGGAAGGAGGAGTGCGGGACCTTCAAGAACATCATGATCTGGCGGAAGGAAGGCGCGAGCTACAAGGTGAGCCGCGTGATCAGCTTCGATCACTGATCACGCTTCTTCAATCCGCACCTTCGCCCGCTCACTCACCGAGCCGAAACCCATGCGCCTTGCTCTGTTCTTCTTCTCCGTGCTCCTTGCCTCGTTGCTGCATGCCCAAACGCCCAGCCTGCACACGTGGCACGATAGCCTGCGCGGCCGCGAGATCCCCGTGGCCGTGTACCAGCCCACAGGCGAGCTGCAAGGCCTGCCCGTCGTGGTATTCAGCCACGGCTACGGCGCCAACCAAGCGGACTCCTATTTGGCCTATGGCTACTTGACCGAAGCCTTGGCAGCAGCTGGATGCTTCGTGGTGAGCATTCAGCATGAACTGCCCAACGATGACCTGCTCAACTTCGATGGCCCGGCACGGGTGGTGCGCATGCCGAACTGGGAGCGCGGCGCCGCCAACATCCACTTCGTGCTGCAGGAATTGGAACGCCTTTACCCGCAACTGGATCATGGCCGCACCATCGTTGCCGGGCATTCCAACGGCGGCGACATGAGCGTGCTGTACAGCCACCAGCACCCGGAACGCGTGCAACAGGTGATCACGCTCGACCATCGGCGCATGCCCATCCTCCGCGCCAGCCAGCCGCGCACCTGCACCCTGCGCAGCAGCGATCAGCCCGCCGATGCCGAGGTGCTGCCCACTGCGGAGGAGGCAGCGCAGTTCAACATCCGCATGATCCACTTGGCCGATACGCCGCACAACAACATGGACAGCAACGCCGATCCCCGGCAACGGGCCGAGATCATTGCGCTCGTGCTTGGATGCTTGATGCCATGAGCCAACCTACCATGTCCTATGCGATCCGCGAAGCCAGCACGGATGGCGATTGGGAGCGCGCCACGGACCTGTTGCAGCGCGTGTATGTCGGCGGTGGATTCACAGCCGCCGCGAACGCCGCGCAGTTCATGACACGCGGCAATCTTGAACCCGCCGGAGTCCTGCTGGTTGCCGTGAATAGCGCGAATGCTCTCGTGGGCACCGTGCTGTTACTTCATCCGGATAGTCCGTTGAAACAATTGGCACTGGACGGCGAGCGCGAGTTCCGCATGCAGGGCGTCGATGAATCAGCACGCGGCGCGGGCATCGGCGAACAACTCGTGCAAGCCTGCGTGCAGCGGGCATGGGCCGAAGGCGCAAAGGCCATCGTGCTATGGACGCAACCCAGCATGCACAGCGCGCACCGGCTTTACGAACGCTTGGGCTTTCGGCGCGCGCAACAGCGCGACCAGAACGATGCGCGTGGTTTCAAGCGCCTCGTGTACCTGCGCGAGCGCTGAGCTGCGGCCGCTGATGCGATGCCTAAGAGCAGCGCTAATGCAAGGAATGCAATGGAGGAAAAGACGGTAAGGGAGGCTGCATCCTCCCTCACCTGCTTCTCCTTTCAAGCCCGAGCAATACTCGACTGGTTCAATAGCAGACTGAGGTAAAGCATCCATCGCGCTGGTACGGCTCTACCTTCCGCCCATGGCCAAATTCCTTCCCGCACTCGATGAGCGCCTCACCGCATTCATCCAGCGCCAGCGCATCTTCTTCACCGGCACGGCGCCGCACGATGGCCGCGTGAATGTCTCACCGAAAGGCCTCGACACCTTCCGCATCCTATCCCCAACGCGCGTGGGTTACCTCGATGTGACCGGCAGTGGCAACGAGACCGCCGCGCACCTCTTCGAGAACGGACGCATCACCTTCATGTTCTGCGCCTTCGATGGGCCGCCGCTGATCCTTCGCCTCTATGGTCGTGGACGCTCCGTGCAACCGCAGCATGCTGAATGGGCTGAGCTACGCCCGCTGTTCGGTGCGACTGTGCCCGGCGAGCGGCAACTCATCATCGCCGATATCGAGAGCGTGCAGACATCTTGCGGCTATGGCGTTCCGCTGTATGACTTCAAAGAAGACCGCACGCAGCTGCGCGATTGGGCCGACCACAAAGGCCCCGATGGCGTGGCTCAATACCAGCACGAGAAGAATGCAGTGAGCATCGATGGCGCTCCGACGGGATGGGGTGCGTGAGTTGGAACGCGCATCAAGTCGCGAGGCGCCAGATCACGCCGATGACAACCAGCCCTAGCAGACTGCCATAGATGATCTTGTTGTGTCGCGCCAACCACTCGGGCAGGTAGATGTCGAAGTTGGGCTTATCCGAATCCGAATAGCGGCGTGCCATCAAGGTCAGCGGGCAGAACATCCGGAAGGTCACGAGCACCAGACACTCCAAGCCGAAGAGACCCAACGCGGTCCAGACCCAGTGATCGATGCGGTCGGCGATGACCGCATAGAGCAAATAGGCCATCACCGCGTTGAAGAAGAACCATACCGCTGTGTGCAGCAGCTTGATTGCCCTGAGTGCATTGGCAGCCACCATTTCCCGGTGCGTTCACTGCCCAACAAGAATCCACAGCGACACCAAGAACAGCCCCGTGAACACCATCGCCGAAACGACGCACCATGTGCAGAAGGCCTTCAGCACCTTGGCCTGCACCCAAAGGAAATAGAGCGAGAACAGGAAGCCGAAAGCCACGATGCCGAAGATGGACCAGAAGGGCACCGAGCCATACACATGCAACAGGATGAGCACCAGGATCGCCGTGAGCATGCCGAGCCCGAGGTAGGGATTCGGGATGCCCATGGTCCTGCTCTGCGGACTACGCTGCACTTTCTCGCACCATTCCTGCGGGAAGCCAATGCAGGCCACTACGGTGCCCCGGATGGCGTGGTAGGTGAGGTAGAGCGTGTTCAAAAGGCCAGCGAACGTGATGGCGATCAGTAAGGTCATGGCTACGCTCATGGGTGCGGTGCTTTGTTTCCTTCTTGCACCCAAGGAACGAACGAGGACGCACCAAGGGGATGACCTCCGTCAGCGCGCTTGCTGCTGAATGCCATCCTTGCGAGGTATGCTCGATGAGCAGACCCTTGATAACCATCATGCGAATCGCCTCGCGCATTCAATACCCTTGCGCATGACCACGTTGGACCTGAAGAAAGAGCATGCTGCACTGTACAAGGCCACGTCCAAACCAGTGGCGATCAAGGTGCCCAAGCTGCGCTACCTGATGGTCGATGGCCAAGGAGACCCGAATACAAGCAAAGCGTTCGCCGATGCGATCACCACGCTCTATGGCCTTTCCTACACCCTGAAGTTCATGCTGAAGCAGGGACCGGAGGCCATCGATTATCCGGTGATGCCGTTGGAGGCGGTCTGGTGGACTGATGACATGAAGGACTTCTTGGAAGCCAACAAGGCAAAGTGGAAATGGACGGCCATGATCATGCAACCCTCAATCATCGACATCAAAAGACTGAAAGCCGCAAAAGCCCAGCTTGATCGAAAGAAGAATGTGCTCCCCGCGATCGATCTTGTTCGCTAAGAGGACATGACGGAGGGCGCAAGCGCGCAGATACTGCACACCGGGCCATACTCAGCGGAGGGGCCCACCATCGCCAAGTTGCATGCATTCATCCACGAGAACGGCGGCAAGTTGCGCGGCAAGCACCGCGAAATCTATCTGAGCGATGCGCGGCGCGTACCACAGGAGAAGCTGCGCACGATCATCCGCCAGCCCATGGGCTGAGCGCGCTACGCGGTTGATCAACGGCCTATTGCATCAACGCAAGCCTGCGCCACGCTCCCGATCACGCTCCACGGCTTCATGGAGCAACTGCCTCAACATGCGCTCATCAGTGCTCGTGAATTCCGTGATGTCGCGCCACAGCACTTGCTTGCGCGTGCCGCGCTGCAGGTAACCATGCGGATCATCGAGCAAGGTGCCGTAGCAGAATCCGAATCGCACGCCATCGTAGGTCTTCCGCATGCCCCAAAGCACTGACGCTGGCCACAGGAAGCACACGTCGCGCCGGGCCTTGTAGTAGGGCACGTTGAACGAGAGCCGCTCCTTCAGCTGCGGCGCCTCGCTGATGATGAACTCGCGCAGCCGCTCCATCAATTCGCGTTCATCAGGCGGAAGGAAGTCGAGCAGTTCTTGCGCGGTGGCGAAGCGGATGCCGCCGGAGAGTATCGCCGAGGGCTTCTTCGCTGTCGCGGCCGGAGCTGACTTCTTCGCGGTGCGCTTGGCCATGGCGTAAAGGAATGGCGCACCATCCTTCATGCTGCGATGCCGTTTAGCACCGATATGTGCTTTGTTCAAGCGTCGAGGCTTTTGTTTGCCCCATGAAGGCAATCGTCTGCAAACAATTCGGAGCACCCGAGCAACTGCAAATCCGCGATGTGCCCGTGCCTGTGCCCAAGGCGGGCCAAGTGCTGGTGCGGGTGCACGTCACCACGGTGAACGATTACGACTGGAGCATGGTCACCGGAAGGCCGCGCGTCTATCGGCTCTTCTTCGGGCTCTTCCGTCCGCGCAGGCCCATACCGGGCATGGAACTCGCGGGCACGGTGGAAGCCCTTGGCCCGAATACCACCAAATGGCGCGTGGGCGATAACGTGTATGGCGATGTCTCGAATGGCGGCTTGGGAACCTTCGCAGAGTTCGTTGCGGTGCCGGAGAGCGAGTTGCGCCGGATTCCCGAAGGCCTCTCATTCACCGAAGCCGCTGCTATTCCACACGCGTTGGAACTCGCATATCAAGCAGTGGTGGAGATTGGCCAGTTGAAGCCGGGCGATCGCGTACTGATCAATGGTGCAGGCGGAGGCGTGGGCACTTTCGCATTGCAATTGTGCAAGCAGCAAGGCTGCACCGTGTGGGGCGTGGACACTGGCGAGAAATTGAAACCGATGACCGCGTTGGGCTTCGACCGTGTGTTCGACTACAAGCAACAGGACTTCACAACGCTCGGCGAACGGTTCGATCTGATCGTGGACACGAAGACGAAGCGCTCGGCCAGCGAACTCGCCCGTGCGCTTTCACCCGATGGCCGCTACGTGACCGTGGGCGGTGATCCCGGCCGATTGATCGCGCTGCTCTTCGCGCGTTGGCTCGGCCGAAGGAATATGCACATCCTCGCATTGAAGTCGAACAAGAACCTGGATGCGTTGGCGCCCTTGCTCAGCAACAGAACGCTGAAGCCTGTAATCGATGGGCCGTACACTTTAGCAGATGCGCCGCGACTTGTGCGCTACTTCGGTGAGGGAAAGCACACGGGGAAGGTGGTGATGGAAGTGGCTACGAGCTGAAAGTGCGACTGCCTTCGAGCCGCTCGCGCTACTTTCCGCGCTCAATCCAAACCGTGCAGAACGCCAGGTCACTCGTTTGCGTCGCCGTTAGCATCGTGCTCAGTTCGGCGGTCAGCGCACAATTCCCATATCAGGATCGCGCGCTACCTGTCGAGCGCCGCGTGAGCGACCTCCTCGCGCGCATGACCCCCGATGAGAAGTTCCGTCAGCTCTTCATGGTGGCCGGTGACTTCGGCTCCGACTCTTCACGCTTCAAATCCGGGCTCTTCGGCTTCCAAGTGGATGCCGCCGCACAAGGCGACCCTGGTGGACAGTTGCTCAACAATTCCACAGGAGCGGATGCGCGTCGCACGCTCGACAAGATCAACGGCATGCAGCGGTTCTTCGTGAAGGAAACGCGCTTGGGCATCCCCATGATCGCCTTCGATGAAGCGCTGCACGGACTGGTGCGCAAAGGCGCCACGGCCTTCCCGCAGAGCATCGGCATGGCGGCTTCGTGGGATACGACGCTGATGTCGCAGGTGGCCGATGCGATCGCGCTGGAGACCAAGGCGCGCGGCATCCGCATGGTGCTATCGCCCGTGGTGAACCTGGCTACCGACCCGCGCTGGGGCCGTGTGGAAGAGACCTACGGTGAGGACCCGATGCTCGCCTCAGCATTCGGCGTGGCGTATGTGAAGGCGATGGAAAGTCGCGGCATCATCACCACGCCCAAGCATTTCGTTGCTAATCACGGCGATGGCGGC
>JBATND010000363.1:0-8372 GCA_049290175.1 Flavobacteriales bacterium | reverse complement strand
CCAGAGGGGAATGCCTTCGGCACCTTCCAGATCCGTTTCCAGCCTTATCAGGGCAATAGCGGAGGCTGGGCGCTCGACGAACTCATCATATCCGCAAGCCCACTGGTTGATTCGCAGACCGGTATCGCGGAGCTGCATCAGCGTGCGCCCTTGGTGCGTGGGCCATTGTTCGATGTGATGGGCCGACCGGTAGGCAACGAACGTGCTCCCGGCATGTATCAGCAGCATGGCCGCCGCATCGTGCAGGTCGATTGAACATCCCTCGACCGCAGCGGATTCCGGTAACGCCGGTCCCAAGAAACATTCAGGGTTCGGTTCGAAGGCCAGCATCCTGCCAACCTGTAATGCCAGCAGGCATGCAGTACACCCGCGTGTAGCCCAAACGTACCGTCGATTCAGCCGCCATCTGCGCAGCAGGGCATTCCGGACTGTAGCAGTAGAAGACGATGGGGTGCGACTTCTCCGCTGGCAATTGATCGGCGGCGATGGCATCATACACCAACAGCTTCGCTCCGGGCAAATGGGCATCGGCGTATGTGAATTCCTCGTTCACATCAGCCAGGAAAGTCCCATCCTTCAGCATGGAGAGCACCTGCTCCGGCGTGACCTCAACCACCGAGGCCGATGAACTGCTGAGATCCTGGCTGACACAAGGCATGGCGAAAGCCAATCCGATGAGAGCGATGAGTGAGCGCATCATGATCCAAATCTGGCGAAAGGAAGCGGAATGACAAGCGAGGGGCGAATTCTCAAGGTCCATTCAGAGCCGTGTGAAGGCGCCATGAGTGGTATGCGAGACCTGCGGCACTGATGAGCATGCGGCCGGGCATTCAGTGAGATGGAAGCTACCACGCCAAACGCGAGGCGTCAGCCCGATACGCGCTCACGCATGGTTTCCGTGATCTGTGGGACCATAGGCAGCCATCGCGTTTGCATCTGTCAGCGCAGGCCGCATACTTTCGCTTTCGCCTAGCATCGCAGCACGGCGAAAAAACAATCCCATGAAGCACATCATCCTTGGCTCGGCCTTGCTGTTCAGTTCCTCGGTCGCCCAAGCTCAAGCGACGGCGGCTGGCCTGTTCAGCCCGCGCCGGATCGTGAAGACCAACCTTGTTGGCTACGCGAACCTGGCGGTGAATCTCAACTATGAGCAGAAGACCGGCACCAAGACGAGTGTCGGGCTCTTGGCTGGTTACAAGCTGCCCACCGTGATCCACATTGAAGCCATCGGCACCATTGATGGTGAGAAGCAGACCTATACCGGTGATGTGGAACCACAAGGTGTTTTCATGAATCCCTACTTCCGCTTCTACACGAAGGAGACCTTCAAGGGCTTCTATGTGGAGGCGTTCCTGCGGTACTTCAACTACAAGTTCCTCTTGCCCTACGACTACGAGAAGAATGGGAGGAACATTCGCGCCAATGCCGATGGCTCGGCGAATGCCTTTGGTGGTGGCCTGGCCTTGGGTGCGCAGTTTCCGCTCGGGCCGCGCGTGTACATGGATATCAATCTCGGTTACGGCATGGCCATCGGGAATGCGCGCCTGGAGACCAACGACCCCAATCTGGAGCTTGAGGACTATCGCACCATCCAGCAGAACATGGAGAAGTACCAAGATGATGAGGACATCCAGGTCTTCCTCCTCGGTGCGATCGTGACCGACCCGAAGGGTGGAGCAACGGATACCAAGGCTTGGGCGGACTTCAACAACAAACTATTCCCCATTGTGCGCGGTGGCATCAGCATCGGCTACGCGTTCTGATCAAGCATCAACTCGTTGCGAAGGCCCCGGGATCCCGGGGCCTTCGTGCGTCAGTAAGGGGGCATCTTGCATCGTAATCAAGCATGCATCCGCACGGATAGAGACCGCTGCGATGCTTCTTCGAGCTACTTGGAGTTAGGCCGATCGAACTCTTCATTGAACCAAACCCGCCAGCGCGCATCTTCGTGACATGAGGACCTTGATGATGATCACGACGGCGCTGTTGTTACATGGTAGTTCCAGTGCGCAGCAACCCAACATCCTGCTCGTGATCGCTGACGATGTGGGCCTGGACCCTGTGCCGGGATACATGCCCGGGCCGCAGAAAGCCACGATGCCCAACCTCGGCGCACTCATGGCACAAGGGCTCACCTTCGACAACGTGTGGGCCAATCCGCTCTGCTCACCAACGCGCAGCACCATCATCACCGGCAGGTATGGCTACCAGACGGGCGTGCTCAATCCCGGTGTGCTTTCGCTATTGCCGGCAAACGAGATCACCTTGCACCGCCACCTGACGGATAGCGGGAGCGGCTATGCCTCATGCATCATCGGCAAATGGCACCTCGGTGGATCACAGCCCGATCCCGCATACCCGAACGCAATGGGTGTCCCGCACTATGCAGGACTGCTCAGCGGGGCAGTGGGCAATTACAGTGCATGGCCGCTTACCATCAATGGGGTCACCTCGCCATCCACGCAGTACATCACCACCGCGATCACCGATCTGGCGATCGATTGGATCGATCAGCAAACTGCCCCGTGGTTCTGCTGGGTGGCCTACAACGCGCCGCACACCCCGTTCCACCTGCCGCCTTTGAACATGCACAGCCAGGGCGCGCTGCCAACGGATCAGTCCAGCATCAATGCGAATCCGCTTCCCTATTACCTGGCCATGCTCGAGAGCGTGGATCATGAATTGGGGCGCCTGCTCGCGTCATTGACACCAGCGGAGATCGCGAACACGGTGGTGATCTTCATCGGCGACAATGGCACCGATACGGATGTGATCCAAGCACCCTATCTGCAGAATCACGCCAAGGGCACGTTGTACGAAGGCGGGGTGCGCGTGCCCTTCGTAATGGCTGGAGCGGGCATCACGCGCATGGGTGAGCGAGAGGAAGCCTTGGTCAGCACCGTTGACCTCTTCGCCACCATCGTGGAGCTTACGGGAGCCGCGCTGCCCGCTTACGAACAGAGCCGGAGCATCGTGCCCATGCTTACACTGAGCGGCCAGGACGTTCGGGCCTGTCTCTATACGGATGTATCATTCAGCGGGAGCAGCGGGAGTGCCGTTCGCGACGCGCGCTGGAAGCTGATCAACTTCAGCAGCGGGCAGCAGCGCTTTTATGACCTGCTCAACGATCCTTGGGAGCAGACCAATCTCCTCATGGGTGGGCTAACTCCCATGGAACAAGCGGCCTTTGACGCACTGAACAATGCTTGCGACCTGACGACCGGAATCCCAAACCGAGCGGGTGCTTCGGCACTCTCGATACACCCGAATCCCGTACGGGAAATGCTACATATTGAATCGCCGACCGCGTCACCGATCCACGTCACCATTCGCGATGCTGTTGGATCCGTGGTCCTGAATCCCGGGCAACAGCGATCGATAGATGTAAGCGGCTTGGCGAGCGGTGTCTATTTGGTGGACGTTTGGCAAGAAGAGAGGAGACAAGTGCGGGTGGTGATGAAGGAGTGAAATAGCCGAAGCTTGCTATTGCCCCGGCTGGTGCTGCAGCTCGCAGCAAGCGGAGGGCCTCACGACCAAGAGGCTGCTTGGCGATTCCGTGATCTGCCTAAAGAGGAAGAGGCTGCTGATGCCTACTTGCCGATCAGGCTGTCGGCATCTTCCGCAGGCGTGATCACGCCATTCACGGATCCAACAACGAAGGCATCGGTGAATCCCTTGAGCTTAATGGCTTCCAATGCATCCTGTGCCTCACGGCGCTCCACGAAGGTTCCGTAGTAGTAGCGTACGGTATTCTCTCCGGAGACCGGTTCCACTTCGCCAAGCCCCAGCAGCTTGTCCATGGTCTCCATGGGCACGTTTCCAGCGAATGTGGCCACTTGCACGCGGTAGCGGACCTTATCGCGTGCCACGCTGCCGGGGGTCACTCGCGTGCGCAGGTCCTCCGTGCCCGTGACGCGCGCTCCGGCTTCTTTCATGCTGATGCGTTTGCCTTCGCGGAAGGCCACGAGGAAGGCCCCCTCGAAGCCCTTGAGCAGCATGGCTACGCGGTGCTCGGCTGCTGGGTTGATCTGCTTGAAGGAGCCGGTATAGTAGCGCGTCAGGCCATCATCGCCTTGGATCACCACCAGGTCCTTGATGCCTGCGAAGATGTTCTTCGAGAGCTTGTTGCGGAAGGCGCCGAGTTGCACGCGCATGATCACGTCGCGGCTATCGTCGCCGGCGCCCATGCCCGCCATCTTGGCTCGCTCGGCAGCGGTTTCCTTGCTCACATCGATGAGCTTGCCGCCTTCTTCGGCCATCACAACGCTCTGGATGCCCATGCCCTTCAGCTCGAGTTCGCGGCGCAGGGCCTCCGGTATGGCGTCGAAGCTGCCCACCACATAGAAGGTGGTATCGCCACGCTCGATGGTGCGCACATCGGGGATGCTGAGGATCTTCTGGATCATCTCCTCGCTGATGCCCTCGGTGTGCGTGCCCACCTTCACCACGAACACGCGCTTAGCGGGCGGTTTGGTCTCGCGCGCCTTGCCGAAGCTCTCCACGCGAGATGCCACGATGTTCACGTTCGCGCTATCCTTCCAATTGAGCCAGGCCTTCAGCATGGCTTCGTCGGTAATGGTCACGCCGCGGGAATCGACGAGCGCGCCTGCCGCACTGTTGAGTTCGTCATCGAGGTAATCCGGAACGCCATCGCCATCGCCATCGAGCGGGCATCCTTTGGCATCAACCTGAACACCAGCCGGGGTGCCGGGGCATTCATCGGCAAAGTCCTTCACGCCATCGCCGTCCTCATCGTCGGTGAGCACGATCGAATCAAGCTGGTCGTTGCTCAATGGGGTCTGGAAACGTGTCTTCTTGGGCTTGCGCGCCATCGGTATGGTATAGCCGATGCTCACGCCGCTGTAGAGGAACCGATCGTTCGCGGAATTGCCCTTGCGCTCATCGATGCTCTTGGCGGTTATGCCATCGATGAGGTCGGTTGTGGTGAAGTGCATGGTGGCCCCGATGCGCAGGTCGAGGCCGTGGCCGATGTCCATGCGCGCACCCACGCCCACAGGGATGGCGAAGGCCTGCTCGCGGTACTTGCCGAAGCCGTCGCGGTCGAGTTCACGCACGTCGCTCTCGTAGGTGTAGTCGCGCTGTATCTCCACGGCACTCGCGGCGTTGGGCGCGTCCTCGGCGATGTCGCGGATGGTGCCATCGCTCCAGTAGTTGTAGCGGCGGCCCTGCGCGTCGAAGAGGTCGGTCTTGGTGAGGAATTCCACGCTCTCGAAGCCCACGGTGATGAAGGGCTCCACCACGCGCTCACGGTTCACCAGCGGTTGGAAGTTGTAACGCAGCCGCAGGCCGCCCACGGTGATGCGCGATTCGAAATTGTGGTTGCGTGCGAAGTCCCGCTCGTTCACGCCGAGCCTTCCGTGGATGGCATAGAGGTCGGCCTCGAGCCAGCGCGTGAGCGGGGCCGATGCGCGCACCTCGTAGCCGAGCCTTGTCACCAGCGGATCGCCGCCCTTGTGCTGGTTGCCGACATCGCCATAGAAGGAGAGCATGCCAGCGCCGAATCCGATGGTGGGCCGGAGCCAATTGGAAACAGGTGCCGGAGCGATTTCGGCTGGAACAGGGGAGGCCGCAGCAGTGGAATCCGATTGCGCAGAGGCTTGCAGCACAGGCAGAATGAGCAAGCAAGCGCCGAGCGCTGCATGTAGGTTATGCTGCTTGCGGCGCATGGCCCTGGTTATTGCACCCAGCGCTGGTTGCTGATGGCGAGGGCCTCTTGCACAGTGATGCGATCGCCGTTGTTGTAGGCCGTGACGAAGGGGCCGGGGAAGTTGTGGCCGGCCTGCACATAGCTCACGCGCTGGTCGCGTGCATCCTTATAGTCAGCGTAGCTGCCGGTCACGTATTTGATCCAGCCTTGGTGACGCTCGATTTGGAAGTCACCGCCGTAGCTGTGGCGGGCCTTGAAGTAGGCCTTGCCCACTTCACGGTGCGCCGCCGTGATCTGCACTTTGTAGGTAACGCCTTTCTCCGGTGAGGGCATGCGCGGAGTGACGCGCTGGGCGGCTGCTTCCTTCTCGGCTTGCTTGCGGGCACGCTCGGCTTCGGCTGCACGGGCGCGTGCGGCGGCGTCTGCTTCCTCACGGGCCTTGCGTTCCGCTTCCTCCTTCAGCTTAAGAGCGAGCGCAGGATCCTCGGTGGGTTGCTCGCCGATCGTGCTGGGATCCTGTGCCAATGCCTCGAAGGCGCGCGAACCGATGAAGAACTTGCTGGTGCCCAGCGTGGCCTTCTGCGTTTCATCATTCAGAAGGTAGCCGAAATCGCCATCGATCCGGTACTCGCCTTCGGGCTGCTCATTCGCACGGAGCTTGTACACCACCTTGAGCTCGTTGCTGGCGGGCAGGTTGAGCCATACGAATTTAGCGATGCGGTCCTGCGTGGTGAAGATGGCTTCAGCACTGTTCTTCTCAATGGCCGTGAAGCCTTGGGGAATGATCTCCTGCAATTTGCCGAAGCCTCGGATGCTGCCCTTGTTCACCGTCACTTCAACCAGCATCTCCTTATCCGTTACCGGTGTAATGGTGCGCGTTCCGCTGACGCCGCCTGCGCCCTGCATAGGTGCGATTCCGCTGGCGTTGTCGATCACGGCGATGGCCACTTTGCCAACCGGCGCGGCACCGGCAGCGCTCACGATGTCATTGGCCGAGGCATCGTCGGCGATGGGCTCCTCCACTTCGGTCTGAATAGCGGCGACCGCACCCGGTGCGCCAAGGTCGATCGTGGAAGGATTCAGCTCTTGCACCTTGCGCTCGTTGCCCTCGATGTAGCTGAAGCGGCCATTGATGCGCTGCACGCCCGAAACGCTTGACGCAGCAGATAGGGTGTAGGTCACCTTGAAGCTCGGGCTGGAGGGCAAGGACATCCAGATGAACTTGGCCTTTCCATCGGAGAAGGTGAAGGAGGCGCCCTTGGTCTCGATGGCTGTGGCGGTGAGGCCCTCGGGCAAATCGATCTGCAGCTTGGCGAAGCCGGTGATATCGCCCTTCTCGATGGTGACGGTGACCTTGGCCTCGCCGCCGGGAGCCAAGGTGGCCGGGATGTTCTGGTTGATGGTGAGCGGGCCTCCGGTGAGGGCCTCGATCAGGAAGATGCCGATCACGTTGATCAGCAGGGCGAGTTGGTTCAGCATGCGCTTCTATGGCGCCGCGCGAGCATTGCGCAGGCTCGCCACCAAAAGTACCCGGCGCCTTTCCGGCGTTCGATCATGCTGCTCCGGCATCTTCCAACATGCAGGTGTTGAACGGCGCGGGGCCTCCGAGCATCCGGGGATCCATGCAATACACCGCGCCTATCTTCGTTGCCCACCCGGATGCGCAAGAACCTACTCCTTCCACTGCTCTTCATTCCCGGCATGCTCAGCGCCCAATTGGGCGGGCAACAGGTCTTCCGGGTGCTCGATATCCCGGCCTCGGCACGGGCCTCGGCCCTCGGCGGCAACTACATCGCCGTGAAGGACAACGACATCAACCTCGGCCTCTTTAACCCCGCGCTGCTCAACGCCGATATGGGGAGACAGGTCGCGCTCAGCTGGCTTCCCTACTTCGAGGGGATCAATGTGGGCTATGCCAGCTATGCGCATCATTTCGACAGCCTGCGCACCACCTTCAGCGGAGCCATACAGTACGTTGACTACGGCACCTTCAATCGCACCGACGAGACCGGCAACGAGCTCGGGCAGTTCCACGCGGGTGAGTATGCCTTCCAGGTTGGCGCAGGGCGTGCCATCGACAGCCTGTTCAGCATCGGGGCCAACATCAAGTTCATCACCAGCAACCTCGATACCTATACCAGTAGCGGCATCGGGCTCGACCTCGGCGGGACCTACCACAAGCCCTCGAAGGGCGTCACGCTCTCGGCCGTGGTGCGCAACATCGGCTACCAGACCAGCAGCTTCACCAGCGAACGCGAGAAGCTGCCCTTGCAGGTGATGCTCGGCGTCACCTACAAATTCAAGCATGCGCCATTCCGCTTGGGCCTGATGCTGGAGAACCTGCAGCGCTGGGACCTCACATACCCCGATGCTACGCGCGACCGCCAGATCGACCCGGCCACCGGCGAAGTGGTGGTGAAGAAGACCACCAACGCGGAGAAGGCCCTGCTGCATGCCGTGCCCAGCGCCGAGATCCTGCTGAGCAAGAACTTCATGATCCGGCTCGGCTACAACTTCCGCACGCGTTACGAGATGGCCCTGGCCAGTCGCACCGGCGCTGTCGGCCTCAGCTTCGGCCTTGGGCTGCGCGTGAGCAAGGTGCACATCAGCTACGGCTTCAACCAGCTGCACCTCGCGGGCATCCGCAACACCATCACCATCGCGGTGCGCTTCAGCGATTTCAAGAAAGCGGAGGGGTGATCGG
>JBATND010000362.1:0-4893 GCA_049290175.1 Flavobacteriales bacterium | reverse complement strand
CGCTGATGTGGGGCGGACTGTCGAACTGCTATTTCTGGCTCGACCTGAAAAGCGGCGTCACTGGACTGTTCATCACGCAGATCCTCCCTTACTGCGATGTGAAGGCGCTGCCGCTGTATTATGCGTTCGAGAAGACGATCTACAGCGTTAGGGATTGAGGCTGTTCGCTCGATCAGTGCTGTTCCGTGGGCCCTGATCCCAACAGGCCACGCGCTTCGCGCAGCTCTCCAGATTCCACATCGGCGCCGTGCGCTTCCACGAGCCGCGCAAGTTCTTCGCGCGCACCATGGCTTGACCGACTCGTGTTCTCCAAACGCACCAGGCTAATGGCAGCGCGTATTGCCAATGAGCGCGCGCCTTGCCTAAGAGCAATGGCCAGGGCATCCTTGTAACGAAGGATGGCTTGTTTGTCTTCGGTGCCCATAGCCAACTCCGCCTCCCCGCTCAGGCGCATGCGCTCAGCCTCCCAGTATCGCTCATCGCGCTCGTACATGAAGGTGCGGGCGCGGGTGAGCACTTCCAAGGCGCGCACGGGTCGGCCGGCACGCAGGTGTACATCGGCGAGCAAGCTGTAGAAATAGCCGCGCCCAAGCTCTGATCCTTTCTCTTTCCAATAGCGAAGGCCCTCGTTGATATGCTCGACCTCTTCGGCAGGGTCCGCGCCTTGCACGGCATTGCTCCACCCCAGCAGCACCTGATTCCAGCCGACCCAGAACGGGAAGCCGTGCGCCTCGCAATGAACGATGGCGCGTTGTGCCAACTCAGCCACACGCGAGGCATCTCCCCGGAATTGCTCCAACCAGGTAGCGAAACTGAGGGCCAACGCGATGGAGAAGGGGTGATCGAGCTTCTCAGCCAGGGCGATGGCGCGCAGGCTCTCTTGTTTCGCTTGGTCGGGGAGGCCCTGCATCCAGAGGATCCAAGAGCGATAGCTGCGGCAGGTCACGCGCGGGTCAACCACATCGTAGATGTCGCGGATCAGTGTGGCGCTCTCGCCTTCCTCGCCGGTCATGGCGATCACGCTCTCTACATGGTCGCGCGCGCGCTGGAACTCGCCACGGTAGAACAGCGTGGCGCCCATGGCGCGGTGAGCGGCGATCAGGAAGGCCTCGCTCTCTTGGCGCGCGGCGAGGTCGAGGAGGTTCTCGCCCTGTTTGGTAGCAATGTGATACTCGGCGCGCAGCATGTGCAAGCGCCACAGGCCATAGCTTGCCTGAAACAACTGCCCTGGCGTACCGAATTGCTCGCAGAGGTCGCGCGCGTGCGAGTAGGTCTGCTCCACTTCCCTGGCGCCGTAGCCGCGCGTTGCGGTGTAGGAGGCGCCCACGCCGATGAGCAGGCGGATCTCCAATTGCCAGCGCTGCGCATTGTCCGCAAGGGCCTTCACCTGCTCGAGGCCGCGCTCGAAGTGCACGATCGCTTCATTGTGCGCCGATCGCGACACGGCCTTTTCCCCGGCCTTCTGCAAATACGGTATGGCCTGCCATCCGAGGTTGGCCTTCGCGTAATGGTAGGCGAGCATTTCCGGTTCCACTTCGGCCAATTCCGGGAAGTGCTCTTCCAACGCGTGCGCTATGAGCCTATGGTGATGCTGCCTGCGGCTCTTGATGAGCGAGCGGTACGCGGCTTCCTGCACCAGCGCGTGCTTGAACGTGTAGTTCGCATTGGGCGCGCGGCCCTGGTGGTCAATGATCTCCGCTTCGATCAGTTGGCCGAGGCTGTGCTTCAGAACGGCTTCTTCAACCGGGTACGCATAATGGATCAATTCATAGCTGAACGCCCGGCCGATCACTGCTGCTACCTGTGCGATCTCCTTCACGGCAGCGAGCCTATCAAGCCGCGCCATGAGCGAGTCCTGCAAGGTGTTGGGGATGGCGATCTCGTCCAGCCGACCGGAGAGGTCGTAATGGTCGCCGCTCTCGACCAGTATGCCGGAGCCGATGATCATCTTGGTGAGCTCCTCGATGAAGAGCGGCACCCCATCAGCGCGCTCGATGATCTTCTCCAGCACCTCTTCCGGCAATTGCTTGCTCTTGGCCACGCGCTGGCATAGCGTGCGGGTCTGCTCGGCATCCAGCTTGGGCAGGTGCATGGTATGCACGTTCGGCTCGTTGATCCAGGGCGAATGGAACTCAGGCCTCGCGGTGAGGAGCACCAGGATCTTGTGCCGCTTCACGATGCGCACCAGTTCCTTCAGCGTCTCCAAGGTGGAGGGATCCACCCAGTGCAGGTCCTCCACCACGAAGAGCAGCGGCTGCTTGCGTGAGCGTTCATCGAGGATGCGCAGCATGGCATCCATGTACTTGCGCCGCTGCTGCGCGGGATCCATGGCGCTGGGCACATAGCCCGCTTCCGGCGAGAGCGAATGGAAGGGCCCGAAGTAGGGCATCGCTTCGTGCGGATCAAAGCCGTACTGGACCAGCATGCCTTCGAGTTTCTTCAGCCGGTCGCGCGGTGATTCGTGCCGCTCGAACTTCAGCACCACGCGCTCGATCAGGTCGATGTACGGGTACATGGCCGTGCTCTGGTGGTAGGGTGAGCATTGGCAGGGGGTGAGCCACGCGTTGGGCATGCTGGCCACATGCTCTTTCAGCATGTGAACCAGCCGCGATTTGCCCAGGCCTCCCTCGGCGGTGATCAGCACCGCACGACCGTCGCCATCGCAGGCCTTCTGCCATTCAGACAGAAGAATGGCCACCTGATCCTCGCGGCCCGTGAGCGGGGTGAGCATTGCACGGCCAGCAGCTTCAACGCGACCGCGCGCCGTGCTTTCATGCGAAACGGCGAAGAGTTCCATGGGCTGGGCCACGCCCTTGAGGGTGTGCGTGCCCAAGCTTCTGCATGCGAAGAACCCTTCGGTCATCTGCGCTGTGACCGAGCTCACAGCCACGGTATTCTCTTGCGCCACGCCTTGCACGCGCGCAGCGATGTTGAGCGTTTCGCCCAGTGCCATCTTCTGCCAATCGCCAGCGCGGTCGTCGCCAACGATCATGGGGCCGGTGTGAATGCCCACACGGATGCTGAGGCGCACCTTCATCTCCCGCTCCAGCCGCTCGTTCAGCGCAGCGACGCCCTCGATCACGGCAAGGCCAGTGCGCACGGCACGATGGGCATCATCTTCGTGCGCCTTCGGGTAGCCGAAGTGCATGAGCACGCCATCTCCTAGGTAGTTGGCCACCATCCCTTCATATCGCTCGCAAACCGCACGGCACACTGCATAGTATTCATGCACCACCGTATTGAGGTCCTCCGGGTCCAGCGATTGCGATAGCTGCGTGAAGGAGACCAGGTCGCTGAAGATCACAGAAAGCTGGCGCTGCTCCGCATGGCCGGTTTCAGTGGTGGCTTCCTTCGGGATTTGTTTGGACGCCGGGGCGTTCAGCGCAGTGCCGCAGTCGTGGCAGAATTTCGCATGGGCCACAACGGCAACGCCGCATTGCGGGCAATGCGGCGCCAGGCTTATTCCGCAGTGGGCGCAGAACTTGGCGCCCGGCGGATTATCCCCGTTGCAGTTGGAGCAGGTCATGGAGAGAACAAGAGTGCCAGGTTTAGGGTGAAAGAGAGAGAGCACCCTCTTACACGTTCACACGCCTAACCATCCCATCATTCATAAGCCGATGATCACGGCTTTCGATTCGGTATAGAGTTCGAGTGCTTCGCCGCTCATCTCACGGCCCCAGCCGCTCTGTTTGTAACCGCCGAAGGGCAACGCGCTGTCGAACACGTTGTAGGTGTTCACCCAAACGGTGCCGGCCTTGAAGGCCTTGGCCACGCGCAGGGCGCGACTGGTGTCTTTGGTCCAGACCGCTGCTGCCAGTCCGTAGTTGGTGTCGTTGGCTCGGCGCACCAGGTCGGCTTCGTCGGTAAAGGGCTCAGCCACCAGCACAGGGCCGAAGATCTCCTCGCGCACCACGCTCATGTTCGGCTTGGTATTCACCAGCACGGTGGGTTCAACGAAGTAGCCCATGTCGCCAGCGCGTTTCCCACCCACAACGAATTCGCAGCCATCGCGGCGGCCCGCATCCAGGTATCCCGTGACACGGGCGAATTGCTCCTCGGATATCATCGGCCCCATGTCCACTCCCTCATCCAGGCCGAAGCCCAGCTTGATGTTCTTGGCACGTTGTGCAATCCCATCCACCACGCGATCGAATGAGTTCTTCTCCACGAAGAGGCGCGTGCCGCTGATGCAGCATTGCCCGTGGTTGAAGAACACGGCGTTGGCCGAACCAGCGATGGTGGCCTCCATGTCGTTCACATCGTTGAAGATCACGTTGGGGCTCTTGCCGCCAAGCTCCAGGCTCACTTTCTTAAGATTGCCTGCTGCGGCCTGCACAATGAGCTTGCCCACTTCGGTGCTACCGGTGAAAGCCACCTTGTCCACATCGTCGTGCGCTGCGAGTGCGGCGCCTGCGGTCTCCCCATAGCCGGTCACGATGTTCACCACGCCGTCGGGGAAGCCCGCTTCCTGGATCAATTCACCCAAGCGCAATGCGGTGAGCGGCGTCTGCTCAGCGGGCTTCAGTACCACGGTGCAGCCAGCGGCCAGCGCAGGCGCAAGTTTCCACGCAGCCATGAGCAGCGGGAAATTCCAAGGAATGATCTGGCCCACTACGCCAACGGGTTCGCGCAGGCTCATCGCTTGGAACCTCGACCCCAGCATGTACGGTGTGCTGATCTGGAAGGTCTGCCCGCAGATCTTGGTTGCCCAACCCGCCATGTAATGGAAAGCATCCGCGGCCAGGGGCAGATCGACATACCGAGCAACACTGCGTGTTTTGCCATTGTCGAAGGCCTCCAGCTCTGCTAACTCATCGATGTGCTGGAACATGAGGTCGCCGAGCTTCCAGATCATGCGGCCTCGATCGGCGGCGGTCATCTCTGGCCAAGGGC
>JBATND010000361.1:0-16018 GCA_049290175.1 Flavobacteriales bacterium | reverse complement strand
CTGGCTTCACGCTCGTATCAATCGTCACCACCACATCGCCCACTTTCACCTCGGCATCGGCGGCGGCGAGCAGCTTCACCTTCCCGGCCTCTTCAGCGATCACTTCCAAGGTGGCCTTGTCGCTGTCGATCTCGCCCAGCACCTGGTCCTTGTGTACCACGTCGCCATCCTTCACGTTCCAGCGTGCAATGCGCACTTCGCTGATGCTCTCTCCAGGACTGGGGACTATGATTTCGACGATGGCCATGTTCGTTCGTGATTGAAGACTCAAGTCACAAGACACAAGACTCAAGTGTCAAGGTTCGAGTGCTTGGTGGTGGTGCTTGTGTCTTTGGACTTGAATCTTGTGACTTGAGTCTTGTTCAGGCTTTTGCTTTCGCAGTCGAGGCCTTCTTTGGTTTCGCAGCAATTGGCGCGAACGCCTTCTCGATGATCTCGGCTTGCTGCTTCGCGCTGCGCTTGCTGCTTCCGGTTGCTGGTGCTCCGCTTGCAGGACGCGCAACCACTTCCCACTTCGCTTCGGGGAAATGCATGGCGATGTAACTCCACGCGCCCATGTTCAGCGGCTCTTCCTGCACCCAGATATAGCGCTCGGCCTTCACGTACTTCTTAATCACGGCGCGCATCTGCTCGGCGGGCAGCGGATGAATCTGCTCGATGCGCACGAGCGCGGTGTCGGCGATGCCGTTGGCTTCACGGTGCGCGGCGAGCTCGTAGTGGATTTTCCCTTGCGTGAAGATCACCGTCTTCACCTGCTTGGCATCGGCCGCTGCATCGTCGATGAGTTCCTGGAAGCTGCCCTTGGCGAGATCCTCCAATCTGCTTACGCACTTGGGGTGGCGCAGCAGGCTCTTGGGCGAGAACACCACCAGCGGCTTGCGGAAATTCCACTTCAGCTGGCGGCGCATCAGGTGGAAAAGGTTGGCCGGCGTGGTGCAGTTCACCACCACCATGTTCTGATCCGCGCAGCTCTGGAGGAAACGCTCCATGCGCGCGCTGCTGTGCTCGGCGCCTTGGCCCTCGTAGCCGTGCGGGAGCAGCAACACCACGCCGTTCTGCGTGTTCCATTTCTCTTCGGCGCAGCACAGGTATTGGTCGAGTACGATCTGCGCGCCATTCACGAAATCGCCGAACTGCGCCTCCCAAATGGTGAGCGCGTGCGGCATGGCCAGCGCATAGCCGAACTCGAAGCCGAGCACGGCGTACTCGCTCAGCAGCGAGTTGTAGATCTGCAGCAGCGCTTGTCCTTCGCGGATGTGCTTCAGGTGGATGTACTCCTCTTCACTGTCCTCCACCTTCACTACGGCGTGACGGTGGCTGAAGGTGCCTCTCTCCACATCCTGGCCCGTCATGCGCACGGGATGGCCTTCGATCAGCAGCGATCCGTAGGCGAGCAATTCACCCATGCTCCAATCGATCACGCCGGCCTCCATCATCTTCTTCCGGTCGCCGAGGATCTTCTCCAGCTTGCTGAAGAACTTCTTGCCGTCGGGGTGCAGCACGCTCAGCTTCTCGCCTATGAGCTGCAAGGTCTCCATGGGCACGCCGGTCTCTGGCGAGCGCATGAAATCCTTCGCATCGGCGCGCTTGAAACCCTTCCAGCGCTCCTCGAGGAAGTTGGTGATCTTGCCTACACGCACCTGCTTCGCTTCATCGAGCCGCGCGTTGAGCATGGCCGTGAACGATGCTTCCATCTCGGCGGCGAGCTCCTCGGCCTCATGCACGCCGCTGCTCTTCAAGCGCTCCACGTAGATGGCGCGCGGATCCGGGTGTGCAGCGATCTTCTTGTACAGCACGGGCTGCGTGAACTTGGGCTCGTCGCCCTCGTTGTGGCCGTGCTTGCGGTAGCAGAGAATGTCAACCCAGATGTCAGTGCCGTACTTCTGGCGGTAGTCCATCGCCAGCTTCATGGTGTAGGCCACGGCTTCGGCATCGTCGCCGTTCACATGGAACACCGGGCACTGCGTCACCTTGGCCACATCGGTGCAATAGGTGCTGCTGCGCGCATCGATGTAGTTGGTGGTGAAACCGACCTGGTTGTTCACAACGATGTGGATGGTGCCGCCGACCTCGTAGGCCTTGAGCCCCGCCATCTGCACCACTTCGTACACCACCCCTTGTCCGGCCACCGCGGCATCGCCATGGATGATGATGGGCGCGGTGATGCCTTTCTGGAACTTGTCGTCGTGCTCGATGATGGCGCGCGAGATGCCCTGCATCACAGGACCCACGGTCTCCAAGTGGCTCGGGTTGGGCGCGAGGGTGAGGCGCACTTCCTTGCCGGTGTTGGTCTTCAGCACACTGCTGTAGCCCATGTGGTACTTCACATCGCCTTCCACCAGATCATCCTCGTAGTCCTTGCCCTCGAACTCGGAGAAGATCTGGTCGTAGCTCTTGCGCAGGGTGTTGGCCAGCACATTTAGGCGGCCGCGGTGCGCCATGCCGATGACGAACTCCGTGATGCCCTGCTCGGCGCCTTCTTCGATCACGGTATCGAGCGCGGGGATCAGCGCTTCGGCGCCTTCGATGCTGAAACGCTTCTGGCCGATGAACTTCTTGCCGAGGAAGCGCTCGAAGACCACCGCTTCGTTGAGCTTCTCGAGAATCTCCTTCTTCTGATCGATGTTGAAGCTAGGGGTGTTGCGCACGCTCTCCATGCGCTGCTGCAGCCACTTCACCTTCTCCGGGTTGCGGATGAATTTGAATTCGGCGCCCACGCTCTGGCAATAGGTCTGCTTGAGCAGGTCGATGATGTCGCGCAGCTTGGCGGGGCCGATGCCGACTTCGTTGCCCGCGCTGAACACGGTGTCGAGGTCGCTGCTGCTCAGCCCAAAGTGCTCGATGTCGAGCGTGGGTGAGTACGCGCGACGGTCGCGCACCGGATTGGTCTTGGTGAAGAGATGCCCGCGCTGCCTGTATGCGTTGATCAGCTCGATCACGCGGAACTCTTTCTCGAAGCGGTCGTTGCCGCCGGGGCTTGGCCTCGAGCCCGCGATCGCTGCGCCATCTGCGGTCTGCCGCTGCGCTGATGCTCGGCCTGACATCCCGTCGGCATCGCCCTCCAAGGCGCGCGCGAACTCGAATCCTTCGAAGAAGCGCGCCCAGCCGGTTTCCACACTGGCGGGGTCCTTCAGGTATTGCTGGTAGAGGTCGTCGAGCCAGGCGCTATCGACGTTGCTGAGGTAGGAAAGCTTGTCCATCCGGCGGCGAAGGTAGAATGGCGCCTGCGGGTTGCAGGCCGACGCTGATTGAGGGTTGTGAACAAGGCGGAAGGACTTGCGGACGAAGGGGTTAGCCCGATCAGAAGCGTCCGGCGAAACGCAGCCGGGTGAGCACTTTCTGCAAGGCGCGCAGCACGCACTCGCCAGCCAAGGCATGCAGGCCACCGGCTTCCATGGTGCGGCGCAAATGGCCTTCCGGGATATCGACGCGGTACATGGCGGTTTGAAGCGCGCTGCCGCCGCTGTGATCCAGAGCCAGGAGTCGGGAGAGCACACCCGCGCGCAATTCCTCAAAGGCCGCTTCGCCGACCAGGGGCTCTGGCAACTCGTTATCGGTGATCGCGAGATCCTTGCGCAACTGCGCCACTGTTGAAGCGAGGATCTCGGCGCGGTCGAGGTATCGCGCAAGGCCATCTCCGCTCATCGACAATGGGGTGTTGACCTCGTCGCTCATGCGGGCAAAGCTCCGTTGCGCATGGCACTACTTTCGCCCGGCGCGCAAAAAACCCAACGCATGACACTCCGCCTCCCGCTTGCCCTCGCCAGCATCTTCTCGATCTCCGCACTGTTCGCACAATACGGCACTTTCGATCCTTCGGCCGCCAAGGCCGCCAAGGCCGCAACGCTGGTGGTGGTCTTCGACGCGACGGACTCGCCCTACAACCGGACCATGATCACAGCGATCAGGAGCGAATGGAAGTTCAACGCGAATGTGGAGTACCTCAACGTGAGCGACCTGGGCATGCAGCCCATCGATCCCGCCAAGGTGTACCTGATGAAGACGCGCCGAACTGATGCGGTGAAGTTCGAGGGCACCTTCCTCGCCGTAGTGAAGGGCTGGAAGCAGAAGAAGGGCGATGCCTTGCAGCAGACCGACAACTGCTTCACCAGCATCAGCGCCGATCAAGAGCTGGCCTCGGTGCTCATCGACCCCAAGGCCATCAACGAGAAGAATATGAGCGCCATGCTCACCGTGTATGTGAAGCACTTGCAGGACTACCTGCGCCAAGTCGAGGGCGGCAAGGTGACGGACAAAGCCACGGCCGATAGGCTCTATGCTGGCCGTACGCGACTGGTGCGTGAGACCGAGCTTGTGTTCAAGCAAGAGCACCTCGACAAGAGCGTGCCCAATGCTGAAGCGATCAAGGCGCAATACAACTCGCCCTTCAGCATTGGTGATCCGCTTGCTGCCGTTGAGGCGCAGGACCGCAGCAAGACCGTGAGCGATGTGGTGATCACCGTGGGCGACCACAAGAACAAGCATTGTTTCAAGCGCGTGTTCAACGCCGGCACAGGCGAGCTTATGTACGTGCGTGACGATGCGGCCATCTTCGGCAAGAAAGAAGGCTTCATCGAGGAGGACCTGAAGACGATCGAGCGGGCGCGGTGAGCCGAATCGGCACAGCCGCATGCATGCTGGTCATCGCACTGATGGCCCAACTTCGTGCAAGCGGACAGGACAAACGCCTATTCGAGGGCTCGGCTGGTGGAGGCTTCGCCATGAGCGTGCAGGGCTCGCTGGGGATTGAAGCAGCCGGGCATTACCTGTGGAGCCTCGAGACCGGGCACAAACGCGAGGACCTCTACCAAATAGGGCCCGAAGCAATGGTGGGTTGGCATGTAGGCGCACCGCAACGCTGGAGCCTGCACGGCGAGCGCATCGGCCTGAAGCAGCTTTGGCTCTATAAGGGTGCCTTCGGGATCACGGCCACTGCCGGTGCCGAGAACTACTCCTATCGGTTCGCCCTGGACGATAGCCGATGGTTCCTCCAATGCGGTCCTACCCTGCTCGGTTGCATATCGCTCGAATACGGCTGGACTTATGCGATGACTGCGCGCACGCCGTTCGTTGACCAAGGCCGGGTGATGCTGCGCCTGGAGATCAACGCGCATGCCCTTGAGCGGGTATTCCGGGGCGTGCCCATCAGCTAAGTTCCCAGACGCCTGCTTGCAGCGCCTTGCATAAGTCGGATGCGTTTCTACATTGGCGATCCTCCAAACCACAACCCATGCGCTTCTTGACCCTGTTGGCCGCGATGGCCGTCTCCCTGAGCATGCTCGCCGAGCACCTGCCCGGTGGCAACATCTCGGTGCGCTGCGTGAGCGGCAACCAGCACGAAGTGACCCTGAAGCTCTGGCGCGAATGCACCGGAGCCGAGATGATCGGGCAAACGATCAACTTCGTGAACACTTGCGGCGTGTCGTTCTCGCTGAACAACATGCCGCTCATCTCCGTGGCCAATGTGTCGCCGGTCTGCGAAGGACAAGCCGACCAGACCTCCTGCGATGGCGGAACCCTGATCGGGATCGAGGAATACACCTATCGCACCACGGTGAACCTGAGCCCTTGCAGTTCCTGGCGCATCTATTGGAGCACCTGCTGCCGCTTCCCCGCCTTGAATCTCCAAGGCTCACAGGGCATCTATGTTGAGGCGCTCGTGAACAACCTGGGCGGCACCTGCATCGAGTACCCCACCTTCAGCGACAATACACCGCCACTGGTGTGCGTGAACCAGCCCGTGAGCTATGACCCCGGCGTGGTATTCACCCAGGGCCAAGACCTGCGCTTCCGCCTGATCAATGCGCGCCGCCTGCTGAACTCCGACCCGCAGAACCTCGACATCCAGTCCGTGACTTATCAGTCGCCCTTCACCGGGCCAGAACCCTATACCGGGCTCGCCATCGACAGCATCACCGGCCAGATCACCTTCACGCCACTGGGCCAGGGCTACATCGTGTGCGTGATCGCCGTTGAGGTGCGCGATAGCAACGGTGTGCTGCGCGGCACCATCATGCGCGACTTCCCCTTCATTGCACAGGTGTGCGACAACAATGTGCCCGACGCGGCGAGCGGGACCATTGAGGATGTGAGCGGTGCGGCAGTAGGCACAGGCCCATATGCGCTGAATTTGTGCGGAAGCGCGTGCTTTTCCGTCACGATCACAGACTCAGACGCGGCCCAGACCGTCAGCTTGTCAAGCAACATCGGTTCCGCGATACCTAGCGCAGAATTCGTGGCCAGCTCGGGCAACCCAGCATCAGCCAGCATCTGCATCGGCGACAACGTGCCCGAGGGGACCTATTCGTTCACGGTGACTGCAACCGACAATTCTTGCCCGGTGATCGGAACCCAGGTCTTCACCTACGTGGTCACCATCAGCTCGAATGCCGGAGCCGGGGAAGACGCCACCATACCGCTATGCCCAGGCGAAACCATCGACCTCACTGCATTTGTAACGGGCGACAACGGCGGCGTATGGAGCGAGGGCCCTATTGTTTCTGGTATTGGCACGTACACCTACACCATAACCAGCTCCTGCGGCGAGGATGAAGCTGTTTTCGACGTGGTTCTGGGCGTAGCTCCGAATGCCGGCGATGACGCGGAGGTAGGCATTTGCGTTGGCAGTGCAGTGAACCTCTCGAACTACGTGAACGGTGACGCTGGCGGCGTTTGGAGTGCTGGCCCACAAGTAGGGACACCAGGAGAGTACACTTACACCGTGAGCACCGGTTGTGGCAGCGATGAGGCCGTGTTCACCGTGGTCGAGGCAACACCGCCCAATGCCGGGGGAGACAACAGCATACTCGTATGCCCGCAAGTCGATGCCTTTGCCCTGATTGATTCGCTGCTAGGTACGCCCGATACCGACGGCGCTTGGTTCTTCGAGCAAAATGCGGTCTCGGGAGCCTTCGATCCCGCGTTGGACCCCGAAGGAGACTATTGCTATGTGGTGACACACCCGGAATGCGGCTCCGCATCAGCGTGCGTGCGAATCGCCCTTCTGCCTCAGAACGACCCCTACTGCATCTCTCTTGGTGTTCAAGAAACAGAATCCACCACGGCATTGCACCCCAATCCGACCGATGGCCTGCTCTTCATCCGAGCCGCAGCACCCGCGCGTGCAGAAGCGATCGATGCCTCAGGACGCGTGGTGTGGAGCGAATCCTTGGGCACAGGCACTTCGGCCATCACGCTGCCAGCTTCATTGGTGAATGGCAGCTACGCCATGCGCATGACCCGATCAGATGGCACTGTTTCCGTGCAGCGCTTCGAGCTCTTACGCTGAGACGCGATCCAACGAAATGTCAACGGGCGCCGATCCTTCGGCGCCCGTTGTTGTTTAGCACCCGATGGCCACCATTCTCATTACCGGCGGAAGCGGACTCATAGGCCGTGCACTGACCAAAGTCCTGCTTGCACGCGGCGATCAGGTGCGCTGGCTCAGCAGGCAAGCAGGCATGGTGGATGGTGTGCTCGCATACCGTTGGGATGTCGCGCGCGGAGTCCTCGACGCAGATGCGTTGCAAGGCGCTGACCGCATCGTTCACCTCGCCGGCTCGGGCATCGCGGATAAGCGCTGGTCGCCCGCACGCATCGCGGACCTGATCGCGAGCCGCGCTGAATCGTCGCGGTTGCTGCTGCGCGCTGCACGGGAGGCCGGGCATCATCCGCAATGCTTCGTGAGCGCATCGGGCGCAGGCTATTACGGAGCGGTCACACGCGAGGCCTCTTTCAACGAGGATGACCCGCCAGCTGCAGATACCATCGCGCGCATCACGGTGGAATGGGAGCGTGCCGTGGATGAATGGAGTGCGCTGTGCCGCGTGGTGAAGCTGCGCACGCCAGTGGTGCTGGCAACGGAAGGCGGCGCATTGCCCAAGCTGGCCGCACCAGCACGCTGGGGATTGGCCGCACCATTGGGCAGCGGCAGGCAATGGATGCCCTGGTTACACATCGACGACCTCGTGGCCGCGTACCTACGCGCGCTTGATGCCGATTCGATGCGCGGCGCCTACAACATCGTTGGCGGCAATTCCACCAATGGCGACTTCACGCGCGCATTGGCTCGTGCGCTTCATCGTCCTCAATGGTTGCCGCCCGTGCCGGGCATGCTGTTGCGCATCGCACTCGGGGAACTAGCGGCACTGCTGCTGGAGGGATCACCGATTGATTGTACGCGGATGCGTCATCAACTCCCGCTGCAGCACACCGAACTCAATAAGGCGCTCGCCTCATTGCTCGTCAAGTAGCTCAGCTCTTGCGGCCCATGAGCCCGTGCGCCAATGCGCGCAACGCTGCTTTGCGCTCCTCGGGGGCTTCGATGGATTCGAGCGATGCCATGGCCTCAGCTTCCTTGCTGCGGATCAGCTCCTCCGATTCGTCGCGCACACCCAGATCGATGAGCGCTTGCACCATGGCGCCTACATCGCGCGCCAAGCTCATCTGCTTCATGGATGCGGCCAGAACACCGCCGCCTTGTGCGCTCTCCAGCTCCAGTCCGCGGATCAAGAGCCAGGTCTTCTTGCCTGCGCGCAGGTCGCCGCCGCGCTGCTTGCCGCTCACGCCGGGATCGCCGAAGGCATCGATGTGGTCGTCGCGCAACTGGAAAGCGAGACCGAGTTGCTCACCGAAACGGCCCAGTGCCTGTTGCTGCGCCTCGCTCGCTCCGCCGATGATGGCGCCCACTTCCAGCGCGCCCGCCAGCAGTACGGCGGTCTTGCGCCGGATCATGCCCATGTATTGCTCGGCGGTTACGGCAGCGGCTTGCTCGTAGGCCATGTCCAGCTCCTGCCCCTCGCATACTTGCAGCGCGCAGCCATTGAAAACTGCAAGGACCCGCGGATCGGCGCCCATGCATTGATAGGCCTTCACCAAGAGGGCATCGCCGCTGAGGATGGCCATGTTGGCGCCCCAGCGCACATGCACGGTGGGCTGCCCGCGCCGCGTCGGCGAGGCATCCATGATGTCGTCGTGCATCAGGGTGAAGTTGTGGAAGAGCTCGATGCCCAGCGCGGCATCCAGCGCGGCATCGGGATCGGCGCCGAAGAGTTCGCAGGCCATCAGTGTGGCGATCGGACGCACGCGCTTGGCGGGCAGGTGCAGCAGGTAGTCCATCGGTGCGTACAGCGCGCCCTTCGGAAGGGTGCCGCACCATTGCGCAATGCGCGCCTCCACTGCGGCGCGGTGATCCTCGATCCTTCGCATGTTCAGCGTTTCAGCAGCGAGAGCAGGTACTGCCCGTAGCCGCTCTTGGTGAGCGGACGCGCGAGTGCCTCCAATTGTTCGTCGGTGATCCAGCCTTTCTTCCAGGCCACCTCTTCGATGCATCCGATGCGCAAGCCTTGCCGCTCCTCGATCACCTGCACGAATTGACCGGCTTGCATGAGCGATGCGAAGGTGCCGGTATCGAGCCAGGCCGTGCCGCGATCGAGCAGCTCCACGCGCAGCTTGCCGCGTCGCAGGTATTCCTTGTTCACGTCGGTGATCTCATACTCGCCGCGCGCGCTGGGCTGCAGGTCGCGGGCGATGTCGAGCACGCTGTTGTCGTAGAAGTAGAGGCCCGGCACCGCATAATTGCTCTTGGGCTTGGCGGGCTTCTCCTCGATGCTGAGCACATTACCATCAGTGTCGAAGTCAACCACGCCATAACGCTCGGGATCGCTCACGTGGTAGGCGAAGACCAGTCCGCCATCGGGCGTGGTATGGCGACTGAGCATGCGGCCGAGGCCACCGCCATAGAAGATGTTGTCGCCGAGGATGAGGGCCACGGAATCGCTGCCCACATGCTCGCGGCCAATTACGAAGGCTTGTGCCAGGCCATTGGGCACGGCCTGCTCGGCATACGTGAACGCGCAACCCATCGCAGCGCCATCGCCCAAGAGCTTGCGGAAGTGCGGCAGGTCGTGCGGGGTGCTGATCACCAGGATCTCGCGGATGCCCGCTGCCATGAGCGTGCTCAGCGGGTAGTAGATCATGGGCTTGTCATAGACAGGCATGAGCTGCTTGCTCACAGCGAGGGTGAGCGGGTGCAGCCGTGTGCCGGAGCCTCCGGCGAGGATGATTCCCTTCATGTCAATCCGATGCTTCTGTTGTGATGGGTCGTGTGCGTTCGGTGCCTCCTTCTCCTTCGATGCGCAGTTCGGCCAGTTCGATGTCCGAATCCTCGTCGAGGATGTCGAGCAATGGCTCGCTCATGCTGCGCAGGGCGATGCTCTTCTCGAAGCTCAGCAGCAGCGATGGCAGGATGAGCAGGTTGGTGAGCATGGCCACCAGCAGGGTGAAGGAGACGAGCAGGCCCAATGCGCGCGTGCCGCCGAACTCCGAGAAGCTGAACAGGCTGAATCCGCAGAAGAGCACGATGCTGGTGTACATCATGCTCACACCGGCCTCGTGCAGCGCAATGATGGCGGCCTCGCGGATGGTGGTAGCGCCCGAACGCATGGCCATGCGGTAGCGCGCCAAGTAGTGGATCGCATCATCGACGGCGATGCCGAAGGCCACGCTGAACACGAGGATGGTGCTGGGCTTGATGGGGATGTCCATGAAGCCCATGAGGCCGGCGGTGGCCACTAGCGGGATCAGGTTCGGAACGAGCGAGATCAGCATCATGCGCGCCGAGCCCACCAGCATCGCGATGAGCACCGCGATGATCACGATGGCCATGGCGAGCGAGATGGCGAGGTTCTTCACCATGTACTTGCTGCCTTCGAGGAAGACCACGCTGGTACCGGTGACCACGGCATCGAACTGGTCCGGCGAGAAGATCGAATCCACCTGCGCGCGCAGTCTGTGGAGGAGGGGGTCCATGCGCGTGGTGCCGATGTCGGCCACTTGCACGGTGAGGCGCGTGGTCTGCTTATCCGCGTCGATGAAGCCACGCGCCACCCCGCCTTGCTCGGCGGCAGGCTCCAAGTACGGCAGGATGAAGGTCTTCTCGGTGCCGCTGATCAGCGCGTAGCGGTCCTGATCGCCGCCATAGAACGATTGCTTGATGAACTTGACGGCATCGGCCACAGAGAGCGAACGCGAAAGCTCGGGGAAGGTGGCGAGCGAATCCTGCAGGCGCGCCAAGCGCTTGAGGTTGGCATCCTTCAGGGCCTGGCCCTTCTTGCGCGTATCCACCATCACCTCCAAGGGCATCACGCCGCCGAAGCGCTCTTCCAGGAAGCCGATGTCCTGCATGATCGCATGCTCCTTGGGCAGGTCGTCCACCACGCGCGTATCGCTACGCAGCCTCCATACGCCGGACAGGCCGATGATGATGAGCGCAACCGAGACCATGTACACCGCCGGCCGATGATGCACCACGATGCGCTCCAGGCCGGCCGTTGCGCCGTTCACCCAGCGACGATCGAGGTGCGCGAGGTGGCGGTCCTTGGGCTCGCCTTGCAGGCTGAAGAGGATGGGTACCAGCAGCAGGCTGAGCGCGAACACCGCCATGATGTTCAGCGAGGCCACCACGCCGAACTGCCGAAGCGTATCGCTGTAAGTGAGCACGAAGGATGCGAAGCCGACCGCCGTGGTGGTATTGGTCATGAAGGAGGCGCGCCCCACGCGATAGATCACGCGGCCGAGCGCCTTCACGCGGTTGCGGTGCGAAGCGTACTCCTGATGGTACTTGTTGATGAGGAAGATGCAGTTCGGAATGCCGATCACCACGATCAGCGGCGGGATCACGGCCATCACGATGGTGATCGGGTAGCCCAGCAGGCCGATGGTGCCCAAGGCCCACACCACGGCAACGGCCACCACGGTGAGGCAGATGAGCATGACGCGCCAACTGCGGAAGAAGAGCAGCAGCAGCACGGCCACCACCGCCAGCATGCCGCCGGTGAAGAGCCGCAGCTCCGCCTTGGTGAGGCCCGTGACCACGGTGCGGATGTATGGCAGGCCGCTGCGCCGCACATGGAACCCACCGGCCTCGAAAGCCTTCACGCGCGCATCGATCAGCTCCACCATGTCGCCGCGCTTCTCGCTGTTGAAGCGCTCGGCATTCACGAAGACCATCATGAGGCTGGTGTTCGCGGTGTCGTAGATCAGGCCTTCGTAGAAGGGCAGCGATCGCACCAGCGCGCGCAGGCTGTCCACCTGTTCTTGGCTTCGTGGCATCTGCGGCGCAATGGCCTGCAGCCGGAAGCGCTTCAAGCTGTCGTCGCGCAAGAGGTTGAAGAGATGCGCCTCGGAGAACACCGAGTCCACGCCGGGCTGCGCCTTGAGGTCAACTCCGAGCTGCCACCAGGCCTGATAATGCTCCAGCTCCGCCAAACGCGCATCGTCGAGGGCGAGCACGATCACGTTGCCATCCTCGCTGAAGCGGCTGAGCAAACGCTCATACTGCACATATGCGCTGTCGCTCTTCGGCAGCAGGCCGCCGTAGCGGTAGTACATGCGGGCATACTGGATGTTCCAGCCCATGAAGAGCGTGAGCGCCCCCAGCACCACTAGGATGCCGTTCCGATTTCGGAGTATGCGGCTGCTGAGCCAGGCCCACATGGGAGATCGCGCGCCCATTTTCGGGGCCGGGCAAAGGAACGCTTTCCGTTGCTGTCCGCCCGGCTCAGAGCGTGAACCCCAATGTAGCCTTCACCGCCAGGTTATCCATGGCTTCTGGTAAGGCATGCTCGCCGAAGCGCCAATAAGCACCTATGCCGAGACCTGTGATCCCCGAGCGCAGGAGCTGATCGACCTGGATCCCCGCCTCATAATAACCGCCATCGAGCGGCGTGAAGGCGTATCCGCGATGCCGCAGCGGTTCCTTCAGGGCGCCCCATGCCGCATTGGCCACGATCGAAGGCACAGGCTTGAATCGCTTCCCCTCGTAGAGCAAATGCCCGAAACTGTGGCGCAGGTGCAGCGCTGCGTAGCGATCAGCCAGGAACTCGTTGGGGCGCATGGTCTCGAAGCTGTTGCGCACTCCAATGGGCACCTCGCGGTCGAAGGTGCCGCGCAGGTTGTACAAGAAGCTGTATGGTGCATCGGAATCGGCCCAGCCGCCCATGATGCGCAGGTTCAGGTCGCCCAGCATGCGCAACCGGAAGCGCTGCTCCACTTGTGCATCGAAACGGCGGAAGGCGCGCGTTCCACCAAAGACGCCATCAACGGCCTGCAACGCCCGCACATGCAGCACGGGCCATTTCGAGGGGATGATGAATTGCCTGCCGGGCACGCGCACGAGCTGCTCACGGAACGCGAAGCGAGCGCCCACGAACACCGACCCGATCACAAAGCGGTCGCTGAGCAAGGTGACGCCATCGCTGACCGGTTCTGCGAGCTGATAGCCGCGCAGGTTCTCACGGTCGTTGCGCTCGGCGCCCAGCCACAGCTTCAATGCGCTGCTTACGCGCCAAGCAATCTCGCCGCCAACGCGTTCCTGCATATCCATGCGATCCACATAGAACCAACGATAGCCCTCGGGATCAAGCAGTCCATTGCGCGCACCGGGGAAGGCCACACCGCCGCTCTCCACCACATCGAGGTCGTAGTAGAGCTTGATGTCGGGGCCTCGGCCAGGTCGCGGCTTCAGCGTGAGGTCACCGCCATACTTCACCGTCTTATCACCGAAACCATAGGCGAAGAAGCCGCCGAGCGAGGCGAACCGCGTGACACGGTCGTTGGTGGCCAGCCCCGCTCCAAGGCGGAAGCCCTCATAGCGGTTGTAGCGCATGATCTGATCGAGCCGCAGGTCGAAGGGGCCGATGGGCATGCGCCCGGTCAAGAGCCGCTCGAGTCCGTTGAGCTTGCGCTCGAGACCCTCTGCTTCGAAGAGGCTATCGATGGCGTGGTAGGTGCGCAGCTCCTTGCCCGAGAGCGAATCGGGGCGCATCGACTCCCAGATTGCTGGTTCGCGCGCAATGGCCGAGCGGTCCATGACCAGTTCTGGGCCGCGCACTTCCTTCCTGGTGATCGGCGCATCGATCTCGATGTCCTTCAGATAAGTGCGACCGATGCCCAGCGCTTTGAACCGATTCACCTGCACGAAGTCGAGGTAGAAGAAGGTGTTCAACTGCACCGGGAACCAGGTTCCCCCGATGCGTTGGAAGCGCTGTTGCAGTTTGATGCCCGTGCCATCGGTGCGCTCGGCAGGCTCGGCGATAACGTGCTCCAGCGCATAGCCATCGGTATGCACCCAAAGCACGCCCTTCAAGCCATCGAAGCGCGTGCGTGAGCGCGGCTGGTAACGGATCACGAACACGGTATCGCCGCCCTGATAGAGGGTGTCCTCCAGCATGAAGAGGTACCGCTCGGTGCTGTTGGGGCCTATGGGGCTGAGGTAGGTGCGCTCATTGAGCTCGATCTGCGGGGCGTAAACGGAGAAGGTCTTGGTGCTCGCGATCAATGCGAGGAGGGACGGATCCTCTAGCCCGCTCACGCGAAGCGCCAGCACCTCTTCCTTCTCGCTGGCCGGTGGAATGAAGCTCTTGCGCGTGGCGCTCTCGACCAAGAGCAAGTGCTGCTTATCCAGGAAGTCGATGGCCCGCTGATCGCTGCTATCGAGCGTGGCGCGGCGCTCGGGGTCGTTGAGCACGGCGCTGTCCACGTTGGCGGTGAAGACCAATTTGCTGTAGCTGGTGTAGCGATGCGCGCGATTGCGCATGGCGTCGTTGGCCTTGCGGTTGGCATGCACCTTCCGGATGATGCGATGCGCGGGGTTGATGCCGGGCAGCACCTCGGCCTCGTCGAGCGCGATGGCCACGCGTGTCATTTGCACCACGCCCAGATTGGCCTGCTCGGCAATCAACGCCTGCGGCGCATAGCCCACATAGCTGAAGCGCAACTCAGCCGGAAGCGCCGCTACCTGCACGCTGAATCGCCCGTCGATGTCGGAGGTGATGCCCTGCCCGCCGGCCGCGAGCACATGCACGAAGGCGAGCGGCTCTTGCGTGCGCGCATCCACCACGCGGCCACGCAGCTCAACCTGCGCCATGGCGGGCAAGAGCAGGCCCATTGAAAGAGCAAGGATGGAGAGACGCATGCGCCAATCGACCTTCTGACGGTGAAGTGCGGCTGAAAGTAACCGCACCCGTGCGCGCATACCTTGCCCCTCCCGCATTGACGGAATGAGACAGATGCTTGCCCGCGCGCGCGATGCCTACGAATGGAGCCGGTATGCCACGCCGCGCCGTCTGCGCAATGCCGCTGCGTTGTGGACGAGCTTCCAACGCGCCAAGCGCAGCAAGGAGCCCCGCATCGGCGGCATGCCCTTCAGCATCAGCTTCGAGCCCACCACCGCCTGCAACCTGCGCTGCCCGGAATGCCCCAGTGGCTTGCGCAGCTTCACCCGGCCCACGGGCAACTTGAAGCAGGACCTCTTCACGCGCGTGATCGACGAGCTGGCGCCCGACCTCTGGGCACTCACCTTCTATTTCCAAGGCGAGCCCTACATCAATCCCGGCTTCCTCGACATGGTGCGGCATGCGCACGAGCGCGGCCTGTACACCGCCACCAGCACCAACGCGCACTTCCTCGACGATGCCAAGGCCGAGGCCACTGTGCGCAGCGGCCTCTCGCGGCTCATCATCTCGCTCGATGGCACCACGCAAGAGACCTACGCCCAATACCGGCGCGAAGGCGAATTGGCCAAGGTGATCGCGGGCACGCGCAACATCATCGCGTGGAAGCAACGGCTGAAGAGCCGCACGCCGCACGTGGTATTCCAATTCCTCGTGGTGAAGCCCAACGAGCATCAGATCCCTGAAGCGCGGAAGCTGGCACATGAACTCGGCGTGGATGAGCTCTGGCTGAAGACAGCGCAGATCTACGACCCCAAGGACGACCATCCGCTGATCCCCTTGCAGGACAAGTACGCGCGCTACCGCCGCAACGCTTCAGGCGTTTGGGAGGTGAAGAACAAGCTCGAGGACAATTGCTGGAAGATGTGGCACAGTTGCGTGATCACCTGGGATGGCCGCGTGGTGCCCTGCTGCTTCGACAAGGACGCGCACCATGTGCTGGGCGACCTGCGCACCTTGCCTACCGGCAGGCAGGCGCACAGCTTCCGCGACCTGTGGCATAGCGA
>JBATND010000360.1:0-5333 GCA_049290175.1 Flavobacteriales bacterium | reverse complement strand
GGTCAGCGTGGCCCTGCGCAGCTACGACCTGAGCGATGGAAGCACTGCGCTTCACGGCATTTCCGCGACCAAGCCGATGGGCCCCGTGAATCCTCTTTGGGCGGGCGATTGCCTGCAAGACGGCGTGCTGCGCTACATCGGAGAGCAGAACGACCGGGATCCGATCCTGACGGCTGTTGGTGGCAGTTCTCCAACAGCAACGATCGCTGGCTATCATCCCACAGACAGCAACATGGATGGCACCGTTCGTTACACTGGCAGCAGGAACGACCGCGACCCTATCCTGGTCAACATCGGAGGCACATCGCCGAACAACGTGCGCATTCAGCAACTGCCTTGATCCAATGGCCCGAACATTGCCAACTTCGCCGCACCGCAACGCCATGATCAGAAGCCTGACCCTCTCCGCCCTCGCCCTCCTTGCCACCTCCCTCTCCGCGCAGCTGCTCAGCTTCGATGAGTGGTACGAACGCGCCGACAAGGACCCGTACCTAAAACCACGCTTCGGTGACTATGGCCCCGAGGTGATGAACAACACGATCGATGAGGGAATCTTCACGGTGATCATGAACAACCGCAACCGCCAGCGCGCGGTGAGCGACAGCTTGTGCAAGCTGGGCCATGAACGGCTGAAGAAGAATGATCACGTCGGAGCCATGCGCCGCTTCAATGAAGCCTGGATGGCCATGCCGATCAACCCCGAGGCGCACCGCTCGTTCGGCGCCTTCTTCCGCAGCATGAAGAGGCCCTTGGAGGCGCACGACAACTACCGCAACGGCATCGCTGTGGATAGCACCTACGCGCCTTTGCTGAAGGAAGAGGCCGATGTGTACATGGAGCAGCGCTACCACATGCAACAAGAGGGACGCGACAAGAAAGCTGAAGAGTTCACGCTGAAGGCGCTGGATCTGTACAAGCGCGCGTACCGCCGCATGGGCAACGATGCCGATGTGACCTACCGGCTGTTCGAGTGCTACACGCTCACGCTCAATTGCCCCAAGGCATGGGAGTTCCACGATAAGGTGGTGGCCCTGGGCCAGAAGACCGTTGAGGACATGTACTTGAACAAGTTGAAGGCGCATTGCGTGCGCTAGGCTTGGCGGTTGTCGGCCGATAAGCCAGTTGCGCGGATTCATAGTTCGAGCACGTGGCCTCCAATCAGCCCAGCGAGCAACGCCATCGGATAATCCTGATCGTTGGTGCAGTAGTGGCCGTGCTGGTTGCATGTGCGGCACAAGCGTGGTTCCTCCTCCCTTACATCGCCGTGCTCATGTCGGCGGTGGGCTTCCTGCATACGCGCCCGGGCTATCTCGCGCAGCCTCGCCACCGCATCTACGACTGGGTCTTCTTGGGATACATGCTCTTGATCGCCCTGAACCGCACACGCCCGGCCACAGGGCATAGCGGCTTCGAGTTCGTGGTGAACATCGCGGAGCATGTGCTCTTCGGCTGTGCCATCTGCTTGCTCCTGAGATCATATGCTTCGCTCCTATGGCCGGTGCTCGGCTCCGTTGCGCTGGTCATGCTTGCGGTCCTCGCATTCAACCTGATCGGCATCGCCAACGAACTATATCAGAACACCACAACCGGTCGCGCGCTCTGGTCGCTCAATGCGGATTCGCTGAAGGACATTGCGGCCAACGCTGGGGGCTCCATGGCTTTTGTGCTCTTGGCATTGCCGTGGAGGTCATCACCGCCGCCCGGACGGCTATGAGCGAATAGCATTACTTCGGCCGCCGTTAAGCAGGCCTTGGACTTTCCTTCAGTAGAACGCAAGCACTTCCTAGCAATGGCTTTCGGCGATTTCTTTCGATTCATGCGGCAGTCGTTCAGCTCGGCGAAGCAGAAACAAGCGCAAGCAACCTCGCTCTTGGCTATCGCGCTTGCCGCATTCACTGCTTGTCTTGCTGAGCCGGTTTCTGCGCAGGGCGATCGTGGCTCCTGGTTCATCTATTGGGGATACAATCGCGCGTGGTACAGTTGGAGCGACCTGCACCTGAGCGGACCCGACTATGACATCACCTTGCGGCACATCCGCGCTGATGATCGGCCGTCGGATTTCTCCGTCAAGACCTATTGCTCGCCCACCTCGATGTGGGTGCCGCAATACAATTACCGTTTGGGCTATCACATCCGCGACCAGTGGAGCCTCTCGCTCGGCATGGACCACATGAAGTACGTGATGCGCGGCGGCCAACAGGTGCGCATGGACGGTTATGTGCGCGGCACGCGCAGTGTTGAATACACCACCAACGAGGGCTCGCGTGATGTCGCCCTCACCGAGGACTTCCTGCAGTTCGAGCACACCGATGGCCTCAACCTGCTCTCCTTCGATGCCGACCACCACGATTTGATCTGGAGCAGCGCCACCGGACGATTCAGGTTGCGTGCATACGAAGGCGTGCATGCCGGTCCAGTGATTCCGCGCAGTGATGTGCGCCTCTTCGGTGAGGGCATGAACAACCGATTCAACCTGGCTGGTTACGGCGTAGGCGCTCAGGTGGGCCTGCACTTCAACTTCCTCCGCCACCTCTTCATCCGCAATACGCTGCGGGCAGGCTACATCGACCTGCCCTGGATCCTCACCACCGGCACGGCCGAAGACCGGGCCAGCCAGCATTTCTGGTTCGTGCAGCACAACGTGGTGGTGGGTGGCCGGTTCCGCATCGCTGGCAAGCGATCAAAGGCTGGTTGAAGCCCCTGCTGCGAATCGACGCAGCACCGGCATGCGCCTGATGTGCTCGTCGTCGAGCCAAATGGCGTAACACACCACGAAGGCCAGCCCCATCTCGGGGATGTCCATCCAAATGGCCGTGCCCAGGTGAAAGGCGATGCCGAATAGCATCCACGGCATCCGCAGTGTGCGGAACCAGATGGCGATGGGGAAGCTCAATTGGAACAGCAGCACGCTCCAGCTGATGATGCTCGAAAGGCCGGGTGCCGATGCGAGCCACGATGGTCCGAAGGCTTGGTCTGTGGCCACGATGCCCATGGCTGTGCCATCGAGCCAATGCGTGCCAGAGAGCTTGTGCAGCCCCGTGGCCAAGTAGGCCAATAGCAATTGCAATCGGATGGCCCAGAGACCGAGGAATCGCGCCCGCTCTGAACGCATGGCCAGGAAGATGGACCAGAAGAGCGCATTGGCCATGAGCTGCTGGCCGCCGCTGCCCGCCATCCATGCGCGGTTCATGAGGTTCACATACGCTAGCCAGATAATGGCCCAAGCCCACCAACGAGCACGCGAGAAGAACTGCCAAGCAGCAAATACCATGAGCAGTGCAACAGCCAGCATCGCGAAGAATTCAGGCACTTCGCCGCACAAGGCATGGGTTACGGAGCTGATTGGCCCTGGCGGCACCCAAACCGGCGACACCGGAATATCCCAAAGCCTCTCTGCGCTCGGCAGCGCGGAAAGCGTGAAGCCTAATAGCCATAGCACAGCTGCTCGTTGAAAGAAGCGAATTGCCACAAAGTGTTTCATCGCGCTTCGATTTCCGTGATGCGCGCTTCGCGATTGACCGGTTCTTCGGCCGCAACAACGCATCGCTCAACCAAGCGATAACGAAGGTTAGGCTGCTCCCGGCGGATGTCGCGCACCATGGCGTGCATGGCTCGTAAGGTTGATTGATCTGGCGAAGAGCCTTCGGCCATGGCGCGTTGCAGGTTCCGCGCGACGGTCTGGGCCATGCGCCGATCGAGGTACCCATCGCCTTGCCGAAGAAGTGAGCGCCACTCTTCCTCTCCGACCTTCACCTGCACTTGGCAATCGCACAACGGCGGGTCCGGCGCGAAGAGCCGCCATTGCTGATGGAAGAGCGGCCGCGCGTAGAGCTGGCCGATGATGCGCAGACGCTCGGGCACGAGTTGATGCGGGAAAGTGTACAGCGCGAGCAGCAGGGTGTGCGCAGCAAGGATGCCGATAAGGATGCGCCGCTGTCTCATGCCGAGCAAATGTCCGATTTCGAGCGGTCGGCAACATGTTCAAAAAAAACTGATTCGCTCAGGTGGATTTGACTATATGTTTGGAGAAATAAAACACCATGAAACGCCCAACGCCCAACGCCCAACGCCCAACGCCCAACGCGCTTAGCGCTTAGTGCAATTGCCTTTTTCGCCGTGCTAGCAGGTGCTCTGATATCCTGTAATAAGGAAGAAGCTGGACCACAAGGACCGGTAGTCTCCTCTGAGATTGACGTAACGCCGAGGGTACGCGCCTTCGTTGATGCTGCACGAAGCGAAGCCCTGACCAAGGACAACATCTATTTCTCTGCTGACAGCGCAGAGTGGTATGTTGAAGCCGGATTGAATTTCTCCATAGCCACCGCATGGGTGGAATGCAACACCATCACGTTGGACAGTGCTGAAGTGGCACTGCCGGGAAGCGTTGAGGGCTTCAGCCAAGCAGACGTTCAGGCTGCGTTCAACGAACTGCATGCGCATGTTTCGGGCTTGCTCGTCGCTGATGTGAACCACCTTGTCCTCGCTGACGCGACCATCGTTGGTGCCGGACCGGCGTCGACGCTGAAAGTGTACCTTCAGATTGGGAGTGGGTATGAGAAGCTGAACACTAACTTCTCGAACAGCTGGAATTGGGGGGATGATTCGTTCAACCCAATCATGAGTTGTGGATGTGGCACGAACCCAGGTTCGGGCCGCTGCGCCTACAAGCAAATTCAAGCACGCGTGAATCAGAATATTCCGCTGATTCACAAAGACTGCTTCTGGCATAGCATCCGAACGATTGGAGTTATGTCGTGGGAGCAAGGTCTTTACGCCAACTTTGGGCACACTTCCTTCCCTTCAGGAAACCCTGCGGCTCCTTGGAAGATTTTCCGTTGCCAACAGCCGGAAGCCCACTGCGTTGATTGCTGGAGCCCTGCATTGATGGGGACATACACCCAATATGCTTGGGACGTACTTGTGCAGCTCAAGCCGAGTGACCGTCAGGCGATCTCTTGCACCTTCGATTCCCAATACACCCTATGCGGTGGTTGCTCCGTACGGCACCATCAGGTTGTGTACCGCTATGGGAAGAAGTCTTGCCTGCAACCGTGAAGCGATTTCATGCTTTGGTGTTCTGGCTGGCCGCATTGCCTGCGGCCAGCCAGAATCCTGATTGGTCCATCGTGGTTGATGCATCAGGCCGAATAGCCCATGCAGAGCAGGTGATCGAGAGCCCAGTTGGAATACTGCTCTCCTGCTTTTCGTTCAGCGACGATTCATCACAGACCAATCTGTTGAGATTATCACCATCAGGTGAGCTACTTAACAGTCGCCGGATTTGGCCAAGCCTAAAACGCATTGGCTTGTTCGATGCCGCTGCGGTTCAGGGT
>JBATND010000359.1:0-1690 GCA_049290175.1 Flavobacteriales bacterium | reverse complement strand
GCGGAATGAGCAAGCCGGCGATAACGGCCATGCAGAGCAGCAGAAGCAGCGGTGAATGGTGCGTCAGTTCACCGAGGAACGGATGCACCAGCAGGTTGACGAACTCGAAGAAGAGCAGCAGCGCGATCAGCGAGAGGTTCTTGATGGCCCTCGCACCTACAATAGCGGTGCGGCTGAGAACCAACAGGAAGATCCCCAGCGTGATGACGATGAGCGCGATGATGCCGAACTGGATGTTGCGGGAGCGCTCCTCCCTGGCTTCCTCCCGGGCCTTCGCATCCTCACGGTCCTTCAGTTCCTGCGTGAACAACTGGTTCTGCAGCTGGCTCCTGTTCTGTAATGCCGTGAGCGAATCGCGCCAGGCATGGGCGAGCTTCGAGTACACGAGCGCGCTATCAGTCATGCCGTTCGCGGCAAAGGCATCCGACAAGGCCGTAGTGGACCGGATCATGAGGGCTGGCTGCCGCACTTCCTCGGTGGCCGAGAATCCCTTCCGCGCCCAGTCAAGCGCCTCAGCAGCGCGCCCCTGGCCAATGAGCAGCTTCGCATACCCGGCCGAACCACCGATCAGCGCATCCAGCGTTCTAGCTGAATCCGCCACCGCCAATGCTCTCTTGTAGTAGGGTTCGGCCACATCGCCCTCACCACGCGCAGCATGCACATTAGCCATGATGAGCTTGTAGCCGGCGTAGCCGTACGGATCCGTGCCGGGCGCCTTCATGACATCAGCCAGGCGGGCATAGTAGAGCGCGGAGTCCAGATCGCCGCGATCCATGTGGCACCTTGCCAGGATCGTCATCGAACGCCCGTGGATCCCTTGACCCAAGCCATAGGCCTGTGCCTTCCGCATGTAGCGCAAGGTGCCATCGATATCCCCGACCTGCTGGTACACGATCGCGGTCTCCTTGCAGGTGAGGCTCATGCGCATGCTGTCCCCGATCTGTTGGTAGCCATCGAAGGCGATGTTGAAGTGCCGCAGCGCCCCATTCACATCACTGAGCCTGGTGAACGCCACTCCGATACCGAAGTGGGCCAATGCGAGGAGCGTGTCGTTCTTGGTCGTTTCTGCCAACTCAAGTCCGCGCATCGCTGCCTTCATGCAGTCCTCCGAGCGACCGAGAAAAGCGTACTGCCCGGTAAGCCTGTTGATGGCAACCATCTTCATCCGCGGGTCGGTCGCTGCCCGCTCGCGTGCTTCCAGTGAATCGACCGGCAGGCCGCGCAGCCTTACAAAGAGCGTGTCGAGCGGTTGGGCGCGCATCGAAGGGACCGAGCCGCACAGCAACACGAAAAGGACGAATGCTCGGGCACTCAGCAAAGTCCGGAAGGCAATCATGGTAGATGTGAAAGGCTAAAGATGCATGTTCGCGGATGAACGCTCGAAAGCCACCATGAGCGGGGCGGTTCGCGGCACCAGTCGGCCGGAACTTTGCCACCCATGAAAGCCGCCCTCGCCACCGTCTACGGAGGTCCCGATGTGATCCGCATCGCGGAAGTGCCCACCCCTTCGCCGAAGAAGAACGAAGTGCTCATCCGCATCCACGCCTCGGCGGTGAACGCGGCGGATTGGCGGCTGCGGCGCGCCAACCCGTGGTTCGTGCGGCTGGTCTTCGGGCTGCTCAAGCCGCGCCGACCGATCCTGGGCGTGGTGTTCGGCGGTGAAGTGGTGGAGACCGGAGCGGGTGTGAAC
>JBATND010000358.1:0-10675 GCA_049290175.1 Flavobacteriales bacterium | reverse complement strand
TCGCTGAGCAGTTCAAAGCACAGTTGATCAATGGGGTCACCGATCGCTACGACTCACTGCTCTCGATCATGCGGTGGCTGCCCTTGGTCTGCTATTCGGCCATGATGAATTTGACCATGCGTGGTCACTATGCAAGTTGCTCCTTCTCCGATCTAGGTGAGGATGCGTTCGAGCCACGCACCTTCGCGGGCATGCCCATCGATGCACTCATCGACCACCCTTCGGTGCCGTGCCCGCCGGGGCTCACCGTGGTCTTCTCCAGGCGCGGTCCGCAAGTGCAGGTCACTATTGGTGCCGTGCCAGAGACCATACAGGGCGAAGAGTTGGACCGCTTCGAGCACGCTCTGCTTCAAGCGTTGACACAAACGCCGAATGCGCATGCCAAGCACGCCTGATCGCATCGATGTGCTGGTAGTGGGCGGTGGCGTTGCAGGCATCGCGGCCGCTCGTGCTGCCTCATTGCACGGTGCGCGCGTTGTGCTGATTGATGCGGCCGATGCACTTGGCGGCAAAGCCACGGCAGCCATGGTGGGCACGCTCTGCGGCATCTGGCTGCGGCACTCCGATGCGCAGCCACGTCCTGCCATGGCTGGTTTCCCGCTGCAATTCGCTGAGCGGCTCGCGCGTGCCAGCGGAACCTCAGTCGTTGCAGGAGTTCACGGGTTGAAGTTCCTGCCGTACGCGGTGGATGCATTCGCTGCGCTTGGTAACGAAGTGCTTATTGAAGCCCGAGTGGATTTGCGGTCAAGCGCGAAGCTGGTGAGCTGCGCATGGCATGATGGCGTTGCGCAAGTGCATTGGAATGAGCAAGGCGCCCAGCATGCGAGGCAAGCTCTCTCTGTGGTGGACTGCACGGGCAGCGCTGTGGTGTCCGCATTGTGCGGCGATCGAATGATCGAGGCCGAGGCCTACCAAGCCCCAGCGCAAGTCATCGTCTTGGAAGGCGTGAAGGGAGATGACGCAACGCGACTTGATCGCATCGTGCAACGCGCCTTGCTGCGAGCCGATGCGCGCGCGCAGGGCATCGGTGCGGTTTCCATCGTACCCGGATCATACAGCCAGGGAACGCTGTTGCTGAAGGTGGGATTGCCGCATCGCTTGCGCGGCGATGACTATCGAGAGACGATTCATGAGCAAGGCCGTGCATCAGCGCTTCATGTGGTTGATCTGCTTCGCATTCACTCCGATGCTTTCGCCGATGCAAGCGTTGAGCGTTTGGCGCCCGAGACTGGAATCCGCACGGAGCGACGAGGCCTTGGGCTGGTCGTGTTGAATGAGGAGGACGTGCTCGCTTGCCGCAAACAACCAGATGCCATCGCCAATGGCGCATGGCCGATCGAAGAGTGGGGCGAAGGCACCGACGCCAGCATGACCTGGTTCGCAGAAGGAGGCCATTACCACATACCAGCAGGCGCCCTTCGCTCTGCGCGCTTCCCGGCTTTGTTCTTCGCGGGCCGCGGGCTCTCAGCCTCCGAGCGTGCCATTGCAAGTGCGCGTGTCATGGGCACCTGCTTAGCAACGGGCCACGCTGCTGGAACCCTGGCAGCATATCAGGTAAGCGGGCAGTCCGCCGCCGATGCGATCGCCGCCATCCAAAGCGAGCAGGTTTACTTTTGAATTCAATGAACCTGTACGATCAACTGCGTGAGCGGGCACACGCCTGGGCTGATCGCGCAGCGGTGCATGAAGATGGGGTCAGCCTCACATTCGGCGAAGTGTATGCGGAAGCAGAGCAGCTCGCGCGCGCACTTGCCGCTGCTGGCTTGCAGCCCGGCGAGGGCCTGTGCATCGCTGACCGGAACAGTGCCGCGTTCATCATTGCCATGCTGGCGGGCCTGCGCTGCGGCGCCGTAGTGATCCCCATGCCGCATGGCACAACACCTACCGAGCGCACGGGCTTGTTCGGAGCCATGCGACCACATGCCTACTTGGCGCATGACCCCAATGGTGAATGGATATTGGCTGGCCGCTCTTTCCGTTTCGAGCACCTGCGCACCGATCACGATCGGATCGCTGCGCACGTTCCCGATGCTGCATTCATCCGGTCAACATCCGGGACCACCGGCGCATCGAAGGGCGTGATCATCGGGCATCGCGCGGCCTTGGAACGTATCGAAGCAGCCAACGCGGGCTTGCATCTGACACCGGATGATGCCGTTGTGTGGGTGCTGCCCATGGCCTATCACTTCCTTGTGTCGATCATGCTCTACCTGCATGCGGGCGCGGCAATCATCCTTTGCCATCAACTTGCTGCCGAGGAGATCCTGCGTGCCGCGATCCGTTATGGCGGCACCTTGCTCTACGCTTCGCCCATGCACATCCGCATCATCGCGAATGCTCCGCAAGAGTTAGCGTGGAAACCCGACCTGCGCGTGATCTCCACATCGGCCAAACTGCCCGAAGGACTTGCTGCGCGTTTCCATGCGCGCACCGGCGCGCCCGTGGCGCAAGCGCTTGGCATCATCGAAGTGGGGCTTCCCATCATCAACAGCGATTGCTCCGCAGAGCGACCCGATGCCGTTGGACATCTGCTGCCCGGCTACGAGGCCAGCATCATGGATGAAGACTTGCACGCGGTGCCCCATGGCGAATTGGGCCAGCTGGCCCTGCGCGGACCCGGCATGTTCGATGGCTACCTCGATCCGCCCACATTGCGCAGCGATCATTTGCACGAAGGCTGGTTCCTCACCGGCGACCTCGCCACTCGCGCAGCAGATGGCCTCATCACCATCCGTGGCCGTCGCAAATCGGTGATCAACTGCGCGGGCAACAAGATCTTCCCCGAGGAGGTCGAAGCCATCCTTGACCTTCATCCCAACGTGGCCATGTCGCGCGTGTACGGTGGTACGCATGCGCTGCTGGGAGAAGTAGTGGAGGCCGAAGTGGTTCCAGCGGAAGGCAGCAGCATCGATATCGATACACTCATCGACTACTGCCGCGAGCATCTTTCCGGACACAAGGTTCCGCAGCGCATCACATGCGTGGATCAACTGCGCATGACCCCAACGGGCAAAGTGAAGCGCGATTAGAGCGCACGTCCCAGTCGTTCAATCACGGCGCTCCATTCGGAAAGCAAGGTGGCCTTGTCGGCATCACTCAATGCGTACTGGTTGGTGCGGTACTCCGCGTAAGAGCGCGCCTCTGCCTCGATCGCTGGCCGCGCCGCCTCGAAGTCGCCGAGTTCGAGTTGGGCATAAACGCCCTGCAGCACCTTCACCGGGTCGGTCACGAGGTCCTCGTAACGCACATGCGCGAGCCGCTCATCAGGAACGGCCTTCACATCACTGAAGAAGCGCTGGTAGGTGTCCTTGTACGAGCGCAGGATGAAACGCCGTATGGTGGCACGCTCAACGTCGCACAGCGCCAACATGGGCAGGATGCGTTCATAGAGCCGCAGGTTGCTGGCGAACACCGTGCTCGCATCGCGGTGGATGTGGATGAAGCGCGCATCGGGGAACAACTCACGTATGGCAGCCACGCGAGCGGTGTTGAAGGGGCTCTTCATCAGCAGCGGCCGGTTGCCATGGCGCACCGTGAGCTTGCGCATGAAATGCAGCAGTCCGCGCTGCCATTGGCGACGGGCGCGGGCATCGGTGAGCAATCCATCCTGCTCGAAGACCTGGTCGATCCTTCGGGGAAAGATGTAGCCCGCCACGATGGAACGACCCGTGAGGCAGGCCATTGCGAACTCCTCTTCCTTGGGCAGGTCCACATCCATGCGTAGGTTGTCCATGGGACGCGTGGCCGGCAATCCGCGCCGCACCTTGGAGCGGAACAGGCGATCGGTAGTGAGGAAGCTGGCGGGCATCAGCGCCTCGAACACATCGCAGAAAGCGAAACGCTGATCACGCGCCAGCAAGTAGTGCAAGTAGGTGGTGCCGCTGCGCGGATAACCCAGTATGAAGACCGGTGCTTGCGGCGTACTGCGCGCGATGCGGCGGCCATGGCGGAGCCTTTCCCACAGCACGAAAGGAGAGGAGGCCAGCACAACGAGGGTGATCCACGCGGCCTTCGGCAGGTAGCGGGCATCGATGGTGCCGCCGTGCCGTGCGAGCATGCGCAACCAAGCGAGTGGGCTGGCACCGAACGCGGCATGCGAAGCGAAGTGTCGCCAAGTCCCTCGGATCCTGTCCTGCTCCATCGTGCCCGCGTTGCGACCTTTGGCCAGCGAAAGTAGGCGCCCCACTTTGCGCTCCTGTTGACCACGCCTCACTCCATATCGCGCACGCAACTCCGCCGCAGCGCCTTCACGCTGTGCCTGTTGCTGTTCACCGGTCTCGCTTCGGCACAGCGCACGAAGGTGAGCGGCTCCGTGACCGATGCCGCTACCGGACAGCCCATTCCATTCGCCAACGTCGTGTTCACCGGCACCATGGTGGGGACGCTCACGGATACGCTGGGCCGCTTCAGCCTGGGCACCGATCGCCGCGTGGAAACCATGAGCGTGATGCTGATCGGGTACCACCCCGAAGTGCTGCCGATCACCAATGGCACAAACGAGGTGATCGATGTGCAGCTCGTTCCGCAGGCCTATGAGCTCAGCCTGTTCGAGGTGCGCCCCGGCGAGAATCCGGCCTTCGCGGTGCTGCGCAAGACCATCGCCAACAAACCGCTGAACACGCCCGATCGGTTGGATCACTATGCCTTCACGGCCTACCACCAGGTGCGCTTCGACATCAACAACTTCACCGACGACATCAAGCGCAACATGCTGCTGCGGCCCTTCGATTACATCTGGGACGATGCACGGACCACGGAGGACAGCGTGCGATACCTGCCCATCGTGCTCACGGAGAGCATCGAGGAGCACCATTATCGCCGATCCCCCCCAGCGCACCGTGAAGTGGTGAAGGGCCGACGCGCCGTGAAATTCTTCCGCGCCCCGCGCATCATGGAGTTCGTGGAGGACATGTACGTGGACCCCGACCTCTACGCGAACCACGTGGTCATCCTCGACAAGAGCTTCCCAAGCCCACTGAACGAGCATTACCGCCGCAACTACAAATTCCTGCTGCTCGACAGCGGCGTGGTGGTGAACGAGCGCCCGTGCTACCGCATCTCATTCAAGCCCAAGGGCAGCGCCGACGTGGCCTTCACCGGCGAGGTCTTCATCGATAGCGCCACATACGCGCTGGTGCGCGCCGATGTCGCCTTCAGCATCGAGGCCAACATCAACTTCGTGCGCAACTACTGGATCCGCCAGGACTATGCGCTGATCGGCGATCGGCAGTGGTTCCGCACGCGCAGCCAGGTGCTCGCCGACTTCACCGTGGTGGAGAACGTGAAGGACATGACCGGCTTCTTCGGCCGCAAGACCAGCGAGTTCAGCAAGATCTCATTCGACAAGCCGATCGATGAAGCACTCTTCAGCGGCGTTGACCGCGTGATCTTCGAGGAAGGCGCGAACGAACGCGATGAGGCCTTCTGGCAAGCTGCGCGCGGCGACAGCCTCGGCGATGAGGAACAGCGCTTGGTGGCCATGGTGGATCGGATGAACAACGATCCGCGCTGGCGACGGTTGGTGAGCGTTTCCAAGATGCTCTCGGGCGGCTGGCTCCCGCTGGGCAAGGTCGATGTCGGCAATGTGTTCACCTTCTTCACGCGCAGCGCTTTCGAGGGGCCGCGCGTGAAATTCGGCCTGCGCACCAACGAGTTGTTCAGTCGCAGGCTCCGATTGGCCGGCCATCTCGCGTATGGCTTCGGCGACGAGCGCTTCAAGCATGGCCTATCGGGCGCCTTCCGTTTCCCCATTGCGCAAGGCAAGCGGTGGGAACTGGGCCTTCGTGAGCGCAACGACATCTGGCAGCAAGGGCGCAGCGATAATGCGATCTCTGCTGATCACCTCTTCAGCGGCTTGGTGCGCATCACCGGTCAGGATCGCCGCATGCTGGTGCTTGATCGCGAAGGCTACGTGGAGCGCCAATGGTTCACCGGCTTTACGGCGCGCGCCACGCTCTTCCAGCAACGCGTGGATCCCATGGGCTTCGATTTGCTGCGGCGCGCTGCCGATGGCGATACCATGCTGATGGGCGGTTTGCAGCACAGCGGCGTGCGCGTGAACCTGCGCTTTGCATGGGGCAACACGGACCTGCCTGCCACCTTCACCGAAGTGGATCGCGGCCTCTTCCTCTTGGACTATCCGGTGCTCTCGCTCGAAGGGTCCTGGAGCTTCCGCAACCTCTGGGGCGGGCAATACGATCGCTCATCGTACCGCATCAAACTGGAGCATCAAGTACGCACAGGGAAGCTGGGCTTCTTCGGTGCATTGGTCGAGGCGGGCGTGATCATCGGCGAATTGCCCTATCCGCTGCTGCATGTGCCCGACGGCAATCCACTGCTGCTGAATGACGACCACGCCTTCAACCTGATGAACTACATGGAATTCGCCGCGGACCGTTACGCCTCCGTGCATCTCGAGCATCACTTCGAGGGCTTCTTCCTGAACAAGGTGCCCTTGCTGCGGAAGCTGAAATTGCGCGAGCTGCTCTTGGGCGGCGTGTACTACGGAACGCTCTCGCCGGTGCATGGCAACGCGGGATACCTGCTCGCTGACGGCATGCGCACGATCGATGCACCGTACACCGAAGTGGGCTTCGGCATCGAGAACATCCTGAAGATCGCCCGCATCGATTTCACCTGGCGCTTGGGCTACTTGAACCAGCCCGATGTGATCCCCTTCGTGGTGAAGCCTTCGTTCTACTTCCGATTCTAGCGCATGCTCTATCGCGATCGCTCTTCCCTCTGCATCCTGCAAGCCGTTCTTTTCGCTGCGCTGCTGCTGCCAGCCAGGTCGCACGGGCAATCGCCCTTATTGCTCGAATTGCGCAAGGAGACGGGCGCCATGTTCAAGGACGAAGCCGCCTGCGAACGCGTCCTGAAGCAACTGGCCAGCGCCGATACCCGCAACGACGCCGTGCTGAAGGGATACTTGGGCGCGGCCACCATCGCACGGGCATCCCATGCGGTGAACCCCTTCCGGAAGCTCGCCTACTTCAACGACGGCAAGGAGCTGCTGGAATCGGCGGTCGCCACGGACAACAGCAGTTTGGAGCTGCGCTTCCTGCGCCTCTCCATCCAAGTGAATGCGCCATCCTTCCTCGGCTACCGCGCTGCCATCGCCGAGGACCGTGCGTACATCGATGCCAACTTGGATCGGGTGGCATCGCCCTCGTTCCGCGAGAGCATCGTGCGGTTCATCGCCAAGGTGGAAGCGGAGGGGAAGCTCTGATAAGTGCGGGATTGCTCGTCAATGCAACGCCCTATGCGCACCGGTGGAAAAAGCGATTGCCATCTGAAAGAGGCTTCCCTCACTTGGATGGTGTTCCGAACATGAGTCGTATTCGTTTGATAACAAGTCTTCTGTGACAACCTCATCTGCGCGATGGGGGATGGTTTCGGGGTGATTCTACCTTTACCCCATATCGATGGCTTCTTACGGACCACAGGCCTCGGCCACCCTCACAACCACCTGCTGAACCATGGAGTTCCCTTGGGTGTACGGCACGCTCGCCATGGTGCTCGCCTATCTCTGCGGCAGCATCCCTACCAGCGTTTGGTGGGGCCGCGCCTTCTTCGGTATCGATGTGCGTGAGCACGGCAGCCGTAACGCTGGCGCTACCAACACCTTCCGTGTGCTGGGCCCGAAAGCAGGCGTTCCGGTGCTGCTCATCGATGTGCTCAAAGGGTTTCTGCCTGTGCGTGTGCTGCCCAACTTCTCGGACCTGCAGCCCGATAGCGGCCCGTGGATGTGGCTGCGCGTGGGTCTGGTGATCGCCGCAGTGATCGGCCACCTCTATCCCGTCTTCGCGGGTTTCAGGGGCGGCAAGGGCGTGGCCACGAGCTTGGGCGGAGTGCTCGCCGTGCATCCGGGCGCTGCCGGTGTTTGTATCGGCGTGTTCGTCCTGGTATTCCTGGCGTCGCGCTACGTATCACTCAGTTCGCTCTTCGCGGCCTTGGCCTTTCCCTTGGCGGTTGCCCTCATCTGGCACGAGGAGAGCCGCATCAAGGTGGGCTTCGCTATTGTGCTCTGCGCCATGGTCTTCTACACCCACCGCGAGAACATCGGGCGGTTGCTGCGCGGAGAGGAGAACCGCCTGAGCCTTGCCGGCAAGAGCAGCGGAACACCGTGAAACCCAAGCACCTTGGCAGCGGTACAAGCGGCCACTCTCAGTCGATGACCCGCCTTCCGGGCATATTCTGCTTCCTGTTCCTCCCAGTTCTGGCCCTCGGCCAGGGCGGCGACGCGCAGGTGCGTGCAAAGGCCGACCAGCTCTTCCAGGAGCAGCGGTTCGCCGAGGCCATGCCCCTGTATTCGCAGCTCGTCAGCCTTACCCCCAGCGATCGCACGCTCAACTACCGCTTTGGTGCGTGCCTCTTGCACGGCAGCGCCGATAAGGAGCAGGCCATCAGCCACCTGAAATTCGCGACCGACTCACCCACCACCGACCCGCTCGCGTGGTATTGGCTCGGTCGCGCCTATCACCTCAACTACCGCTTCAAGGATGCGCAGGCCGCCTATCAGCGCTTCTTGGGCACGGCAGACAAGAAGCTGCTCGCCGTGCATCCGGTGGAAGCGCTCCAGAAGCAATGCCGCAACGGCGAGAAGCTCCTGAGCAACCTCAAGGAGATCACCGTGCGCAGCAAGGTGGAAGTGGTGGATGCCGATTTCTTCCGCTTTTACGACCTCGCCGACATCGGCGGACGCGTGGTGGTGCTGCCCGAGGAACTCAAGACCAGCCTCGATAAGAAGCGCAAGCACCGCAGCCTCGTGTACCTGCCCGAGCGCAATGGGCCCATCTACTTCAGCAGTTACGGAAAGGACGGCGCCACCGGCCTCGACATCTACCGCTCTGAGGTGTTGCCCGACGGCACCTATGCCACCCCGGTGAAGCTCGCGGGCTACATCAACACCGATCAGGACGAGGATTTCCCCTTCATGCATCCCGGAGGGAAGATCTTCTTCTTCAGCAGCAAGGGCCACAACAGCATGGGCGGCTACGATGTGTTCCGCGCCAGCTACGATAAGGGCCTCGATGCCTTCGGGCGCCCGGAGAACCTCGACTTCGCCGTGAGCACTCCCGACGACGACATCTTCTACATCGTTGATGCCGAGCAGAAGGAAGCGTGCTTCGCCAGTGGCCGAAATAGCAAGCAGGGCATGCTGCACGTCTATCGCGTGGGCACAGCGCAAGCAGCGGTCACCATCACGGTATTCAAGGGCACTTATGCCAGCAGCTTCGACAAGGATGATCGCAAGGCGCGCATCGTGGTGGAAGACATGCTCACGCAGGAGCGCGTGGCCGAATCGCGCACCGACATCAATGGCAACTACGCGCTCAGCGTTCCGCGAGCCGGTCGCTACCGCTACCTCGTTGATTGCGGCCCATCGGGCAAGTCGCACATAGGCGTGGTAGAAGTGCCCAAGGCCGATGGCCCGCGCGCCTATCGCCAGGAACTCGTGCTCAACCGTCAGGGCGACCTCGAGCAGCTCATCATCCGCAACTACTTCGATGAGCCGCTCGGCGAGGACATGGTGGCCTTGGCCCTCGACGAGATCAAGCGCCGCGCGCGCCTCGATGTGAGCGATCGGGAGATCGTGGCCGAAAAGCCCGCGCCCGTTGAGCAACCGAAGGGAGACCTGCTCACCCAAGCTGGTTTCACCGGCGATGTCGATCAGGCCAAAGCCATTCAATTGGCCAAGGACGATGCGCGCGAGCGCGAAGCACAGGCCCTCGACGAGCAGGCCATGGCCAGTGAGGCATTCGCTCTGGCGCTCGATGCCGCGCAGGAAGCGGAGAAATCAACCGCCCGTGCCGATGAACTCGTGAAGCGCGCAACAGACATCAGCGACGATGAGCAGCAGCGCAATGCCCTGATGACACAAGCCGCGACCGAAAGGCAGCGCGCACGCGACGCCGCCATGCGCGCACGCGCAGCGCAAAGCACGGGCATCGCGCTCTCCACGGCCGCCCTCAACACGCGTCAGCGCGCTGCCGAAGCCACCAAGCTCAGCAGCGACCTGTCTGCTTCCATTGCTGCGAAGGACGATACGAAGGCGTTGACCGAATTGCGCACCCTGAAGCAGAACCTCGACGAACGCGCGAAACCCGACCGCACACAAGAACCCGCTGAGCAGGCAAGGCTCCTATTGCAGGCACAGGAGAAGGAGGCCGCACGCCTCATGAGCATGGCCAAAGCCAAGCGCGACGAAGAGACCGAGGTAGCGGATCGCATCGCTCGCCTGAAGCGTGAGCGCGACGATACACGCACCAAATCGAAGAAAGAGGATCTCGATCGCCAGATCACCGAGTTGGATCAGCAGCAGCGTTTCCTGCGCGAAGAGACCCAGGTGGCGGTGCGCAAGGCCGAAGCCGCCGAACGCCAGACCGCCGTGATGCGCGGACAAGCATCGCTCACGCGCCACCTCGCGCAAACCAACGAGCGCGGCGCTGGCACCGACCTGAGCCCAGCGCAGGCGGATCAACTCGGCATGCGCATCAGTAGTGCCGATCAGCGCGCCGCTGCGCTGCCCATTGATGACCGATTCGATGCCGCCGTGCTGGCTGAGCGTGCGCAAGCGGAGTCGCGCGCATTCGACTGGGATCTGGTGAGCGCCGCACAAGCCGTGGGCGAGCCACGCGAAGGCACACGCTCGATGGATAACACCGCCCAGGAC
>JBATND010000357.1:0-26441 GCA_049290175.1 Flavobacteriales bacterium | reverse complement strand
GTGTTGTACCAATCATCGGGAATTGCTGCTTCTGGCGAGACGTTCAGGTTGCCCGCGGTGGCTTGATCCAACTGGAACGGACCACCGATCGGGATCAACGGAAGCACTGCGCTTCGGGCTGCTCGGGTTTGGATGTTTCGCGCAGGTGCCGGCTGCTGGGCTGCCTCATGAGGCCTGTTGAGCGGTACAGTCAGAAGCATGGCCAACAAGCCTGGGCCGAGCGCTCGGCGGCCATGTGCGCTGAAGGTCGTGCGGAGCGGGTGCATGGTAGGGCGTAGGTCCACCAAAGCACGTTGCTACAGGTTAGGGCCGCAATCATGGTATACCATGAAAATGACCCTCGAAGGGGCCACATGACCCCTAACTTTTGTTACTCCACCACCGGGCACTCCAGGCTCACCGTGGTGCCTTTGCCCGGCGTGCTGTCCACTTGCATGGTAGCGCCGATGGCCGTGGCGCGCGAGCGTACGTTGCTCAAGCCCATGCCGCCGCTCATGGAGCTTGGATCGAAGCCCACGCCATTGTCGCTCACCACCACGCTTAGGCGGCCAGGCGCACGCGTTACGCCGATGGTGAGTTCGCTGGCCTTGGCGTGTTTGAGCACGTTGCTCACCAATTCCTGCACGATGCGGTACAGCGCGATCTCCACACTGCGTTCCAGGCGTTGGTCCAGGCCGAAGGTGTTGAGTTCCACATGCAGCCGCCCGCTGATGTGGAGCGTATCGCGCAGGTCCTTCAAGGCTTTTTCCAACCCGAAGCGGTTAAGGGTCGCGGCGGCCATGTCGTGACTGATCTGGCGCAGCTCGCTCACGGTCTGGTCGAGCAGGCGGTTCACCTTCTGGTACTGCTGGTCCTGGCGCATGGCTTCCACGCGGTCCTCCAAAGCGGCCATGTTGGCCTTGATGCCACTGAGCATGCTGCCAAGGCGGTCGTGCAGGTCCCTGCCCATGCGGTCTCGTTCGTTCTCCTGTCCTTCAAGCATGGCGTTGATGCTCTTGAGTTCCTGTTGGGCGAGGAGCTGGTCCACTTGGTTGTTGTGGAGTTCCTTTTCCTTTTGCGCCAGACGTTGTCGGTTCCGAATGCTGCGGTAGAGGAGGAGGGCGATGAGGGCCAGCAGCGCTGCGACACCGATGAGCGCGTTGCGCTGGATGGAGCGGCGGCGCGTTTCGGCTTCGGAGAGGGCGAGGGCCTTTTCCTGCTCGGCGATGCGCCTTTCCTTCTTCTCCGCCCCGTACAAGGCCTCGCTACGGGCGAGCTGATCGTCATAGCGCGCCTTGTTCAGCGAGTCAGCGAGCACCACATGGGCCTGCAAATGCTTCAGTGCATCGGCGGTCCGCCCCAGTTCGTTGTACCAATCGTGCAACTCGATGAGGATCTCAGCTTCCAAGGCGCCCCATTTCATGCGCTTCGCCACCTTCAGCGCTTCTGCCATTTGCTGGAAGGCCTGGTCCTTCCGGCCGAGCGCCCAGTATTCCGTGGATAGGTGTTGCAGCACTTTGGCGCAGAGCATGGTCTCGCCAAGACCATCGCATAACGAGCGTGCTTGCTGGTATTGCGCCAGCGCGAGTTCATGCTCATTCAGCTTGCGATGGATGAAAGCCATTTCGTTGTGGAGCGATGCCCTGAATTCCGGGCTACGGTCGCCCACTTCGCTCAGCAGGCTGTCGCATAGTCGCAAGGCAAGCTCATAACGACCGTCCATGATGGCGGTTGTACTGAGGTTGGCCACGGCATTCTGCATCATCATTTCGGAGCCGCTGGCGCGTGCCAGTCTAAGCGACTCGTTGAAGTGCTCCCATGCCTCAGTGAAGCGGCCTTGGTTCAGGCGGATCAGCCCCATGCCGTTCTCTGAGCCGCATTTGCCGGTCGTGAATTTCGCCGAATCAGCCATCCGGGCGTTCTGCGCGAAGAGGGTGAATGCCTCGTTGAATCGGTCGCCCATGTAGAGCAAGGCCTCAGCCTTCACGTTCCGGAGGCCGATGCGCTCCCGCATGAAGCCCGTATCCGGCAGCATCTTCGATCCGGCCTCAGCTTCGTGCAGTGCGCGTTCAGGATCACCGAGCAGGTTGAAGGCGTTCGACGTGAGCCGATGAGCCGTGGCATGGATGGCGACCTCTTCAATAGGTACATGGGCCCGGATGCTGTCGAGCAGTTCCAGAGCGGCTCGGAAGTCGTCATCGCGCAGTGCGGCCGTGGCCAGGGCGAGCAGTCCGAGATGGTTCTCGCGCTTGTCTTGAGAAGTTGACCAGGACTTCCCGATGGCGCGGAGCTCCTCAGCCGCATTCTGCTGTGCGACCATGCGGTATTGCTCATACGCAGGCCAGTGCTGAGCGCTGGTGCGTGCCGTCGCGATGGCCATGCTCACGATCAGTAGCAGACGGATCAGGAGTTCGGGTCGAAGCGTCATCATCGCAATGGTCATCGGTGGAATGATCGAGCCGTTATTCGTTGCGCTCCATTCGCGATTGGAAAGTTGGAGCGGCATGGCTTGCCAAGTTGCGGAGTTTTGCCGCAAGCGGCCGTTCACTCCACCACCGGGCACTCCACGCTTACCGTGGTGCCCTTGCCGGACGTGCTGTCCACCTGAACGTTGGCGCCCAGGGCAGCAGCGCGGCTGCGCACGTTGCTCAGCCCCATACCGTCGGATTGTTGCGCAGTATCGAAGCCCAGGCCATTGTCGCTCACCACCACGCTCAGGCGGCCAGGCGCGCGCGTGACGGCGATGCTGAGGTCACTGGCCTTGGCATGCTTCAACACATTGCTTACCAGTTCCTGGATAATGCGATAGACCGCGATCTCCACGCTGCGTTCCAGGCGCTGGTCCAGGCCGAAGGTGTTCAGCTCCACATGCAGCCGCCCGTTGATGTGCAGCGTATCACGCAGATCCTTCAAGGCCTTCTCCAGCCCAAAGCGATTCAGGGTGGCGGCGGCCATGTCGTGGCTGATCTGGCGCAGCTCGCTCACGGTCTGGTCCAATAAGCGGTTCACCTTCTGGTATTGCTGGTCCTGGCGGAGGGCTTCCATGCGATCCTCGATACTGGCCATGTTGGCCTTGATTCCGCCGAGCATGCTGCCGAGCCTGTCGTGCAGGTCCCTGCCCATGCGGTCGCGTTCGTTCTCCTGTCCTTCAAGCATGGCGTTGATGCTTTGTAGTTCCTGCTGGGCAAGGAGCTGGTCCACTTGCTTGTCGTGGAGTTCCTTCTGCTGCTTAGCGAGACGTTGGCGGTTGCGCATGACGCGGAAGAGCAATGCAGCTATCGCGATCATGAGCGCCGCGAGCGCGATCAACCCATTGCGCTGACGGCGATGCATGGTAGCCTCTGCGCGCTCAAGCTCGATCGCCAGGCGCTGCTCCTCGATGGTCGCATCCTTCAATGCGCTGCCATGCTGCACTTCCAAACGAGCGATGCGTTCTCCGAGCTTTCGCGCGGCAAGGCTGTCCGAAAGAGCCCGATGGATGTCGAGTTGGGCCAGCGCCTCCTGCAGGCGGCCCAATGCTCGCAAGTACCCGGCGCTCTTATATGCAGCATCGGCCTTCAGCCTCGGGGCGCGCGCCAATCGTTGGCATTCCTCGATCGCCGAGAGCGATTCGGCACGCTTGCCCATGGCCCATAGCGCGGTGGAGCGGAAGAGCTGCACTTCGGCGATGCCCGAACTGTCATCCAAGGCGCGGTTCACGAGAAGCGCTTCATCGGCTGATCGCAGTGCCGAGACGTGGTCCTCCAGATCGGAATGGAGACTGGCGATGTTGGCAAGCACATCAGCACGAAGGGCCTTGGTCTCCTCGCTATTCAGCTTGATGAGCAGGTCGTGGTACACCGTTAGAGCCGCAGCGGCGCCTTCGGTATAGGAGAGCGCGGCTGCCGCATTCACCGTGGCGCTGTGGAGCACATGGATGAAGGCGCCTGCTTTCGCGCAGTCGATGGCTTGGCGGTAATAGCGCAGGGCATCCTCGTCCCGCTCTTGCATGTAGCGCACATTGCCTTGGCCGATGAGCGCATTGCAGACGCCCTTCGTGTAGTCCTTGGCCTTCGCTTCGATCTCGGCTTTCTGAAAGGCTTCCAGCGCATCGTCATAGCGGCCCTCGTGCAGGTCGATCTCCGCGAGGACGGTCCGCGAGTTGTTCGCTTGTTCCACCAAGTCCAACTGCTCGGCAATCCGCAGCGCGGTGCGTGCGGCATGTCTTCCAGGTTCATACAGCTCCAGATCGCGGAAGTTCTGGGCGCGTTCAGAAGCCCAGGAGAAGAGGAGGATTGGCGGGGCGGTGACCGTGTCGATCACCAAGCTGTCCAGCGCCCAATAGGCTGCTACAGTGCGTTCCTTGTAACGAATTGCCCGGGCCGCCATGAGGTCTCGGAGAAGACGAACATGCTTGTCGCTCCCGGCTGCACGGTCTAGGCTGTCGATATAGCGATTGAACTCAGGCCACGCGCCGCGGGTCAGGATGTCCGTGGCGCGGTGGTAGGCGCTCTCGATGGTCGAGGACTGGCTTTGAACATGGGTGAATGGCAAGGCCGCGCAGCAAATCATGATCATAGCCCGCCTGAACCATCGCCGCATGATGGCCAATCCGGGCGCAGGACTAGAGCATGTCATCATCCTGCCAAGGAAGGCTCGATTACTTCTTGCCGTCTTTGATCAGCCGCCTTGAGTCTGCCATCAGTTCATTCCCCACGAATACTAGAACGTGCATGTAGCGCTCTGTGCCTTCTGTTTGCGCAAACGCTTTCAATGACCACTTGTCCTCTTCCTTCTTCTTGCCAGAAGAATCCTCCTTGTAGAAGAGGACGTGGACGCGTTTATCGCTATTCACGACCTGTACATCCCGGACAAATCCATCCTCCTCAATGGCAACTGTCGCAACGAACTCTTCGCTTGGGTTCGGCTCGTTTATCTCAACGGTGAATGGCATGCTGTTTATGTTTGGGTTGTCGGTGTGTTCACTCCGCCCATCCCCGCTCCATGGCGTATTTCACCAGGCCGGCGATGTTGCGGCAGTCGAGTTTATGGAAAATATTCCTTCGGTGCGTCTCTACCGTGGGAACACTGAGGAATAGCGCCTCGGCGATCTCTTGTGTCGTTCGCTCCTGCAGGATGAGCTTCACCACATCCACTTCGCGGCTGGTGAGCGGGCCATACTTGGTCTCCCCATTGCGATCGGCGTTGCGGTCTGCTTGCTTGGCCAGGGCGCGCAGTTCCTGAGCGATGTATTGCTTGCCTTCGGCCACGGTGCGAATGGCGCTCATCAATTCATCCTTGCTGGTGGTCTTCAACAGGTATCCACCAACACCGCTATCGAGCAGTTCCAGCACGAACTCGCGATGGCCGTACATGCTCAGCACGATCACCTTGGTCCCGGGGCTGGCCTTGCGCATGCGCTTGCTGGCCTCGATGCCATCCATGCCCGGCATGTTGATGTCCATGAGCACCAGATCCGGCTTGTTCACGGTCACCAGGTCCAGCGCTGCGCGGCCATTGTGCGCCTTGCCGATGATCTGCACCTCGGGCATGCGCTCCAACAGGCTCTCGATCCCATCCAGGAAGATGCTCTGGTCATCAACCAGCACTAATGTGTATCGCTGCGTCTCCATCGGGGGCAAAAATGCCGGGCGCACTAAGGTGCCACAATCATGGTAAACCATGAAGAAGGGGAGGGGCGCCCCAGCGCTCACAACCACCGTTTCCTCCTGAACCACATCAGCATCAGGATGGCGATGGTGGCCATGAATCCCATCACAGCTGGGTAGCCGTAGGGCCAATGCAGCTCGGGCATGTTCGCGGGTTTGCCGCCATCAGCCCAATCGAAATTCATCCCATAGATGCCCACGATGAAGGTAAGCGGGATGAAGATGGTGCTGATGATGGTGAGCAGTTTCATCACCTGGGTCATGCGCAGGTTCTGGCCGGCGTGGTAGGTGTTCTCGGCGCTAAGCAGCATCTCGCGGAAGGTGCCGATGGTCTCGGCGATATAGACCGTGTGGTCCTGAAGGTCGTTGATGTAGCGGCGCGTGCTCTTGTCGATGAGCTCGCTCTGGATGGTGTTGAGGCGCCCGGCGAGTTCGCGCATGGGCGTCACGTAGCGGTTCACGGTGATCAGCAGGCCGCGCAGCTCTTGTATGGTGTGCAGGTCCTCGCTGCCGGGGCGCGCGATCACCTTGCGCTCGAGCTGCTCGATCCGTTGGCCGAGGCGCTCTACGATGGCGAAGTACTCATCGACGATCACATCAAGCAATGCATAGAGGAGGTAGTCGCTGCCGCAACGGCGCACGCGGCCCAGGTCCTTGCGGATGCGCTCACGGATAGGGTCGAGCACATCGCCGGGCGTTTCTTGGAAAGAGATGACAAGTCCTTTTCGCAGCACGAAGCAGATCTGCTCCTGCTCGATGCCGCCGGTATCCTCATCCAAGCCCAGCATCCGGCTTACTACGAAGAGGCAGTCGCTGTACTCTTCCACCTTCGGGCGGTGGTCGGTGTTCAGGATGTCCTCCAGCAGCAGCGGGTGAAGGTCGAAGCGCTCACCGATGCGTGCCAGCATGCGCTCGCTGTTAAGCCCATCGATATTGAGCCAACTCGTGAGGCCCGGCTGCGCTTCGGTGAATTCGTCGATGCTCTTCAGCTTCTGCTCGTTGAACTCCTGGGCGCTGTAGCTGAATAGTTCGATGAGCATGGGCAGCGAGAGGTCATCGTCGCCCACATGCACCAAGGACCCCGGGGGCAATCCGGCCTTCGCGGCACGCGTCTTCACCTTCTTCATGAGTGCGCCGGGCTATTCTTCATGTGGATGGTGCGCTGCGGATAGGGGATCACGATGCCCTCGCGGTCGAAGCGCAGTTTGATGTTCCGGTTCATGTCGTAGTGCATCATGCGCGCAGCCACCGGCTCCTTGGCCCAGGCGTATGCCCGCACGATCACTGCGCTTTCATCCAAGCGCACCACGCGCACGAGCACCTTATGCTGACCGCGCTTCACTTCCTCCGTCGTGCGCTTGTCGATGCAATCCGGATGCGCGGCGCACTCTTCCTGCAGGATGGCCATGGCCTTGTCCAAGTCACTCTCGTAGCTCACCCGCACCTCCACGAATTCGCACGTGGCCTCATCGGTGATGCTGCTGTTCACGATTACGTCGTCGCTGATCACCGCATTGGGGATGATCACGCGCCGGTTCTCGAAGGTGACGATCACGGTGTGCCGCAGGGTGATGTCCTCCACCACGCCGCTCTCGATGGCGCCCACCTTGATCACATCGCCCACACGGAAGGGCTTGAAGCTGACGATGAAGATGCCGCTGATGATATTGCTGAAAGCCCGCTGCGTGGCCAGGCCGAGAATAGCCACCAGGATGCCGGCGCCCGCGAAGAGCGTCAGCGCCAGATGCTTGAACGAGGGCACGATGTAGATGATCGACGCTGTGGTGAGCAGGAACACGATGAAGCGCGTGGCGTTGCGCAGGAAGCGGTATCGTGTTCGGTCCTCGTAGCCCTGTGCGCTGCGCAGATACACGCGGCGCAGCACCTTGCGGATGATACGCTCGGCAACGAAGGCCCCTGCGATCACCAGCAGCACCTGGAACACGAGCAGCGCGCTCATGCCAATTGAAGAGAGGAACTCCTTCATCGCGGCCGAAAGTAACGGGGCCATGGGCTAGAGTCCCGTAGGGACGGTATATGGGTAGCAGCGCAGCTGCACGGTTCACCAAGTCCCGTAGGGACGATATCTGTGCAGTCCCGTAGGGACGATATGTGGGTAGCCCCGTAGGGACGATATCTGGGTAGTCCCGTAGGGACGATCTGTGCGTAGTCCCGTAGGGACGAAATGTGGGTAGAAGCGCAGCTGCACGGTTCAAGAAGTCCCGTAGGGACGATATATGGGTAGTCCCGTAGGGACGTCATCTAGGTTGTCCCGTAGGGACAGCATCTAGGTAGTCCCGTAGGGACGGCATGTGGGTGTCCGCCTCATCCAGCAGAAGAAAATCTCACAAGCACATCAAGGCGGCCCCTCAATCACACGGCGAACGTAGCGGCCGTTGATGAAGATCCAGATGACCATATAGCCTCCGGCGCCATCGCTATTGAACATGTGTACATAAACGCGCTTGCGATCCAAGCTGCGCGCCACGTTCACTTCCCATCCGAACCCCTCGCTCGTTTGGAAGCAGAAATTGGGCTGGTATAGATCGGCCCATGCGGAACGCGGCCAATCAATTCGGACAGAGTCAATCGTGACTGCCGCGTTCTTGATCTCCTCTTGTGGGATGGAGCCATCTGTTCCGCAGAAGATCCTTCCATCAATCTTGCATAGTGCAGGGTAGCCGTCAGTGGTGAACGTAAGTGTATGCTTCGTGCTATCGAACGGCGCCGATTCAATGCGCACATCCACGCCATGCCCTTTGAAATGAGCGTAAGTGTCGCAGTCCGATTGGCCCTTCAGGTGCAGCATCGTCGGCTTGCGGCCAGTGCCTTCGTATTCCCACACCCAATCGATGAAGGAGATAACCTCCTTCTTGATTGTGGCGCTGCGGATAGTGGTGTAGCGCTCGGTGCTATCCGGACACCACCGGCATTGCGCGGAGCACTCGGCCGTACCCAAGAGAAGCACTCCGAGAAGGACCCATGCTATGCTTTTCATGCTCCAGCGAGCGAGGTGCGCAATTCTGTTCCGCCTTCAATCTCCTTCGCCTCTTGCCCATGCCTGAAGAGCTTCATGCCCTTGCCCTCTAAACGCATGTTGCTGCCATTCACATGCAGCAATGATCCTTCGCGCAGCCCCACCACGGGCATGTTCGGATGAACCGCGAGATACTCCGTGATGCGCTGATCGCGGCTCTCACCGCCGTGTCCGGGGATCGTGGCCTCGGTGTAGTGCGGATTGATCTGGAAAGGCACCAGGCCGAGGGCGCGCATGCTCGGCGGCTCCACGATGGGCATGTCGTTCGTCGTCATCACCGTAGGGCAGGCCACATTGCCGCCAGCGCTCCAACCGACGTAAGGCATGCCGCCGCGCGCTTTCTCGCCGATTGCCTTGATCAGGTTCAAGCGGTAGAGCGCGCGAATCAGCAGGAAGGTGTTGCCGCCGCCCACAGCAATGGCATCAACGCTGTTCAGTGCTTTCACCGGATCCGCCTCGCGGTGCAGGCTCACCAGCTCCTTGCCGATCGCAGTGAATACTTCGGCCACCTTGTCGGCGTATAGGTCGTACTGTGCTTCCACAGCAGCGTAAGGCACGAAGGCGATGCGTGAGCGACCTTCAAGGAAAGCTTGCACATGCGCGCGTGGCCAAGTGAAGAATGGCTCACCGGGCAAGGTGGAGTTGGATAGGAGGAGGAGTTGCATGGCAAGGTCGAACGTGTTGGTCGAGTTTCAAATCCGCGAGTTCGCGAAGCGCGATAACGCATCGATGATATCGCGCGCAGGTGGTAGCAGAGGCAACACCTTTTCCGCTTCAAGGTGAACGAAGTCATCGTAGTCGCCACTGTGGCGAAGCTCGAAGAGCAGATGGTAGATGTGCAGGTTGACGTCGTTCGTGAGGGTGCCTTCCGCTTTCAATTTGAGAATGGCGATGCGCACACCCTTGTGCGTCTTCGGCGCTTGATCACAAGTGGCTAGCACCGCGCTAGCGGCATAATAGACGGCGTAATACAGCCGGTTGCTCGCTGCATGCCAGAATTCCTCGCGGACCAGTGCCTCTGCCTCTTCAAACGTTGACCATGCTCGTTGGCAGCGATAGATCACCAGTGCTGCGCGCTCCTCTGCGTTCATAACGGCTTGCCTTCGCGCCTCACGTTCTCATAGAATGGCGTCACCAGGGGTGGCTTCCCCCACCAGCTCTTGGGCAGCACCCGCGGGCTTACGATCACACCATGCTTCATCTCCAGATCGAACAGGGGATACATCAACCGAGTATGGTCCTCGTGGCTGACCTTCTCCTTGTCGATCAGGATCAACAGGTCGATGTCGGACTCGGGGCCTTCTTCATTTCGCGCATATGAGCCGTAGAGGATCACCTGCGCGGTGGGGTCGATGCCATGCACGATCTCCTTGATGCGCGGGAGAAGCGCGCGGCCAACGCTAGCAGCAGATGCGGACATGTGCCAAAGCTAGTCAGAAGCATCCGCCGCGCATGGCCCAGCAGCACGGACTTATGCCTGCACCAAGCCCGCTGGAATTAGTTGCCCGGCTTGTAATACTTCAGCGCTTCGGGCATGAAGGCCTCCAGGTCGCGCATGCGGGTCTGATCGCTCGGGTGCGTGCTCAGGATCTCCGGTGGCGCTTGGCCTCCGCCTTGGCTCATGCGCTCCCAGAATTTCGGCGCTTCGCGCGGATCGTACCCGGCCATGGCCATGAATACCAGACCGAGCTTATCGGCTTCGGTCTCGTGCTTGCGGCTGTACGAGAGCATGCCCAAGGCACCGCCCACGCCATAGACCTGCAAGAAGAGGTCGCGCGCAACACCGGGATTCTCGCCGGTGAGCACTTCGAGGGCGACGCCGCCGAATTGCAATGCCAGCCCTTGGCTCATGCGCTCGTTGCCGTGCCGTGCGATCGCGTGCGACACCTCGTGCCCCATCACCACGGCCAGGCCCGTTTCATCCTGCGTGACCGGGAGGATGCCCGTGTAAACCACCACCTTGCCGCCCGGCATGCACCACGCGTTCACCGTTTGGTCGTTCACTACATTGAACTGCCACTCGAAGCCGGCCACGCGGCTCGACATGTTGTTCTCGTTGAGCCATTGCGTGGCGGCAGTGGCGATGCGCTGGCCCACGCGCCGAGTCTGCTGCACGCGCGGGTCGCTCTCCGGCAAGGGCGGGTTCTCGCTCAGGAACTTCCCGTACTCCGTAACGCCCATGGCCATGAGCGTGCTCTCGTTGGCGAGGTTCAGCTGCCGACGGCCCGTGATGGGCACCTTGGCGCAAGAGATCAAAAGGGAAATGGACGCAGCAACAACGGCTGCGCGCTTCAGGCTCTTCTTCATTCGATATCGGCGCTGAGGCCCTGATTGAGCAGGGCCGTGCATTGGGGTTCAAGCTGATCGAAGGTGCCGCGCTTCACGGAGCACTTGCCATTGTGATGCACGATCCAAGCGCATTGCTCGGCCTGTATCGGTTCATGCCCGCAGATGTCCACCAGGCAATCGATCACATGGTCGAAGGTGTTCACATCGTCGTTGTGGAGGATGATCTCCCGCAAGCGACCCGTCTCAAGCTGCACCTCTTCCAAGAGGGCTTCTTCCAATTCGTGCTGCATGCTCATGCGATGGGCCGAAAGTAAGAAGGCTCACCAGCGTGGCACGGGAACCGTATCCAGCGCGGCATGTTGGCCCGCCAGATGGGCGAAATGGCCGGCCATGGCCACCATGGCGGCGTTGTCGGTGCAATAGGCGAAAGGCGGCAGGAAGAGTTCCCAGCCTTCGTCGGCGGCAAGCGCGGTTGCACGCTCCCGCAAGGCGCTATTGGCGCTTACGCCACCGCTGATGCCCACTTGACGTATGCCGTGCGCGCGCATGGCCTCACGAAGCCTTGCCAATAACTCGTTCACGATGCGGTGCTGGAGACCCGCGCACAGGTGCGGCAATTCGCGGGCGATGAACTCCGGGTCGTGCGCGATGCCTTGGCGCACCAACTGGCTGAATGCGGTCTTGATGCCGGAGAAGCTGAAGTCGAGTCCGGGGACCTGAGGCGATGGCAACGCATGACGCGTGGGGTCGCCATCGCGTGCGTGCCGATCGATCAACGGGCCGCCGGGATAGGGGAGGCCCAGCACCTTGGCGCCCTTATCGAAGGCTTCGCCGGCGGCATCGTCGAGCGTTGTGCCGATGATGCGCATGTGGTCCGGCTCTTCAACAAGGATCAACTGCGTATGGCCGCCGCTCACGGTGAGGTTGAGGAAGGGGAAGGAGGGCACTGTGCGCGCCTCGCCATCGCGGATGAAATGGGCCAGCACATGGGCCTTCAGATGGTCCACCGCGACCAAGGGCTTGCCCAAGGCCTGCGCCATACTGCGCGCGAAGCAAACGCCCACGAGCAACGAACCCATTAGCCCGGGCCCTTGGGTGAAGGCGATGGCATCCAGGTCTTCGGGGTTCACGCTGGCCGCCTGCAGCGCTTGGTGCACCACGGGCACGATGTGCTCTTGGTGCGCGCGGCTGGCCAATTCGGGCACTACCCCGCCCCAGAGTGCATGAGCCTCCTGACCGGCCACCACGTTGCTCAGCACAACGCCATCAGCAAGAACGGCAGCGGCGGTATCGTCGCAGCTGCTCTCAATGCCGAGTATCAAAAGGGGCTTCCGGGCGGTCATGCGCGCCCCGGCTACTTTTGGCCGGAAGCGGCCTGGTAGTTGGCAGGGCGCGGCAAAGCTATCCGAGGGCTGAAGCGGCAGCGCACATATCGAATCCTGAGGGCCTGCCTGCGATGGACCGGTCGCCTTGTGCTGGTGCTCTTGCTCTTGGTGCTGGGTTTCGGCGCCTCGCTGTTCTTCCCTCGCGTGCAAACCGCCGTGGCGCGCTGGTTGGCTGCCGAACTGAGCGAGCGCATCGGGGCCACCATCGGCATCGAGCGCGTGGCGCTTTCGATCGATGGTTCCGTTCGTCTCGAAGGCGTCTTCGTCGGTGACCTGCGCGGCGATACGCTCTTCCATGTGCCGAACCTGGGCGTGCGCGGATTGCGTGTGAGCAACAGCAACCGCATGGTTACGCTCAGCAACTTGGCGCTGCGCGATGCACGCTTCAAACTCGGCACGGCCGAAGGCGATGCGCACAGCAACCTCACCAACTTATTGAACTCCCTCACCGACGACGACACGACATCAACCGGTGAGGATTGGACCATCCGGTGCTCGCGCTTCGACATCACCGGCTTCCATTTCAGCTTCCATGATGCCAATTCCGAAACCAAGCCCTTCGGCGTGGACTTCGAGCACATCGACATCCCGAATGCGGCGATCCAGGGCTACCAACTCGAGGCCATCGGCGACTCCATCAGCGCACTGCTCGAACGCGCCCGTTTCACGGAGCGTAGCGGCTTCAGGGTGAACGGGCTCTCGGGTCTGGCTCACGTGAGCTCGAGCGGGGTTGTGGTGGAAGGCATGGATCTGCGGACCCCGTTGAGCCGCGCGCGCGGTGAACTGAAACTGTTGAGCACGAGTTGGGCCGATTTCAGCGACTTCACCACGGAGGTGCAGATGCGCGCCGACCTCGACAGCTCACGGGTGGATATGGCGGATATCGCCTGGTTCGCGCCGGAACTCGAGGGCATCCGGTTCCCGATGAACGTGAGCGGTCGTGTGCGGGGCACGGTGAGCGAGCTCAAGGGCCGCAACCTGCGCATCGGCTTCGGCACGGATTCGTGGTTCCATGGTGATGCCGAGTTGAGCGGGTTGCCAGAGATCGCCGAGACCTTCATGCTCATCGACATTGAGGATATGCATGCCGCTGCCGCCGACCTCAAGCGCATACCCATTCCGCCATTCACCAGCGGCGCATTGCTCGAATTACCCTCCGAGGCCGAACTGCTCGGCGATATCGACCTGCGCGGTCGCTTCACCGGCTTCCTCCGCTCATTCACTGCAACAGGACGTGCAAGCACCGCGCTCGGTGTGCTGCGAACGGATGTCTCGTACCACCGCGACACGCTCACACAGCAAGCCTTGATCAATGGCCGCGCAGCCACCGAAGGTTTCCGTCTCGGCCCGCTGCTGGGCACCAGCATGATCGGCCCGCTCACGGCCAACGTGCGATTGCAGGCGAAGGGCCGCAAGCTGCGCGACATGGAGGTGGACCTTGAGGGCGACTTCCCGCTCTTCACCATCAACAACCGCACGATCGGCAGCATCCGCGCGAAAGGCCACTTGGCGCGCAACCTCTTCAATGGCCAACTCGAGGCCGATGACCCCGACCTGCACCTGGTCTTCAGCGGCCTCGCCGATTTCCGAGGCCGTTGGCCCCAAGTGGACTTCACGGCCAAATTGCACAATGCCGACCTGTACAATCTCGGCTTCGTGGAATCGAAGGGCTACAGCTCGCTTAGCCTCGATGCAGCCATGCGCGGCAGGCTCTCTCCCGATAGCCTCGCTGGCGACCTGCACTTCACGGGCATCTCCTATTGCCATGGCGATGAAGAATACGAACTGGGCGATCTTCAACTGAGCAGCGGCCGTATCGGCGGCGAGAACCTCCTGCGCCTTGATGCGAGCTTCGCCGAAGCGGAAGTGATCGGTGAATTCCTCCCGACCAAATTGCCCGAGGCCCTCGGCCATGTGCTGCGCAGTGTGTTCCCTTCGCTGCTGAGCACGGTGAACTACAAGCAAGCGCCGCAGCACTTCCGGTTCAATGGCGCCGTACTCGAGGCCGACGAGGTGCTGCGGCTCTTCCTTCCCGAGGCGCGGATCGCATCGGGGGCCACCTTCAGCGGGAATTTCGACACGCGTTCTTTCGATCTGGGCCTGCATGCGGTGCTGCCGCGCGCGAGCTATGGCAAGGTCCGCTTCGACTCGCTGGAGGTGATGGCGGACAAGACCCTCGACCTGCTGGCCTTCTCCGTGAAGAGCACGAAGCAGCATTTCGGCGATAGCCTCTGGTTCAGCGGCACAGGCGTAAGAGGCAAGGCTTACCAGGATGAACTCGACCTCGATGTCGGCTGGGCGGCGAGCAGCGGCGGCACCAAGGGCAATCTGTCCTTCACCGGCGAAGTGGAGGGCCCTCGCTCCATCGCATTGGAGCTGCTGCCATCGCGGCTTTACCTCGGTTACGGTGAATGGGCCAATGCGCGGCGGGCGGGCATCCGCATCGATTCCACCACGGTGCGCATCCACGACCTCGACATGCGCAATGGAAGGCAACGGCTAGCGCTGAATGGCACCATCGCGCGTGATCCGCAGCAAGCCCTCGCCTTCGTGCTCGACTCCTTGGAACTATCCAACTTCGCTCCGCTGATCGATGGCCCGCCCATCAACGGTCGGCTCAGTGCCGATGGACGCCTCTTCGACTTGTACGGCACGCCCCACGCCGTGAGCGCGGCACGTGTTGACAGCATGCGCGTGGGCAGGGCTCCAGTGGGCGATGTGGCCCTCGCGGTCTCTTGGCTCGAAGGCGATGGCGCCTTGGACCTCAACGGCCGCATCGAGCGCGGTGCCATCAAGGCGCTCGATTTCACAGGTCGTGTGGGCTTGCGCGATGGAGGAGCGCTCGATATGAGCGCCATGCTCGACCGCTTCGACATGGGCTTGGCCAATCCGTACATGCCCGAGGGCATCAGCCAACTGGGTGGTCATGCCACAGGCGAGGTGGCCGTTACCGGCAGCTTGGCGCATCCGGACCTCAAGGGCACCATCGACTTATCTGGCGCCACGCTGCGCATCGATTACTTGAACACGCGCTACACCGGCGACGCGCGCGTGCGCATCGGAGACGAACTCTTTGCCGTTGATCGTGCGGTGATGCGCGATGACGAGGGCCATTTGGCACGTGTGGGCGCCACCGTGGCCCACACAGCGTTGAGCAATTGGAGCTATGATATCTGGGGGACACTCGATCGTGTGCAGGTGCTCAACACCACGGTGGCCATGAACAGCTTGTATTACGGAAAGGCATACGCCACAGGCGATTTCAGCGTGAGCGGTTCGCGCGGCTCGCTCGAGGTGAATGTGCAGGCCGCCACCGCGCCGGGCACTGATATCCACTTGCCTATTGGCGGAAGCGTTGAAGTATCTCCGATCTCCTTCGTCCATTTCGGACCGATCGATACCACCGGAGCGGATACCGACGTGGACCTTACCGGCGTATCGCTCAATATGGAGGTCACCGTGACGCCCGATGCGAACTTCGAGCTGATCTTCGATCCCACGGTTGGCGACATCATGAGCGGCCGAGGCGCTGGCATGGTGGAACTGGGCATCACGCCGCGCGGCGACCTGAGCATGAACGGCCAAGTCACCCTCACCGAGGGCGATTACCTCTTCACCTTGCGCAACGTGGTGAACAAGCGCTTCGCCGTGCAGCCCGGCGGGCGCATCACGTGGTACGGCGATCCCTTCGACGCGCAACTGGACCTTCAGGCCATCTACCGCTTGAAAGCACCGCTCTACGATGTGATACCGCCCGGCGAGCGCAACGACAGCCATAGGCAGCGCGTGCCGGTCGAGGTAGTGATGAAGCTCCGCGAGAAGATGATGAATCCGGAGATCGGCTTCGATGTGCGGCTGCAGCAGGTGGATGAAGGCTTGAAGGCGCAAGTGGCCAGCGTGCTGAGCACCGATCAAGAGATGAGCCGCCAAGTGTTCGCGCTGATCGTGCTGAACCGATTCCTGGAGCCGCCCATGTACGCGGGGGCGGGAGCTGCTTCAACCGGTACAACAGCAGGCAATACCGCTGGCACCACGGCGAGCGAGCTGCTCAGCAACCAAGTGAGCAACTGGCTCAGCGGCTTGAGCAACGATTTCGACCTCGGCTTCAAGTATCGCCCGGGCGATGCCATCACGCAGGATGAACTGGAGGTGGCCTTCAGCAAGCAGTTCTTCAACGAGCGGCTCCTTTTCAGCACGAACGTGGGCGTGCATTACGGCGCCACCAACTCCAATGCGGGCAGTTCGCTCATCGGCGATTTCCAGCTGGAGTACCTGATCACCCGCGAGGGGCGGTTCCGGGCGCGCGCGTTCTCGCTCACCAACGACCGCAACCTGATCCAAGCCGATCAGTCACCCACAACCCAAGGCGCGGGCCTGGTGCTGCGGCGCGATTTCGATACGCTGGGCGAATTGTTCCGCAAGAAGAAGCCCTGAGCGATCACTTCAGTTTGAGGCTGTGCCCGAGCTTCTCCTTCTTGGTGCGGAGGTAGCGCTCGTTGTGCGGGTTCGCAGCGATCTCGATCGCCACGTTCTCCACGATCTCCAAGCCATAGCCGATGAGGCCGGTGCGCTTGCGCGGGTTGTTGGTGAGCAGCCGCATCTTGCGCACGCCGAGGTCGTGCAGGATCTGCGCGCCCACGCCGTAATCACGCGCGTCCATGTCGAAGCCGAGCATGGTGTTGGCCTCCACGGTATCTGCGCCTTGCTCTTGCAGCTTGTAGGCCTTCAGCTTATTCAAGAGGCCGATGCCGCGGCCTTCCTGCTGCATGTACAGCACAACGCCGCGCCCTTCACGCTCCACCATTTCCATGGCGCGCTGCAACTGTGGGCCGCAATCGCACCGGCAACTGCCGAAGATGTCGCCCGTGACGCATGAGGAGTGAACGCGCACGAGCACCGGCTCATCGGGCTTCCATTCGCCCTTCACCAGCGCCAAGTGCTCTTCGCCCGTGGTCACCTGCTTGTAAGCGATGAGTTGGAAATCGCCGTGCGCGGTGGGCAAATGCACATCCACCTGCCGCTCCACGAGCCGCTCGGTGCGCATGCGGTAAGCCACAAGGTCCTCGATGCTGATGAGCTTCAGGTCGAAGCGCTTCGCGATCTCGATGAGTTCGGGGAGCCGGGCCATGGTGCCATCCTCGTTCAGGATCTCCACGATGAGGCCCGCAGGCTCGAAACCGGCCATGCGTGCGAGATCGACTGCGGCTTCGGTGTGGCCGGTGCGGCGCAGCACGCCACCCTTGCGCGCCTTCAGCGGGAAGATGTGGCCCGGCCGCGCGAAATCGTGCGCCTGCATGGCGGGGTCGATCAGCGCGAGCATGGTCTTGCTGCGGTCGCTGGCGCTGATTCCGGTGGTGGTGCCGTGGCCCTTGAGGTCAACGCTCACGGTGAAGGGCGTCTCGTGCAGCGCGGTGTTGTCGCGCACCATCAGGTCGAGGCCGAGCTCGTCGCAGCGCTCTTCGGTGAGTGGCGCGCAGATTAGGCCGCGCCCATGTGTGGCCATGAAATTGATCATGGCCGGTGTGGAGTTGCGCGCAGCGGTGACGAAATCACCTTCGTTCTCGCGGTCCTCGTCGTCAACCACGATCACGGCTTTCCCGGCGCGCAGCTCTGCGATGGCCTCTTCGATGGAGTCGAACACGTGGCTCATGGGCAGCAAAGGTGGGGCAATGGGGTGGGGAAGCGGCTCATCCTTCGGCCCGGAGCGCGGCCATCTTGAGCACGGCCACGACGCAATCGACGCCCTTGTTGCCGTGCCGGCCGCCGCTGCGGTCTTGCGCTTGCTGGAGATTGTCGTCGGTGAGCACGCCGAAGATCACAGGCACATTGTACTTGAGGCCCACGGCCATGATGCCCTGGGTGGTGCCCTGGCACACGTAATCGAAGTGCGGCGTTTCGCCACGGACGATGCTGCCCAAGCAGATCACCCCGTGCAAGCCGCCGCGCTCGAGCAGGAATTGCGCGCCCAGCGCCAACTCGAAGCTGCCCGGGACCCAGCGCTCAACGATGTCGGCTTCGGCCACGCCATGCTTCAGCAGTGTTTCGCGCGCGCCTTGGCGCAAGGCATCGGTGATTCCGTGGTTCCATTCGCTCACTACCAGCGCGAAGCGGCGACCGGCGCCACTGGGGACGCCGGCCGGGTCGTAATGCGAGAGGTGCTTGTCGGCGGTGCTCATCGTTGCTGGATGCGCTTGGGCGATTCCAACAGGCGGGCGCCTGTTGGACTATCCGCCCATCGCCTCGGCGAGCCCGGCATGCTTGCGCGCCTGACTGGCCTCGTTGCTGGTGGGGAACTCCTGCGCGATGCGCTCGAAGGCCTTGCGTGCGTCCTTCCAGTTGCCGGCCTGCTGGTGCAGGATGCCGGCCTTCATCAGGTACATCGGGGTGGTGAATTCGCTCTTCACCATGCCAGCGGCCTTCTCAAAGAGTTTCACGGCTTCCGTTTCGCGACCAAGTTCCACCAAAGCATCGCCCTGATTGCCAACGGCCATCACGCGCAGCACATCATCGTCGAGGTCGGCTTGCTTGTAATGATCGAGGGCCATTTGGTATTCGCCCTGCTGCATGTAGATGGCGCCCAAGTAGTAGTGGGCCAATTTGCCGCTGGGGGTCCAGCTATAGTCGTCGGCGATGCTGAGGAAGCCCGGGTAGATCTCGTCGCCGTTGAGGGCCTTGTTCAGCGAGTCGATTTCGAAGTAGTACTGGGCCTTCCAGATTACTTCGGCGGCTTCGTTCGACTTCTTGTCGAGGGAGCCCAGCTTCACGCCCAGGATCAGGGCCACAGCGGCCACCAGACCGATGGCGCCGTACATGACCGGCTTCTTGTTCTTCTCAAGGAACAGCTCGGTGCGGGTGTACACCACGCCGAGGTCGATGTCTTGATTCGCAGCGGCTTCGTTCGTCTTCTTGCTCATGGCATTCAAGGCCTCGCGGATTGGGATTGCTTTCCGCTAGCGGGGCGCAAATGTAGGATTCTGAGGCACTTGCGAAAGACGTCTCGCCAGTGCAGCGGCAAGGGCAGGGGATGGGCGCAGGAACCGCATGGCCGTGGTCCGGTGCGGGCCTACATTCGCCGCCCATTCAAGCCCCATGCGCATCACCAAGAACTCCGTGGTCTCTTTCCATTACACCCTGAACGATGGTGATGGCCGCCTGCTGGATACCAGCGCTGGCCGCGATGCCTTCGCATACATCCACGGAGGCGGCATGATAGTGCCGGGGCTGGAGGAAGAGATGGAGGGGAAGGCCGCCGGCGACAGCCTGAAGGTGCAAGTGGAGCCGGCCAAGGGCTACGGTGAATTGGACCCTAGCCTGATGCAGCGCGTGCCCGTGGAGAAATTCGGCGACCAGACCGTGGAGGAGGGCATGCAGTTCCAGACCCCCGACCACCGGGTTTGGAGCGTGGTAGAGGTGAAGGATGGCGATGTGGTGCTCAACGGCAATCATCCGCTGGCCGGTGTCACCCTGCATTTCAGCGTAGAGGTTACCGATGTGCGCGAGGCTACGGCCGAGGAATTGGCCCACGGCCATGTGCATGGTGCCGGCGGGCATCATCATTGATCCATGTTGAGCAGCCTTGCGCGCTCAATGCGTCCGTGCGCCGCTGCCGCAAGCGTGGCGCTTGTCTCTGCGTTGCAGGCGCAGAAGCCCTTCGCGCATAACGACACCACCTTCCTGCTGCGCGAATTCAGAGAGGGCTACCACGCTGTTTTCCTCAGCAACGATTCGGTATGGCACGCCCGCGTGGCCAGTGACCCTGGCGACATGGCGCAGCACAAGCATGTGCGGCTTCAAGCCAAGGCGCTGGATGAATTGCGCATAAGGCCAGCGACGCTCCCCACGGATCCGAAGCCTTCGCGAATGGACCGCATCGGCGTGAAGCGCTGCAATGGTGACTGGCACCTGTATGCCCCGAGCGATTGGATCAACCACCGGCAGTTGCAGGTAAGCGGCGCGTGGATGGTGACCAACGAGACTGACGGGCCCCTAGCGCACGCGATCGTTGAGCGCCCAGAGCCCACTGATGGCGAGGACATCCGGTTGCGCTGCGTGAGCCTGGTGAGCCATGCCATGGACCCCAAGCAGGATACGATCGAGGTGCGTGCCTGGCGGATCGATGCGGAGCGCGGCATCGAGCTGTGGGAGTTCTGCGATGCTTATGGCGATTGCACCTACGACCTCTTAGCGCCGCTGGACTCAGCTCACCAGTTGCCCGTGATCGTGAATCACAGGCCAAGCGGCAAGGCCCGCGAGTTCGTCTTCGAGGAGCCGAGCCGATCCTTGTTGCAGCGGTAGCAGAACGGGCAACCGGCTTTCTTCGCGGCACCCATGCTCTTCAATTCGCTGGCCTTCGCCTTCTTCCTGCCCTTGGTGTTCGCCCTGTACTGGTGGGTGTTCCGCGAGCGCCGGTTGCAGAATGGCTTCCTGCTGTTGGCGAGTTGGGCCTTCTATGCGTGGTGGGACTGGCGATTCCTAGGGCTGCTCTGGTTCAGCACCATTGCGGATTACCTCATCGGGCATCGGTTGCACGCCTGCGATGATGACCGCAAGCGCAAGGCGTGGCTGGTGTTGAGCATCGGCATCAACATCGGCCTATTGTGCGCCTTCAAGTACTTGGGCTTCTTCGTGGAGAGCGCGGCCGATCTGCTGCGCTCCGTGGGCATGGACCCGCATGTGCCCGTGCTCCGGATCGCGCTGCCCGTGGGTATCAGCTTCTACACCTTCCAGACGCTGAGCTACACCATTGATATCTACCGGAGGCATTACACCCCTACGCGCGAGCCAGTCGCTTTCGCGGTCTTCGTCGCCTTCTTCCCGCAACTGGTGGCTGGTCCAATTGAGCGCGCGCGCGACCTGTTGCCGCAATTCGAGGGACGGCGCACCTTCGAGCCACAGCTCGCCGCCGATGGCCTGCGCCAGATGCTCTGGGGCTTCTTCAAGAAACTGGCGGTGGCCGATCCGTTGGGCAATCTGGCCGATGCGGTCTTCGGCATGGATCCGCATTCCACGGGCGGCGTCATGCTCTTCTTGGGCGCCGTCTGTTTCGCCTTCCAGATCTATGGCGACTTCAGCGGGTACAGCGACATCGCCATCGGGTGCGCGCGGCTCTTCGGTTTCCGCTTGAGCAGGAACTTCAACTACCCGTACTTCAGCCGTAGCATCGGCGAGTTCTGGCGGCGGTGGCACATGTCGTTGAGCGGCTGGCTGCGCGATTACGTGTACGTGCCGCTGGGCGGTGCGCGATCCAAGGCAGGCAGGCTCCGCAACATCCTGATCACCTTCGGCGTGAGCGGGCTCTGGCACGGTGCCAATTGGACCTTCATCGGTTGGGGCCTTCTGCATGGCGCTTATTACACCCCCGAGGTGCTCGCCAAGCGCCGAGCACGACAACGATCCGACCCTACGTGGCGCGACATCCCCCGCATGGCATTGGTCTTCATGGCCGTGCTCGCTGCTTGGGTCGTTTTCCGGGCGCCATCGCTCGATGTGGCCGCTTCGCATCTCTACCACATAGCGGCCAATGCCACCCTGCGTAAGCATGAGCTTCTCGATTGGCTGCAATGGGGCATCTGGTGGCCCACATTGCTCATGCTCGCTGCGGAATGGCGCTCGCGGCGCGATCAGCACGGGCTCGCGCGCATGAGCCGCCATCGGGCCATGCGCTGGGCCATCTACCTGTTCCTTGTCTTCGCAATCGCGTTGCGCGTCCAACCTTTCATCGAGCATGCCTTCATCTATTTCCGCTTCTAAGGCCGCGCGCTTCGCTTTGCGCACCTTGCTCTTTGCCGGGCTTGTGCTTGTGCTGGTGATGGCCGTGATGCACTGGGGGCCGCCAGCAGCTCCATCGGATTACATGAGCAGCACCGTGCTGAAGAACGATCGCTTGCGCGCCATTGGCTCGCCCAAGGCCGTGCTCGTAGGAGGGAGCAACTTGGCTTTTGGGGTGGACAGCGAACGGCTCGGAGAAGCGCTGTGCATGCCGGTGGCCAACATGGGGCTTTCCGCGGTGCTGGGCTTCCGTTTCGTGGCCGATGAGGCCTTGGCTGCCACCGGTGAAGGTGACCTGCTGATCGTTTGCTTGGAGCGCGGCACCTACCAGATGCCCGATCCCATGCCCGATGCCCTGGCCACGGTGGTTGATTACCGGCCCGAGGCCATGGCCTTGGTCCCGTGGCGCCGACGGCCACGATTGGTGGCGAGCCTCGGCGTGCAGCACCTGCAGAGCCTGCGCGACCATGTGGAGCATTGGGTCCTCAAAGGCAGCGCACCCGGTTACAACGATCGCCTATTCCTGCCCAATGGCGATGTGGTGAGCCACCTCGATGGACCGCAGATCAATCGGCCTTCGCCTCAGCTCGATGTTCACGATACGCTGATTATCGCGCCGGAATTCTGGCCACTAGCGCACCGGTTCGTCGCTCAAGCCGAATCGAAAGGAGCAGAAGTGGTCTTCGGTTTCGCTTCCATGGCCGATACCATCTTCAACCCAGCGGTGAATCAGCGGCTCAAAGAGGAACTGATGGCGCATGGGCTTGCGGTGCTCGGGACGCCTGAACGCTATGCCTTCGCCGATTCGCTCTTCTACGATAGCTGGTACCACTTGCGGGGCCGTGGCCGTGCCATGCGCACCCAGCGGATGATCGAGGACCTCTGCGCTATGATGCCAGAACGCTGCTGCGCGAAACAGTGATGGCTATGCTCACTTCTCCGCGACCAGCACGAAAATGTCCTCGTTGTCGCGCTTCATGAGATAGCGCTCACGGGCGAATTTCTCGAGCAGCTCCTTATCGCTGGCAATCTCGGCGAGCTGCTCCTTGGTGCGGGCAATCTCTCTTGTGTACCATTCGCGCTGGTTGCGCATCTCGCTCAGCGCACGGTGGTTCTTCCACAAGGTCCAGAGGTCGTTGTCGGCGAACAGGGTAACCCACGCGAGCATCAGCGCGGCCACCACGCCGTAGCGGTTGCGCAGGCGGGCAGGGATGCGGTCCACGAGCTTCTTCACGGCACCGAAGGAAAAGGTCACTGCTGTTGAACGCTCGGGGGCCAGGCTCGCGTATTCAACGATCGCGTGTGAAGCACGTCTTTGACTAGGATTCAGTTCCTGACGGCAGTGCCCAAGATCACATCAGCACGCCATCCACCGGCTCAAGCGGCTTGGGCACATCCGTATCGCCGAGCGCCTCTTTCAGGTCGATGGCGATGGTGGTGCAGATCGCATCCAGGGCCACGTCGGTCTGCCAATTCTCGAAGGGATTGCTCATCACCTTGCCGAAGATGTACAACTGATAGAAGATCCAGCCGATGATGACCGTTACCGGGATCACGAGCCATGCGTGGTTGTAGTCCTCGAAGGTGCGCACCACACCGAAGGGGAAGAAGAGGATGAAGACGTTGAGGAAAGCCTTGGTGTAGTAGTCGTATGGTCGTGGTAATGGCGTGCTTCGGATGCGTTCGGCCATGCCTTGCAGATCGGTCAATCGGGCGAGGGTGTTGTCCATCTGGGCATAGAGGATGCTGTCGATGGCGCCATCATCGTGCAAGCCTTTGAGCACGGCACCTTGCTGGAGGCCGAGGTGCGTGACCTTGTTGGTCTTGGCGCGCAAGGCGGCATATTGCTCAGGGGCCAGATGAACCGAGACTTCGTTCTTCCAGCGCTCCTCATCGCCGATGCGGCGCAATTGAAGGCGCAGCGCATTGATCCACGCCAAATGCGTTCGCACCATGCCGCGTAAGGCTTCGCGTGATGAGGCGGGCACGGTCGCGGTCAGCGCCATGCTCAGCACTTGGCGGGTGAGGGTGCGGCTATCATTCACCACCCCGCCCCAGATCTTCCGCGCCTCCCACCAGCGGTCGTAAGCCGAGGAGTTCTTGAAGCCGAGGATGATGGCCAGCGCAGTGCCCAGGATGGCCACCACGGTGATGGGCACCTCCAGCCAAGGCGCTATGGGCGAATGCACGAGTGCGAAGGCCGCGCTGGCGCAGGTTGCGCTGAACACCATGTTGCGCCAGGAGTAGCGCAAGGAGGTGGAGAGTTCGAGATGGTCGCGGGTGATCATCAGCGCTTGGAAGGGGCCTCAATGTAGCGCTCGGCTCATGTCTTCGATCCATCAGATGATTACAGCGCCTCACACATCAACGCGCACAACTTCTCACAAGCCATTCGGAACGGTCCGGGTCTGGCGCATTCCTTCGCGCAATGCGCGCCTGGGTCGTCCTGCTCGTCATCGCCGGCTACTTCGGCCTGCTCTACGCCATCTCGGTGATCACCTCGCGCGGTGCGGGCAACAGCGCCTTCTTCCTCGGTGAGCGCAAGAGCCCGTGGTACATCGTGGCCTTCGGCATGATCGGCGCTTCGCTCAGCGGTGTCACCTTCATCAGTGTGCCTGGACTGGTTGGCAAGGACCAATGGAGCTACCTGCAGATGGTGCTCGGCTATCTGCCCGGCTACGCCGTGATCGCCTTCGTGCTGATGCCGCTCTACTACCGGCTCGGACTCACTAGCATTTACGGCTACTTGGGCCAGCGCTTCGGGCGCAGCAGCTACCTCACCGGAGCATGGTTCTTCTTGCTGAGTCGGAGCCTTGGTTCAGCCGCGCGCCTCTACCTCGTCGCGATAGTGCTGCAATACCTCATCTTCGATGCGCTCCATGTGCCTTTCGTGCTCACCGTTGTGCTCACCATCGCGCTCATCTGGCTGTACACGCACAAGGGCGGCATGCGCACCATCATCTGGACCGACACCTTGCAGACGCTCTTCATGCTGCTCGCGGTGGGCGTTACGGTGTGGCTCATCGGGGAGAAGATGGGCTGGAGTATCGGCGAGAGCATCGCACAAGTGAAGGCCAGTCCGCTCAGCCGCACCGTCTTCTTCGACGACCCCAAGCCTGACACCTTCTTCTGGAAGCAATTCCTTGGCGGCATGTTCATCGCCATCGCCATGACCGGCCTCGACCAGGACATGATGCAGAAGAACCTCAGCTGCCGCAGCATCGGCGATGCACAGAAGAACATGGTCTCCTTCAGCATCGTGCTGGTGGGCGTCAACATGATCTTCCTCACGCTCGGCGCGCTGCTCTTCTTGTATGCCGAGCGATTCGGAATCACCCTTCCGCAGAAAGCCGATCAGATCTACCCCATGCTGGCCACGCAAGGCGGGCTTCCGATAATCGCGGCCTTGCTCTTCGTGCTGGGCTTGATCGCGGCGGCATACAGCAGTGCCGATAGCGCACTCACCGCGCTCACCACTAGCGTTTGCGTGGATGTGCTCAGCGTCGAGCAACGGCCTGAAGGGGAGCGCGAGCCGCTGCGCAAGCGCGTTCACATCATCATCAGCGCGGTGATGGCTTTACTGATCCTGGGCTTCTGGCTGCTGAATGACGATAGCGTGATCAAGACGGTCTTCAAGGTAGCGGGCTACACCTATGGCCCATTGCTCGGGCTCTTCGCCTTCGGCATGATCACGAAAGTGAGCGTGCGCGATGCGTGGGTGCCCGTGGTTGCGGTGCTCTCACCACTGATCACCTTCGTGCTCGACCGCTTCAGCGCGGAGCTCTTCGCCGGTTACAAATTCGGCTTCGAGCTGCTGCTCGTGAACGGCGCCATCACTTTCATCGGTCTGGCGCTGCTGGTCAAGCGTCGTTGACCTCACTCCACCATCAACCGCTGGGCGGCAATGCCTTGGTCCGTTTCCAGCCGGACCATGTATGCGCCTTTGGCAAGGCCATGCAGCCCAATGGTCGTTTCAGTTGTGAGAATAGGATGGGTGCGCACCGTGCGACCGGTGGCGTCCAAAAGTGAAAGCGTAGCAGGACCCTGTCCCGCATGTCGGATCACGAACTGCATCGAGGCTGGATTCGGATGCATCGTGAACGCCGGTCGTTGATCAACATCGCCGATGGCAGTAGTTGCAGCGCACATCAATTCGCGCATCCATGCAAGGCTCGCCATGGTCACTGTTACTGGGTCGTGTACGGCATGTTCATTCCCAGGGTGCTCGAGGAAAACATACCGGTCGCTAGTGAATCCGAGGTTCTGCATCCGCTGGTCGATGGAGCAGGAGCCATGGATCCACGGATAGTTGTCAGTCACGCCTAAGCCGTAATT
>JBATND010000356.1:0-2328 GCA_049290175.1 Flavobacteriales bacterium | reverse complement strand
GGGTGGAGACAGCGCCGCCATCGTTACGCCATTCGTGCAGGTCGGAACTTACCCGACAAGGAATTTCGCTACCTTAGGACCGTTATAGTTACGGCCGCCGTTTACCGGGGCTTCGATCAAGAGCTTCTCCGAAGATAACCCCATCAATTAACCTTCCGGCACCGGGCAGGCGTCACACCGTATACGTCCACTTACGTGTTTGCACAGTGCTATGTTTTTAATAAACAGTCGCAGCGGCCTGGTTACTTCGACCAGCCTCAGCTCAGGGAGCAAGTCCCATCACCAGAGCCGGCGTACCTTCTCCCGAAGTTACGGTACCATTTTGCCTAGTTCCTTCACCCGAGTTCTCTCAAGCGCCTTGGTATTCTCTACCTGATCACCTGTGTCGGTTTACAGTACGGTTCCTTACTATCTGAAGCTTAGAAGCTTTTCTTGGAAGCATGGCATCAACCACTTCGCGTTACCTTGCGATAACACTCGTCATCAGCTCTCAGCCTTCCCACCAAAGGGAGTATCCCGGATTTACCTAAGATACTGGCCTACTACCTTAAACAGGGACAACCAACGCCCTGATGGCCTAGCCTACTCCGTCCCTCCATCGCAATAATAAGAAGTGCAGGAATATTAACCCGCTTCCCATCGACTACGCATTTCTGCCTCGCCTTAGGGGCCGACTCACCCTGTCCCGATTAGCGTTGGACAGGAAACCTTGATCTTCCGGCGGGGAGGTTTTTCACCCCCCTTATCGTTACTCATGTCAGCATTCGCACTTCTGATACCTCCAGCAAACCTCCCGGTTCACCTTCAACGGCTTACAGAACGCTCCTCTACCATGCGTGCAAGCACGCATCCGCAGCTTCGGTTACCAATTTAGCCCCGTTATATCTTCCGCGCAGGCCGACTCGACTAGTGAGCTATTACGCTTTCTTTAAAGGATGGCTGCTTCTAAGCCAACCTCCTAGCTGTCTAAGCCTTCCCACATCGTTTCCCACTTAACTGGTATTAGGGACCTTAGCTGGCGGTCTGGGTTGTTTCCCTTTTCACGACGGACGTTAGCACCCGCCGTGTGTCTCCCGCGATTGTACTCCTGGGTATTCGGAGTTTGCATGGGGTTGGTAAGTCGGGATGACCCCCTAGCCCAAACAGTGCTCTACCCCCCAGGGTAAGACGCGAGGCTCTACCTAAATAGATTTCGAGGAGAACCAGCTATCTCCGAGCTTGATTAGCCTTTCACTCCGAGCCACAGGTCATCTCCGTCTTTTTCAACAGACGTGAGTTCGGTCCTCCAGTTGATGTTACTCAACCTTCAACCTGCCCATGGCTAGATCGCTCGGTTTCGGGTCTATTGCCTGCAACTATGTCGCCCTGTTAAGACTCGGTTTCCCTACGCCTCCCCTAAACGGTTAAGCTTGCTACAGACAATAAGTCGCTGACCCATTATACAAAAGGTACGCAGTCACAGAACAAGTCTGCTCCCACTGCTTGTACGTATACGGTTTCAGGTTCTATTTCACTCCCCTCTCCGGGGTTCTTTTCGCCTTTCCCTCACGGTACTGGTTCACTATCGGTCAGTCAGGAGTATTTAGCCTTGGAGGATGGTCCCCCCATCTTCAATCAGGATAACACGTGTCCCGACCTACTTGTCGCAAGCTCAGTACCACCACCAGGTTTTCGTGTACGGGGCTATCACCCTCTATCGCCGGACTTTCCAGACCGTTCCACTAACCCAATGACTATCACTTGCAGGCTACTCCCCGGTCGCTCGCCGCTACTGGGGGAATCTCAATTGATTTCTTTTCCTGAGGGTACTTAGATGTTTCAGTTCCCCTCGTTCGCTCCTTACACCTATGTATTCAGTGCAAGGTACCTGGCTTACACCAGGTGGGTTTCCCCATTCGGACATCTCCGGATCAAAGTCTGTTTGCCGACTCCCCGAAGCTTTTCGCAGGCTACTACGTCCTTCATCGCCTCTGACTGCCAAGGCATCCACCGTATGCGCTTAGTCGCTTGACCATATAACCAAAGTTATCTGGGCAAAGACTTTTCCCCGACCCCCTTCACACAGGCCGGGTACTTCATAGACAGGCACCGATCAAAGTGCCTGCCCGCCGGATGTTGTGACGCTTAAGTCACAGTATTTATTACAACTCGTTTGGCCACGCCCAATCAATCAGGCGCAGCCAGAACTTCTTATCTACGGATTTCCCTTGCCACCCACAGCACCCAAAGGCGCCGCCAGTGCCAAGCTCAAATCCATAGACTCAGCTTGATTTACCTTGTTAAAGAACATTCCGGCGCAAAACCAGAAACAAACACACACTCCATGCG
>JBATND010000355.1:0-9689 GCA_049290175.1 Flavobacteriales bacterium | reverse complement strand
CCAGCCGAGGCGCGAAACCCGCGCATAGCTGGACGCTCTGTAAGGGTTGAGCAACGATGGATGGCCGTGAAAGTCCCCGGCGTAGCCCGAAGGATTATTTTGAGATGGCTTCTAATCCTCACCACCGACCGCTTCACCCAGGAAGCGCAGAAAGAAGCCAAAGGATGGCGTCCCGCCCATGGCTGATCGATGGCGAGAGATTAGTTAGCCTCTTCGAGAAATACGAGCTGGGCCTGAAGCCGAAGACCGTGTACGAGCTGGTGCCGGAGTTCTTCAGGAGTTTTGAGCGTTGAACGGAGTGCTGCCGGCTAATGGGCCTGCCACTGGCCGTCCCGATCCCCGAACAGGGATCAGGTCTGGACTTACCGGGGGTCCATCACCTGCCGAAAGCCGTGGTGATCGAGACACTCTCTCAACGGAGGTAGCGCTCCGCTTCGATCACCTCCCAGTCCGGGTCGGCACGCAGCATTTGTTCGATGATCGGGCGGTGGCCATTGCCCACGATCACGAGGACGCGCTGGTCGGCATCCCGCGTGGAGCGGCAGATGTTCGCGTACATGCGGATGTTGCGCAGGTACCATTGGCCGAGGAACTCCGCACCGGCATCGTCGCCGAGCGGGCCAAGGCGCGCGGCAGCGAACACACTGTTCACCGCCAACGCCGTTCGGGTCCCTTCAGCGGAGTTCAGGCGCCTTAAAGCCTCGGTGATGCTCTTGTGCGCGCGCAGCGAGTCCTCCTCCATGACCAGTTGAACAACACTATCCATGTACGCCTCGAACCATGCGGTCATTCCGCACTTCGCGGCTGCGTAATTCAGTGTGTCGAACAGGAAGAACCCATCGGCGTCGATGCATTGCGGCGGACCGGTATGGGAGCGGCGTGCCTGGCGGTAGGCCACCTGGTACACCTCGTTCTTCCGGAGCGTGAAGCGATCCGCCAGGTACTCGGCATAGGTGCTGTCCACGAACGGTTGGTCCTCGACCACTTTCCACTCCACCATGATCCGGTCCGGCGCGAAGGCGGCCAGCTTGTCGTTCAACTCCTGGATCTCCGCCTGCCGCTGGGCACCCAGGATGTCGATCTCACTGCTCTTGATCGCGTCCTGGTTCGACGCGAAATGAAAGGTGCCGAGCACGAGGATCTGTTTGCGCGCACTCTGTTGTGCAATGGCCGTGGATGCGAGCATGGCTAACACAGCCCAGAGCAGATGGCGGAGCGAACGGGTCATTGCGCAAAGTTGGAACATGGATCAACGCCGCATCGTGGTTGCGTCGTTGGGCATGTTCATGTGATCGTAGAGAAGCAGGCCGAATGATGGTGTGCCTTCCATCGATCTGATCGACCTTGAAGGTGTTTTGCGTTGTTCGAGAAGAACGTGCACGGCATGAAGACGAATACCAAGTGCGAGCAGGTGCCTGAATTCTACAGGAGCTTTGAGAGTTAGTCGGAGCGCTGGTCTGCCACCAACCGTTCAGAGCAGAACGGCACGCCTTACTTTGTCATCAATGAAGTACGACCTGCCCGACGACCAAGGCGAGGTGCTGCCGAACCTGCCCGGTCTCACCGATCAACGCGCGGTGGAGCTGGCGGAGGCCGAGGGTTTCCTGCGTGCGGAGATCACCCTCTACGATGAGTTGGAGGACGGCACCGTCTTCGACCTGGCCTACCTCCAACGCATGCACCGGCTTGCGCTGGGTCACCCGTATGCGTTCGCGGGCAAGTGGCGGGAGGTGAACCTGTCCAAAGGCGGTTTCAACTTCCCATCGGCCAAGTTCCTGGATGCCACCATGCAGGACTTCGAGCGCTCCATGCTGAAGCCGCTACCGGACCTCTACGAAGATCGCGAGGCGCTGATCCGCGATGTTGCGCTTGTGCATGGTGAGTTGCTGTTCATCCACCCGTTCCGGGAAGGGAACGGCCGCACCGCTCGCCTGCTGGCGGACATGATGGCCCAGAAACAGGGTCATGGCAAACTGCACTGGGAGCGCATCGGTCGTGTGCGCTTCGATGACTACGTACAGGCCGTGCAACAGGCCGCCATTGACAACAGGCAGCCCATGGAGGACATCATCCGTTCCGTGTTCCCGGACTGATCTCGACTTTCTTCAGCAATGCCATGGCCTCCTCCATGCTCAGCTTGATGCCCTCGATGCTGAAGGACGCGATGAGCGCACGCAACCGCTCCTCCTTGGAGACGGCAGGCTTCCGGGAGCGCTTCGCGGGCGTCATGCTGTAAAGATAGAGGGCGCCTCGGCAGGTCGCCAGCTACTCACGCGCCAAGTCAGCATCTTCTTGAAGCGCAGGTTGTCACTTCCCCCCGGCCGCTTCACCCAAGAAATACGCAGGAAGCCAAAGGACGGCGTCCCGCCCATGGCTGATCGATGGTGAGCGCTGGGTGAGCCTGTTCGAGAAGGTCGAATTAAGCCTGAAGCCGAAGACCATTTCAAAGCACTGGCGGATACGTGCGGCAGAGCAAGGCATTGCGCGTGGTGCCATTGAACGCATGGAGCCTGCCTTCGCGGAGAAAGTGTGAGGCCCCTTGCGCGCGCAGTCAATCCCTCCACAGATAGGGGAACAGCATCCAGGCCAAGGCCACGGTGACCACATCGAGCGCTCCGATCGCGCCGAAGAGCAGGCCCGTTTCGGCCCACGGCGCGCCTTGCAGTGCGAGCTGGCCGCTGCGGATCACAGCCAGCAGCATGGGCAGGATCACCGGGAAGCCGAGGATGGCCATGAGGCCGATGCCGTTTCCGGCGCGCGCGGCGATGGCCGAGATCAAGGTGAGCACCGCCGCGAATCCAACACCGCCCAGCACCACTGCCATCACGAATTGCAAGAGGTTGGCGTGCGAGAGCGGCTCGCTCCCGAGGAACAGCGCGTAGAAGAGCAGGCTCAGCGCGCTAAGCACCGCCATGGTGATGGCGTTGTAGGCGGCGCGCGCCAGCACAACATTGCGCGGATGCACCAAGGTGTACAGGTAGAGCTGGCGTCCTTGGTCCTCGCGTTGGAAGGAGCGCGAAAGGGCATTGAAGGCCGCGAAGAGCAAGATGATCCAGAAGAGCGCGTTCCACGCCGTGCTGGTGAGCGCATCCTTCATGGCCAAATGACTCACGTACACCGCGCTCACCACGTAGAGCAGCATGCCGCCCCAGGCCGCGCGTTGCCGCAGGTCAAGCGCGGCTTCGAGCTTCAGCAGATGCAGGAACTCCTTGGCCATGGCGGCGCAAGGTAGCGGCGGCAACGCGTGAGGGTCCGTGGCGCACGTATCCGGGAGGGCGGCTCACTTCTTCTCCTTCACCTTCACCGCCTCGTGGTAGAACACCATGTACACATCGATGCGCGGGCGGATGCTCTCGGGCGATTTCTTGTTCGCCTCAGCCGGGATCACCACGAGCACTTTATCGCCCCAGCGCGCCAGCCGGAATGCCTTGTACTTGCGGAAGAGCTTGAGCTTGGGGTAGCGCTTCTCGAAGCTCTCGATGCCCTCGGGCCAATTGCGCTCGTGGCTGCGGAAAACCACCGCTTCGATCTCGGCTTTGCTCAGGCCCTGCTTGTCGAGCGCGGCGAGCGCATCGGCATCGTCGCCCAGGTCGTAGGTCGCGAACACCCCGTCGGGCCGCAGGATGCGCGCGGGGCGCAAGCGCTGCCACGATGGCCCCTTGCTGGGCGGTTCGCGAAGGGCGGTTGCATCAACGGCTTCGATGCCGCCTGCGCGCAGCACCAAGTAGAAGTCCTCTTTGGCGCGCAGGTCATCGGGCATGTGGAAGTTGAATGACGAGGGCAGCGAGATGATGGTCATGGCGCCTTCGTCATCGGCGTATTCGCATACGAGGTAGGCGTTGTAGTTGCGCAGTGCCGCAGCATTCGCGCTGCGGGCGCTGTCGGATCTGAGCCCTGCGGGCCAAGCGCGCGGGTCGCTCAAGCGCAGCAAGTCGGCGACCCCTTCCGCAGAGATGCCTGCGGCCTTCAGGCCCGCTTGGGCGGCGGGATCCAGCGCCAGGTCGGGACGCGTTACCAGTGCTGCCGGCGAAACGATGCGCACATGGGTCTGCGCGTGCAAGCTGATGGCCAGGAGAAACGCGATGGGGGGGAGGAGGTGGCGTGGCATGAGGGTGGTTTCCTACGGGAAAGCGGTGAAAAGGTAACGTCGCACCTGTGGGCATTCGCAGATCATGACGAACCTTTACCGCCCAGGCCTGTTCAGCACCCTATGCGAACCATGAACACCATGCTCCTGATCTCCTTCCTCAGCCTGCTCGGCTGTTTCCGCGGCGTGAAGACCGCACCTCAATCCAGCAACATGCCCAATTCCGGTGAACGATTCCACGAGCTCGCGGCCACGGACATCCAAGGGAAGCCCTTCGCATTCAGCCAGCTGAAGGGGAAGAAGGTGCTGGTGGTGAACACCGCCAGTGAATGCGGCTACACCCCGCAATACAAGCAGCTGCAGGAGTTGCATGAGCAGTTCGGCGAGAAGGGATTGGTGATCATCGGCTTCCCCTGCAACCAGTTCGGCGGCCAAGAACCCGGCGCAGAGGAGCAAGTGGAGGCCTTCTGCCAGAAGAACTACGGCGTCACCTTCCCCTTGATGAGCAAGGTGGACGTGAAGGGCGCAAGCCAGCACGCGGTTTATCAGTGGCTCACGAAGAAGGAACTGAACGGTTCCATGGACGCCACGGTGAAATGGAACTTCCACAAGTTCCTGATCGATGGCGATGGGCATTTGGCCATGTCGTTGGAGAGCGGAGTGTCGCCGTTGGACGAGCGCGTGCTGAATTGGATCGAAGGACGATGAGCGATCAAGCAGCCATCCTGTGCATCACGGCGCATCCCGACGATGCGGAGATCTCGATGGCCGGTACCATCCTGCATCATGTGGCATTGGGTCATCGGGTGGGTTTGATCGAGCTCACGGCCGGTGAACTGGGCACGCGCGGCACGCCCGAGCTCCGGGCGAAGGAAGCAGAGGCCGCGCGTCAGGTTCTTGGTGCATCTTTCCGCTATCAGCTCGGCATGGCCGATGGCTTCTTCCGCGCGGATCGGGATAACCTATTGCAAGTGGTCGCTGCGATCCGCAGGCATAAGCCGCGCGTGGTGCTCACCAATGCCCTGCGCGATCGGCATCCTGACCATGGCCGCGCCGCAGCGCTTGTTGCTGAAGCCTGTTTCCTCAGCGGCTTGCGGCGCATCGAGACCCATCACGACGGAGTTGCGCAAGAGGCGTGGCGGCCAACAACCGTGCTTCATGCCGTGCAGGACCGATGGATCGATCCTGATCTCGTCTTCGACATCACCCCGTATTGGGAGAAGAAGTTGGAAGCGCTCACGTGCTTCGCTTCCCAGTTCCACGACCCGGCGAGCCATGAACCTGTGAGCCCGATCGCTCGGCCCGACTTTCTCCCTTTCCTCGAAGGAAGGGCGCGCGAGATGGGGCGCTTGCTCATGGTCACTTACGGCGAAGGATTCTGCACCGCCCGCCCACCCGGCATCGCGGATGCGACCACGTTGGACTGAGGATTACCCGCGCTTCAACCTACGCATCAGAGCAAGCAGGCGATCCAGGTCGTGCGTATCGGGGAGGTAATGCACCAATCGTGATTCCGTGAGCCGATTGAAGACGATGGCTTGATACAGCAATGCGGTGGAGTAGGCAGCAGATGCCGTGAGGGCTGCACCGTTGGCGCCGTGCGCCGGGATGAGCGTGAAGCCCGCAGCCAGCGTGACGATGAGTGCAAGGCCCGAAGCGATGGTGTTGTGCTGCACCTTGCCCACACCGCTGAGGTAGTGGCTGAGCGCTTGTGATGCCGCCATGGCCACCAAGCCGGGCGCGAGCAGGAGCACAAGCTGCCTGATGCCGATGGCTTCGGGGCCGAAGACCCACATGAACACCGTTTCGGGCAGCAGCGCCAAAAGGAGCGTTGCCGTTGCCGCAATGAACACCGATGCCTTGAGTACCGTGAGCGTGAGTTGGCGCTGCCGCTCCGCTTCATCGGAATTGCTCACGCGCGCGTAGAGCACGGTGCCCAGGCTCTTCGGCGCCAGCCAAGCGCTCTCGGCCAATTGCGTGGTGATGGCCCAGAGACCCAGGGCCGATGCTCCTTGGAAGCGCTGCACCAGGTAGTAGGAGAGGCGGTAGTTGAGCAATTGCAGCCCATTGGCCAACTGGGCCGGGAAGCCATAGCGCAGCATCGCCAGGAATGCGGTTGTCGCATCGGAATGCGCACCGGGCAAGCGCGCGAGCAGCAACGCGCTCACCAATGCCGTGAAGCCCTGCGCGGCGTAGAGCGCCAAGAGGTAATCCTCGAATGCAGGGCCATCGATGCGAAGCAGTGCGATGAAAGTGCCCAGCAGCACAAGGCCACGGCCGAGCACCAAGGCGTTGTGGTGGCCGAAGCGCTCGCGTCCGAGCAGCAACGTAAGGTGTATGCTGCCGATGGCCTCGAGCAGGGCCAACGCGGCGGCATGCACGCCCAAGCCTTCCGGTGCTAGGCCGATAGGCTCCAGTACCAGGGCCGCCGCCGCACTCACGAGCAAGGCCCAACCATACGCGATGCGCCTGAGGGTGCGCGTGCCATGGCGCGGCTCCAGGTACACGAGCGCGCCGCCGCTCACGATGTTCACGGCCAGCATCACGAAGGTGATGGCCAGCACCAGCAGGCTCATGCGGCCTACTTCGGCAAGGCCGAGCAGGTGCGCGGCCAGGGCTGCCACGAGCAGTTGCGCCGCCGCGATCGCAACGCGCGTGGCAATGGTGCCGAGGGCTGCGCGTCTCATTCGTCGTCGTCGTCGATGGGGCCGCGATGCTTGCGACGGCCGCTCTTGGCATTGGCCCGGTTGCCAGAGAGCACGGGGCTGCGCAGGCCGTCAACCAAGGTGAGGTCGCCGATGGCGGAAAGGGTGCGCACCGCCATGCCATAAGCCGTAGCCGGGAAGCCCTCGATCCGCTGTGCGGGCACTTCAGCGAAGCAATCGGGGTCGAGAAGGGTAACGCGGTTCAGCCACACGGCTAAGCGCGAAGGATCCGAAGCGTCCAGTGCAGGGCGATAGAGTTGGCCTTGGTGCATGAAGGGCGTGCCGGCCGGTCGTGAATTCCGCGCATCGCATTTCAACGGTGAGAACGCATGCTCCGTGAAAGGTCCAGTGGGCGATGGAGCGTGATAAGCGTGCAGGAGCGCATCGGGCATGGGATCGCGCGTGCCCATGAGCCACCAATGCCCGCCGTGCTCGAAGAGCGTGGGCGCATGCAAGAGGATGCCGAGCAGCACCACGCCTTCGCCGTAACCATCGTTGGCGGCATTCACGGGTAAGAGCTGCACCTCATTGCGTTTCGGGTCGCAGAGCAGCGAATGCGGCTTGCCCTCGATCATCAACGTGAAGGGATAGCCGGAGTCGCTGAAGGAGTCGTGCATGGTGCGCGAGCGCTTCAGGATGTTGTCCGGCTTGGGCCGCAACCGCGAGATCACGCTGCCGCGACCGTCCTCCCGGCATTTGCGGTACACCGCGTTCAATTCTCCTTCGGCATCGGTAAAGCCGAAGGGTTCTGATCGCGCCTTTCCTTTTGATGGATTCGGCAGCCAGCGCACGTTCCGGTTGCCGTCCGGATCGAGCAGCACATGGATGGGCTGGTGCAGCACGCCGATGTTCCATGCGCCTGCCGGAGTGCTCACGTTCGGAGGCGGACTGCCGGTGAGCCTGCGCCAATGGTAGCGCAGCATATCGAAGGCGCCGGGCAAGGGGATGGCGCGTGTTGGCTTTGCCGCGATGGCTATGGGTTGCGCACCGGTGCAGTTCCACGTGCGAGCGGCATCTGCTGGCCAGCGCGCAGCGAGGTCGGCAATGCGCTTGGCGGTGGTCATCGGATCCGTGTCGGTTGGCACGAAGCAGCCACGCAGCACGGCGCCATTGGAGGCATCGACCAGGTTGAGGGAAGCGTGCCCTTTCTGCAGCACGGTCTCGCGGAGCCCTGGGATCGCGGCGTGCGTTGGTGCCCCATCGCCAGAGCGGAATGCCCAGCACCGCCCCGCAGCCGTCCAAGGTCCTTCGCGTGGCGGCGCTGCGCCACCGAGCAGCAAGAGGACATCCGCTTCAGCAGGGATCGCATCTGTTTCTCGCAGTCCTGAATCACGCAGTCCATGGCGAAGCGGCGCAAGTGGTTCGGCTGATTCCGCCTCATGCTCGAAACGGCGATAGCGCCCATGCGTCCAGCTCTCGCGGAAACCGGTTGTAACCGTGTCACGCGTGGACGACCAGCCCAGCAGTGTTACGCCGCGCACCGCCCGCAAGCGCCGTATGCAATCGGCCTCCCATGCACGAAGCGCCGGGCCGGCAACGCAGAAGATCTTGATTTCAATGGGCATGGCTCGTAGCGGCTTGTTGATACACGTTGTGGAATGCGCTCCCCACGGCATGGGGGCTGAATCGTTCGCTGACGGAGTCCCGGATGCTTTGCGGATCGAAAGATCGGCCGGAGTCCATCAACGCAAGTATGGCGCTGGCCAGCGCGACATCATCACGCGGGTCGATCAGGATGCCGTTCGTTTCGGTGATGAAGGCCTGTGGCCCGCCGCAGCGCGTTGCGATCACGGGCTTGCCCTGCGCCAGCGCTTCGCCAGTGACCACGCTGAAGGTCTCCACATTGCTGTTCACGATAACGGCGAAGGCATTGGCCATGTGATCCAGCACGCTGGCGTTTGGCAGCCTGCCGAGGAATCGCACGCGATCCAAGAGGCCAAGGTCTTGCGCGAGTCGTTGCAGCGATTCGCGGTCCGCTCCATCGCCTATGATGGAGAGGTGAAGGCGATCGTCCTGTTTCCGTGCTTGGGCCAACGCGCGCAGCACGCCGCTGATGTTCTTGGTTCGATCAACGAGGTCAGCAACCGCGAGGAAATGTCCCAGTGCTCCGGCGGCAGGCAACGGACGATCGAGGCCCGGTATGACGTTGGGCACCACGGTGTAGTCCGAGCATAAGCCCTGTGCGCGCAACGCTGCACCCAGATGCGCGGAAACGGCGGTAACGGCCGAGGCACGGCGGAAGAGGTAGCGGCTGAGGCCATGGAAAAGGCGACTCTTGCCAGCATAGGTGCCGTCGAGGTATTCGCTGCTCTGCTCGCTTACCATGTAGGGGATCCTATGCTTGTGCGACAATCGCCATGCGAGCAATGCGGGGCGCACAAGGATGTAGGCGTGCAGCAGGTCGGGCTTCCCGCGATCGGAAAGCACCTTCGCCCAGCCGCGCATGGCCGCCTGCCAGTAGCGCCTGAGATTGATGGCTTTGCGCAGCAGCCCGATCGCATGCGTGCTGGGACGGAAGCGCACCGCGAGCTCCCAAGCGCCGTCTGCCTCATTGAGGACTTGCTCCTCCGCGACCTCCAAACCGCGAACTGCTTCGATGTGCAGCACGCTCATGCGCACGTGGGCACCAGCAGCCAAGGCTTGCTTGCGGATGAAGTCGCCCAGTTGGGGGTCGTTGCGGCCGGGGTACCACTTGGGCAGCAGGAGCACATGCATGGCTTGCGGCAAAGTACGTGGCGGCGATAACGCGACCGGATGCCCCGGCTATATTTGCGGCCTGTCGGAAACGGCGGTAGCGCCCCAAGGCGCAAAACGTGGTGGTTGTAGCTCAGTTGGTTAGAGCGCCGGATTGTGGTTCCGGAGGTCGCCGGTTCAAGCCCGGTCTACCACCCTAAAAC
>JBATND010000354.1:0-26442 GCA_049290175.1 Flavobacteriales bacterium | reverse complement strand
GGCCATGTGACCGTGCTGCGCTGATCGCGCCGCGCTTCCTTTTGCGAGGCCCTTCCGCACCGGAAGGGCCTCGCTACTTTAGCCGCCCTTTGAAAACGCCCCTCGGATGAAGGTCATCGACCATTTGCGCAAGGCCGACCGCACGCTGTTCAGCTTCGAGATTCTGCCCCCGCTCAAGGGCAGGGACATCCGGTCCATCTACGAGGGCATCGACCCCTTGATCGAGTTCAGCCCCAGCTTCATCAATGTCACCTACCACCGCGAAGAGGTCGTTTACAAGGAAAAGGGCAACGGACTCACCCAGCGTGTCCGGCTTCGCAAGCGCCCGGGCACGGTTGGCATCTGCGCCATGCTCAAAGCCAAGTACGGCATCGACACCGTACCGCACCTGATCTGCGGCGGCTTCAGCCAAGAGGAGACGGAGGATGCGCTCATCGAGCTCAACTTCCTTGGAATCGACAACGTGCTGGCCCTTCGCGGTGATGCCATCAAGAACGAAGCGCACTTCACTCCCGAGCGCGATGGCCATGCGCATGCCGTTGACCTGATCCGTCAGATCAACGGGCTCAACCGCGGCAAGTACCTGCACGAAGAGGAGCAGGAAGCGGCCCCCACCGATCTGTGCATCGGCGCGGCATGCTACCCCGAGAAGCATCCCGAAGCGCTCAATCTCAATGTGGACATCGCCTACCTGAAGCAAAAGGTTGATGCAGGGGCTGAGTATCTGGTCACGCAGATGTTCTTCGACAACACCAAGTACTTCAGCTTCGTTGACCTCTGCCGCGAAGCGGGGATCATGGTTCCGATCATCCCAGGGCTGAAGCCGCTCACCACCCTCAAGCACATCGCCTTCCTGCCGAAGACCTTCCGGGTGGACCTGCCCGATGCATTCGCCAACGATTTGGTGAAGTGCCGCAGCGATCTAGAGGTGAAGCGCCTCGGCATCGAATGGTGCATCGCGCAATCGAAGGAGCTACGCGACCGCAATGTGCCATGCCTGCACTACTACACCATGGGCCGCAGTGAGGCCGTGCGCGCGGTGGTGAGCGCGATCCAATAAGGACTCGTCCCGTCCTTACCTTGGCGCTATGCGCGCGCTGGCATTCGTCCTTGCTTTCGGGTCGCTATTGCCGCTCTCGGCGCAGGTATGCTACGACCCGCATGCCATCGAGCGCATCGCCGCTGATGAGGCATGCTGCCACGCGGGCCTCGTGCATCGCGACATCCGAGGCACGCCTTCACGCGGATATGATGTCAATTATCATCGGCTCGATCTGGTACTGGATCCCGCAGTGCGCGCCATCTCGGGCACGGTAACGCATCGCATCCAAGCGCTCCGCGAACTGGACGCCATCACGCTCGACCTCAGCAGCGCGCTCATCGTCAGCTCTGCACTGGTGAATGGAGCTGCCGTTGATTTCATGCATGCCGATGACGAACTCATGCTGCTGCTGTTCGAGCCGCTCGCGGAAGGAGAGGCCGCAGAAATGGCCATCACTTATGGCGGGGAGCCGCCGAGCAATGGCTTCGGCTCCTTCGTGCAGAGCGAGCACCAGGGCGCACCCATCATCTGGACGCTGAGCGAGCCTTACGGCGCGCGCGACTGGTGGCCATGCAAGCAGGACCTGAATGACAAGGCCGACTCGCTCGACATGATCGTGACCACACCAGCCGGAAATCGGGTCGCGAGCAACGGCCTTTTGGTGGGCGAAGAGGACTTGGGCAACGGACAGGTGCGTCATCACTGGCGGCACAGGCATCCCATCTCGTACTACCTCATCGCGGTCACCGTAACCAACTACAGTGTGTTCAGCACCCATGTGCCGCTACCCGATGGCGATGTGGAAGTGCTCAACTATGCCTATCCGGAGAACCTTTCGGCTTGGCAAGGAGCAAGCAACGACATCGTTGCGCAAATGCAGCTCTTCTCCGAGCTCTTCGGCCGATACCCCTTCGCGGATGAGAAGTACGGTCATGCGCAGTTCGGCTGGGGCGGTGGCATGGAGCACCAGACCATGAGTTTCATGGGCGGGCTCTGGTACGAACTGGTGGCGCACGAGGCCGCCCATCAATGGTTCGGCAATCTGGTCACCTGCGGCAGCTGGCAGGACCTCTGGCTCAACGAAGGTTTCGCCACCTACTTGCAGATGCTCTGTTACGAGCGATTGGCGCCGCAGTACTGGCTGCCGCAGATCCGGGCGCGCATGAACCAGGTCACCTCGCAGCGCGGCGGCAGCGTGCTGGTGACCGACACGCTCGATGTGGCCCGCCTCTTCGACGTGCGGCTCACCTACGCCAAGGGCGCGCTGTTGCTGCACATGCTGCGCTGGGTGTGCGGCGATGAGGCCTTCTTCCAAGGAATCAACAACTACCTGAACGACCCCTTGATCCGCAACAGGAGCGCTGTCACCTCGCAATTGACGGCGCATCTCGAAGCAGCCAGCGGTCGCGACCTCACGGGCTTCATGGATGACTGGTACGCCGGTGAGGGCTACCCCACCTACCAGCTGACCTGGGCACAAGAGGTGAACGGACATGTGCATGCACGGCTCGATCAGGCCACATCGCATCAGAGCGTCGGTTTCTTCGAGATGCCCGTGGCCGTGCGCTTCGCGGGATCGGGCGTAGAAGAGACCATCGTGCTCAACCACACCGGCAGTGGCCAAGTGTTCGACTTCCATCTGCCCTTCCAAGCCGATTCTGCACACATTGATCCCGACCTGTGGATCGTGAGCGGACAGAACCTCGCGCTCAAAGTGCCAGTTGCGGTCTTCCTTGATCGGGAGCGCTCGCTGATCTACCCCAACCCTGCAACCGGCGATTCATGGATGCATGTGGGTGCGCGCATGAGCGGAGAAGTGCAGCTGGAGATCGTGGACGCGTTAGGGCGCATTGCCGCAGCGTCGCGGCCCGTTGTTGAAGGATTGCGTGTGCCGGTGCCGAGCGCCAATCTGGCGGCCGGCCACTACACGGTAAGGCTTTTGGGCAGCGACGGCACGCGCATCGAGCTGCGGCTCATCAAGGGTTGACCGTTGGCGAAACCGAATCGTCCTCCGCCGGGGCAGGGTCGGATGGCGGGGCATCAATGGCCGCTTCTGTGGCCTCGTGCTTCATGCGACGGTGCGCAATCACGAAGAGCAGGATGCCCACCGTGATGGCCGCATCGGCGATGTTGAACACGGGCTGGAAGAACTCGAAGTAGGCGCCGCCGATGCGCGGCAGCCAAAGGGGGAGCTGCCCGCGCCAGATCGGAAAATGGAACATGTCCACCACCGCACCATGGAAGAGCCCAGCGTAACCGCCCTCTGCAGGCAGAAGTTGCGCCACATCGTGCGGCGTACTGGCGCTGAAGAGCAATCCATAGAACGTGCTGTCGATGATGTTGCCCAGAGCGCCTGCGAATACGAGCGAGACACTGATCACCTGCAACATGGCAGCGCCTTGCGCGATCATGCGACGAAGCGCGTAGCCGATGCCGATCACCGCAACGATGCGCAGCAGGGTGAGCGCCAACTTGCCGTACTCGCCGCCGAGCTTCATGCCGAAGGCCATGCCCTCATTCTCGATGAAGTGCAGGTAGTACCAGCTATCGAGGTGCTCAGGAACATGTTGCCCAATGGTGAAGGTGAGCTTCACCCACACCTTCAATGCCTGATCGGCCAAAAGCACGAGCAGTATGATGGCGGCGGCGCGCTTCACGGTAATGAGGGGAGTAAGGGCCGAAGGGCTAGTTGCCCATCTGCTGCTTCGCCTCGATGCTCAGCGTGGCGTGCGGCACCAAGCGGAGACGCTCCTTGCTGATCAAGCGGCCGGTAACGCGGCAGATGCCGTAGGTCTTGTTGCGGATGCGCAGCAAGGCGTCCTCCAAGTGCTTGATGAACTTCTCTTGGCGTGCGGCGAGCTGGGCGGTCTCTTCACGGCTCAGGGTCTCGCTGCCATCCTCGATCATCTTGAATGAGGGACTCGTGTCGTCCGTGCCGTTGTTGTCGGTGTTGGCCAGGGTCTGCTTCAGCAGGTCGTAGTCCTTGCGCGCCTCATCGAGCTTCTTCATGATGATCTCGCGGAACTCCTCGAGCTCGGGGTCGCTGTAGCGCGCTTTGTCGGCGCTCTCCAATGTGCTCACATGCTTCTTGACAACGGGCGCGGAAACCGGGCGCATGGGTGCTGAGACTTGGGTCACCAGCGGAGCGGCCGGGGCTTTGGGCTCCTTTGCCTCCTTCTTCGATTCCTTCTTCACAGGTTTGGGTGCGGCAGCGGGTGCCGGCTTGGTTACTGGTTTCGCCGCTGTCGGTGCTGGCTTTGCTGGTGCGGCTGCTTTGGCAGTAGCCTTCTCAACCGGTTTGGCCGGGGCCTTGGCAACTGGTTTTGCCGCAGGCTTGGCCTGGGGCTTCGCCACTGGCTTGCTGCTAGCTATAGGCTTCTTCGCAACCGGCTTAACAGGCTTCGGTGCTGGCTTGCTTGCTGAGGTTGGCTTCTTCGCAACGGGCTTTTTGGCAACGGGCTTCACCGGCTTCGCCTTGGCCTTGGGTTTCGCGACAGGCTTGCTGGCCTTGGCAGGCTTCGCAGCAGGCTTCTTCGCAGCAGGCTTCGCAGCTTTCTTGGCTACAGGCTTCGCTGGCTTTTTCGCGGGTTTCTTGGCCATGACGACAGGGGTTTGGTAAAAGATCCGCAAATATAGCCGGGTACCCCTCTCAATTGGCCGACCGCACTAGGCTCAGCGCACAGCGCAAGGTCTCGTCGATATCCACCTCATGGATTCCCGCGCCCTCAGCGGGTAGTTGGCTCACAAGCACTTGGTCTTCAGGTGTTACCGCCAAGGTCTCGGAAAGGATGTATGCGGCATGGCTGCGAACAGCCTGCTCCACTTGGGCCTGACCGCCTGCGTGGATGTGCAGCTGCACCCGGTCGGTGACCTCGAAGCCACTTTCCTTCCGCAAGCCCTGGATTTTGCTCACCAGCTCGCGCGCAATGCCCTCTTGAATGAGCGCCTCCGAGAGCGTGATGTCCAGCGCCACGGTGATTGCGCCGTCGCTGGCCACGCTCAGCCCGGGCACGTTCTCGGCGGTGATCTCCACATCGTCGCGGAGAAGTTCCACCTCCTGTCCTTCGACCATGAGCTTCATGCTGCCATTGGCTTCCAACTCCGCAATCTGCGCTTGATTGAATGCCTGCACCGCAGCGGCCACGCTCTTCATCAACTTGCCCATGCGTGCGCCGAGCTTCGGGAAGATGGGCTTGATCTTCTTGGTGAGCTTGCTCTCGCTGGCGTCGAGGATCACGAGCTCTTTCACGTTCACTTCGCTCAACACGAGATCACGGATCGCATCGAGTCGCGTGCGCATGGTGTTGTCCGTAACTGGCACGAGCACCTTCTGCAATGGCTGGCGCACGCGGTGACCTTCCTTCTTGCGGATGCTGAGCACCAGCGATGTGAGTTTCTGCGCAAGTGCCGTGCGTTGCTCCAATTCTGTGTCGATCAACGCTTCGTTGTGCTTCGGCCAATCGCTCAGGTGAACGCTCGTGCCTTTCAGGTCGCGATAGATTCGATCACTGAAGAAGGGCGCGATGGGCGCGCTGAGCATAGCGATGACCTCCAGGCAACGATGCAGCGTCTGGAACGCCGCGTTCTTGTCGGCGCCCATTTCGCCTTTCCAGAAACGGCGGCGATTGAGGCGCACGTACCAATTGCTGAGGTCCTCAACAACAAAATCCTGGATGGCGCGCGCGGCGATGGTCGGCTCGTAGTCGGCGAAGTTCGCGTCAGTGAGTTTGATCACGCTGTTCAGGCGAGACAGGATCCAGCGATCGCTCTCCGTCAACGCTGCGTCACCAGTGCCATCGAAGCCATCGATGTTGGCATACAGCGCGAAGAAGTTGTAGGTATTGAAGAGTGCGCGGAAAAATTTGCGCTGCACTTCGGTGATGCCCTCCGCGTCGAACTTCAGATTTTCCCACGGCGATGCGTTGCTGATCATGTACCAGCGCACCGCATCGGCGCCGTACTGGTCCAAGGTCTTGAAGGGATCAACGGCGTTGCCCAAGCGCTTGCTCATCTTCTGGCCCACCTTGTCGAGCACCAGGCCGTTGCTCACCACAGTCTTGTAGGCCACGGAATCCTGCGTGAGCGTGGCGATGGCGTGCAGCGTGTAGAACCAGCCGCGCGTTTGATCCACGCCTTCGGCGATGAAGGCTGCAGGGAACTTCTCCTTGAAGGTGGTCTCGTTCTCGAAGGGATAATGCCACTGCGCGTAGGGCATGGCGCCGCTGTCGAACCACACGTCGATGAGGTCGGTCTCGCGGTGCATGGGCTTGCCGCTTGGCGATACGAGCACGATGTTGTCCACGTAAGGGCGATGCAGATCCACGGTGTCGTAGTTCGCGTCGCTCATGTCCGCGGGGTCGAACGCAGTGTAGGGGTCGGCAGGCATGATGCCTGCCTGTACACTGCGTGCGATCTCTTCTTTCAGTTGATTCAACGAACCGATGCAGAGCTCCTCATTGCCATCGGCGGTGCGCCAAATCGGGAGCGGAATGCCCCAGTAGCGCGAACGCGAGAGGTTCCAATCCTGCAGGTTCTCCAGCCAGTTGCCGAAGCGGCCTGTGCCGGTGCTCTCGGGCTTCCAGTTGATCGTCTTGTTCAGCGCGATCAAGCGGTCCTTCTTCGCGGTGACGCGCACGAACCAGCTATCGAGCGGGTAGTAGAGCACAGGCTTGTCGGTGCGCCAGCAATGCGGATAGTTGTGCTCGTACTTCTCCACCTTGAAGGCGCGGCCCTCGGTCTTCAGCTTGATGGCAATGCGCTCATCGACGCTGAGGTATTTGTCGCGGCCTTGCTTTATTGCTTCAGCGGCGCGCTCTCCATCGGTGTAGTACTCGGCCTTCACGTATTCGCCTGCGAAGTCCGTCACTTCAGGCTTGAAACGACCGCGCAGATCCACCAGTGTGAGCGAGCCGATGTTGTGCTGACGTGCCACACGTTGGTCATCCGCGCCGAAGCTGGGGGCCGTGTGTACAACGCCGGTGCCGTCCTCGGTCGTCACGAAATCGCCGCCGATCACCTTGAAGGCATCACCACCGCCTTCGGGTGTTGCATAAGGCAACAGTTGCTCGTAACGCACGCCTTCGAGTTGGTGGCCGTAGAATTCACCATCGATCGTCCAAGGGATGTTTCCCGTCGAGCCGGGACTAAGAAGCTTGCCATCCTTCTTGTATTCATCGAAGGAAGCATCCTTGCTCTTCTCGTTGAAGTAGGCGCTCAACCTTGACTTCGCCAACACCACGGTCTGCGGCTCGTGCGTGTAGGGGTTGAAAGTCTTCACGCGCACATAGTCCAGCTTCGGCCCCACGGTGAGGGCAGTGTTGCTTGGCAGTGTCCACGGCGTGGTGGTCCAAGCCATGATGAACACATCGCCGAACGCGTCCTTGAAGAGGAACTCGCTCGCGTGATCGGGCTTCACTTTGAAGAGCGCAACGGCACTGGTGTCCTTCACCGGCTTGTAGGTGCCGGGCTGGTTCAGTTCGTGTGAACTCAGGCCCGTTCCCGCAGCAGGTGAGTACGGCTGGATCGTGTAGCCCTTGTACAGCAGATCCTCGTCGTAGAGCTTCTTCAGTAGGTGCCAAACGCTCTCGATGTACTTGGTGTGGTAGGTGACGTAGGGCTTCTCCAGATCGAGCCAGAAGCCGATGCGCCGCGTCATGTCATTCCACACATCGGTGTAGCGCATCACTGCCTTCTTGCACGCGGCGTTGTACTCCTCGATCGAGATCTTCTTCCCGATGTCCTCCTTGGTGATACCGAGCTCCTTCTCCACACCGAGCTCGATGGGCAAGCCGTGCGTGTCCCAGCCGGCTTTGCGATCCACGCGGTGGCCCTTCTGCGTCTGGTAGCGGCAGAAGATGTCCTTGATAGCTCGCGCCATCACGTGGTGGATGCCGGGCAATCCGTTAGCGCTGGGCGGACCTTCGTAGAACACGAAGGGTGGCGCGTCCTTGCGCAACTCCAGGCTCTTGCCGAAGGTGTCCTCGGCCTCCCATTGCTTCAACACCTCTTCGGCGACCTTGGGCAGGTCGAGCTCATCGTACTGCGGGAAACGCTTGTCCATCGCGGATTTCTGAAGGGCCGCGAAGTTAGACGGCCGCTCTCACATGGCGCCCTTCATCATCTTGTTCCAGTACAGCCAAGGCAGGCCGTACTTCTTCAGCACCCACATGCTCCAGAGCGGCTTGCTGGTGTCGAATAGCTTGCTCAGCAGCGGATCGCTGTCGCGCACGTTGTCGTACTTGAATTCCGCCAGGAGCATCTTGCCGTAGCCCGTAACGAGCGGGCAGCTGCTGTAGCCCTCGTAGCGTTCTTTGGCCAGCGCACCATCCTGAATGCGTTGCAAGATGTTGGCCACCACCACGGGCGCCTGCTTGCGGATGGCCGCGCCGGTCTTGGCCGTGGGCAGCGCGGCGGCATCGCCCAGCCCGAAGATGTTGGGGTAGTGCTTGTGCTGCAAGGTGTGGATGTCCACTTCGAGCCAGCCCTTGTTGGGGCCATCGGCATACGCGAGGGGCGAGTTGCGCACGAAGTCCGGCGCGCTCTGCGGCGGTGCGAGGTGCAGCATGTCGTACTTCATCACAATGGTGCTCTCGCCCTCCACTTTCTCATCAAGGCCGTGGTCCTCGGTGATCACGCACTGATTGTCGCCGGGCTTGCTCCACGCGAAGTGGATCTCCTTCTTCACCGGGTCGATGCGCACCGGCTTGTAGAAGGTCTTCAGGATGATGCCCTTCTTGCGGATCACGTCTTCCAGCGCGAAGCGGAAGGGCTCCACGCCGAAGATGACCGAGCCCGGCGTAGCGAAGACGAGCTTGGTCTTGTCGCGCACACCACTCTTGCGGAAGAACTCATCGGCCATGTATGCGGCCTTCTGCGGAGCGCCGCCGCATTTGATGGGCGTGGCCGGTTGCGTGAAGACCGCATTGCCTCCTTTGAAGGCCTTCATCACGCGGAAGGTCTTCTCCGGATCGATGTAGTTGCTGCACACGCTATCGGTCTGCAATGCTTCGCGTAATCCGGGCAGGGCATCGATATCGAGCTTGATGCCGGGGCTCACGATCAGGTGGCCATACGTGAGGCGCTTGCCACTGGTGGTGCTCACCGCATTGTTCTCGGGATCAAATGATTCGACCGCTTCTTGTATCCAATCGACGCCCTCGGGGATCTGGTCGCGCTCATCGCGCCGCGTGGCCTTCATGCTGAATGCACCCGCGCCAACGAGGGTCCACGCCGGTTGGTACCAGTGGTCCTTTGCGGGATCGATGATGGCGATGCTGAGGCGCTTGTTCTTCTTCCGCAATTGCGCAGCGGTCATGATGCCGCCGGTGCCGCCGCCGATGATGAGGACATCGAAAGAGCTGCTCATGTCTTCAGGGTTTGATAGCCCGAAGGTGACGCGCCAACAGTGCTATGGATGTGACGATCATCACATCGAGGCACTCGCCCACGCCCGCAAGAGCATGCGGCATTCGCGCAGCGCGGCTTGATAAGCATCCTCGTTGCCCGCTGCCTTCGCGCGCATCGCACGACCCATGCGCTTCAACTCGGCCGAGGGCCATTGCTCATACTCTCCAAGAAGATTCAGCGGCAGCGACCACGCTTTCAGCGCCGCCGCAATGCCGGGCTTCGCGCATTCGGCACGCGTGAGGCCAAAGGCCTTTATCGCACGTCGTTCGGCCTCCATGAGAATCTGTTGACGTCTCTGAGCATCATTCCCGGCCGCGTGCTGCTGTGCGCCGTAGATCAACGCACCGGTGTCGATCATGGGCGAGCTTTCCTCAGCAACGCGTAGCACAAGCCCGTCCGCGACCAGCTCTTTCAATGTCCGCAGCGGCGGTTGATAGGCTTTGTTCTTCTGTATTCGCTCCACCTCGCGCGCAGCGATACGCCCGAGCCGATCATCCCACGGACGAAAGCCGAGCCGATAGTAGAACCAGTAGGCGCCGCTCTTCAATCCATCGGCATTGCCATGGCCGAGCTGGTAATTCTCCGCCTCGAACACGCCCACACCGAAACGTTGCCGGTAAAGCCGCAGCAGCTGCGCGAAGAACAAAGCGCTCTCCCCGCCGCGCAAGGAGGGGAATACGTTGATGCCCACCTTGCTCCTTCCTGGGAAAAGCCATGCGCCGCCATAGCCGAGCGGCACGCCGTTCTTGAAGGCCATGAAGCCCACGTAGCTCTCAAGCGCCAGCCGGTGCGCTGCATCCATGTGGAAGAGCGCGATCACGAGGCCGCGACCCATGTCGAAGGCCTGGACCTCCTGCGCGTAGGTGATGGGGTCCGTTTCCCGCTGCATGAGGCAGAGGATGGCGCGTGCGTCGTTGATGAGTTGTGTTCGCTGATGCTTGTTCAAGGCCAGCGGCGCTCCTATGCCCTGCGCGATCGTGGCCTGCAAGTCAACGCCGCGCTGCATGCCATCCGCATGGATGAAGGGCGCGTGGACCGGGCCCCGCAGCGTAGTGAGCGACGGAAGGCCGCTGCCGATCGTGATGTACACCTGCAATCGCGCGAAGAGCGTCTCGCGCAACTCATCTGCTGCGGGGTGCGCATCAATGAGGTCAACCAGGTCGTGCAATTGCTTGCGCAGATCCTTGCCGAAGAGCAAAGCCATCAATGATGCGACATCGCCATCGTGCATGTCCAGGGCTTCGCGCTCCGCTTCGGTGAGCATGGGCCGCAGCAACTCTGCTACCTCGTCCACCGATGCTTCGATGCTGGAGAGCCGGACTTCTTTGGGCCAATGGGCCAGTAGCCAGCGCAACAGGGTCAGCGAATACAGACTCGTGGTATCGGTGCCGCTGATGCCCGAATCGCGCAATACCGAACGCAGGCGGTCATTTGCGGGCTTCATCACGTGCGCAGCCATTGCCGCAAGCCCACGACGCGCAAGCTCTTGCTGCGAGGGACTTGCGGGATAAGCCTCAACGAAGACCATCAGATCATGCAGCTCTTGAATCGAAGCAGCGGTATTGGGGAGCCGTTCAAGTGCCTCGGCCATTCGCGCATCCGCTTCGGGTGAGCGTGCGATCACCATGCGCCGCAACTCCAGCACTTCAGCGCGACTCCAAGACCTGTTCTTGCTCATTCGGTTTCGCGGAGCATTGCGCGCTGCTTCCCCATCAGCATCCAACCACAGGCAACCAGCAGCAACGCTTCTGCCAACAGGATGTTCACCGGCAGCACCGACCAACCGCCGACCACGAGCACGCCCGCGATAGCAAGCAATGCTGCGCTCGCCATCGGTCGCTCGCGCCATGCGTGCAGCAGTAGCAGCGCTGGTGCGATCCAATGCACCAGCTGATAATCGAAGCGCGGCGTAGGCAATAGCATCATCAGCGCTGTCCAGGCCGCGAAGCCAAGCAGCAGCAGGTGTACACGCGGCATGCTCATGATTCGCCCGCGTAAGGCGATGGCTGAGCCTAGCAGCACCATCGCATAAACCGCCCAAGGCAGCAGTCCCGGCAGCTCGATGCCGACGACCGCGATCAGCACGGCCGCTACCGATCCGTTCTCGAATTCCATGGCGTGATGGTCGCGCAGGTTGCTCAAGCCTTCGATGGTAGCAGGATAGGTGAATGCGTCGGGGTTCGCGCTCGGGGGTGCGCCCACGCCGGGCATGGTGCTCCAAACACGCATGGCCTCGAGGTACTCGCCCCACGATGCGAGGCCATTGGGGATGATGGCGAAGACTCCTACGCACGTCACCACCAGGATGGCTGCTCCTGCGACGAGGCGGACATTGACGCGCATCACGAGCGGAAGCAGCAAGAAGGCATAGGTGGGTTTGAAGAGCACCAGCGCGGCGGCTAACACGCCCGCGAGCAGATGACGCTCTTTCGCAAGGCTCCAGAACAGCGCCGCGATGAGCGCTGCGAAGCCGATGTACACCTGCCCGCGCTCCACATGCAGGCGCCATGAGGTGGACGTCAGCACCGCCACCAGCACCAGCCCGGTTATCAGCTCCATGCGCCAACCATCTTCACTGAATGCGCGATGCGCAAGAGCAATGGCCAGAAGCAAAAGTGCGTATTGCGCAAGCAGCCACGGCACCCGCAGTGTCCCGAACGAGAGCATGCCCATGGGCGACATCACCAGGGCTTGGAAAGGCGTGCCCGTGTAACGCGTCATGGTCGCGCCCGGCGGCACCATGGGGTCTGCGAAGCGCTCTGGTTCACCGGGGCTCCATGGGTTGAAATACATGGATCGCCCGGCCATCAGGCTTCGTGCGCCCACGACCTTGTCGCGCAGGTCAACGCCACCGTACTTGCGCGTGAGCGAGAAGTCGATGACTAAGCTGAAGAGAATCGCCGTCGCAAGGACAGCGCGTATCATAAACCGCTCGCTCATGGTGTAAGGCGATTCCTTCGCCCAGCCAAAGATGCGTGGCCGCATGCTTGGGATGAAAGGTTCGTTTGGGCCGAACGGTTACTTTCACCGCTCAAACCCCTCATCGCATGAAACGAACGCTACCCTACTTCTCAGCACTGCTACTTGCAGCAACCGTAAGCGGCCAGCAGATTCTCATCAGCGAGGACTTTGAGGCTTTCGACCCAGGCGACCCGCTTGCTCAGACAGCCGGACTGCCATGGAACACTTGGTCGAATGCCCCCGGAGGCACCGAGGACACGCCTTGCACGAATGCACAGGCGCATGGCGGCAACATGAGTGCATCCTTCACGAGCACCAGCGCCAATGGGGGCCCCACGGACATCATGCTGCAATTGGGCAACCGTACCAGCGGCCAATACCTCTTGGGCTGGTGGATGTACATCCCCGCAGGAAAGGGTGGCTACTATAATATCCAGAAGAGCATCACCGCCGGCCAAGCCTGGTCCATCGATGTCATCTTCCGATCAAGCGGCGCCATTGAGCTCTCGCCCAATGCGATCGCGGGCGCAACAACGACGTATCCGCAAGGCGAGTGGTTCCTTGTGGGCATGTCCATCGATCTGAACTCAAGCGCGGGCGTAGTGACCATCAATGGCAATGTGGTGGCCAACTGGATCACCACCACCGCAGTCGGTGCAGGTGGAGTCGGACTGAACCAGATCGGTGGCGTGAACTTCTTCGCTTACAGTGGTGGCGACCAGAGCGAGTACTACATCGATGACGTGAGCTTCATCGACATTACCGGTGTTGGCGTTCCCGAGATGAGCGCCATTGATGCCTCAACCTTCCCCAATCCCACCGAAGGCGCTTTCGTGGTGGATGCCACCAACCTCTCCAGCGCAGCAACCATGACCGTGGTTGATCTCACCGGCCGTCAAGTGGTGGCGCCACGTGCATTGCTGCGTCGCGGCTCCGTTTCCCGCGCCGAGGTTGACCTCAGCGGCCATCCGAGCGGCTTGTATTTCGTGCGCATTCAAGATGGCGGGCAAGAGCTCGTTCGCCGCGTGACGAAGCACTGATACCCTCCTTCACGACAAAGCCCGGCATTGAAGACAGCGCCGGGCTTTGCTTTTGCAGCAATGCGTTCAGATGCGCTGCGCGATCTCGCTCACTGGCTTGCGGATGCGTGGTGTGCGCTCTCGGGTGAGGTATGGCTCAGGGAGCGTCTCGGCTTCGCCCAAGCGGCCCAGCACCAGCAGGCAGATGAGTTCCTCCGTCGCCGGGTCGATGCCCAAGGCGGTGCTCGCCGCCGCATGATCGAAGCCGCCGAGCAAGTGGCCGTAGATGCCCATGGCCGTGGCTTGCACGAGCAGGTTGCCAACCGCAATTCCTGTATCGAAGGCCCAGGTGGCGTTGGGTGCATGGTTGCGGGCATGGTGCTTCATGCTGCTGATGGCGATCACCGCAGCTGCATTCGGCGCCCACGGCTGGTTGCCCGTGGAGAATGTCGCCCGCAATCCCTCAAAGCCCGCGCTTCCGCGATGCGCGTAACGGAAGCGCCATGGCTGCTCATTCATGCTGCTCGGCGCCCAACTGGCCGCTTCGATCACCGTGAGCAGCTCATCCTCCGCAAGCGCATCCTGCGTGAATGCCCGCGGACTGAATCGCTTACGGATCAGCGGCAGCACATCGTGCTGGGTGCGCGCTTCTTTCAGGTCAAGGGTGGCGTTCATGTTCTGGGTCTTCCTGATTGTTGCAACTGTATCTGTCGAAGCATGCTTCGACGCTACAGTTGCATCGGCACATCCTGCAGCAGGATCTCCGCACCACTTGGACCAACCTCAACGCTCAGCGAATCGGTGTCCCAAACACCAAGCGCATCGCGCTTGCCGAGGGCCTGGCCATTGATGGTGGCACTGCCTTCGATCACGAATGCGTACACGCCATTGCCTTTGCGCTTCACGTCGTATGCGGCCTTCCTGTTCGCATCGAACTTGCCGATGCTGAACCAAGCGTCCTGGTGGATCCACACGCCTGCGTCATCGGGATTGGGCGAAAGGACCTGTTGCCACTTGTTCACGCGGTCCTTCGGATCAAGCGTCATCTGCTGGTAGCGCGGCGTCACCTGGCGCTTCTTCGGGAAGAGCCAGATCTGCAGCGTATTCGCGTCGCGGTCGTTGTGCGGATTGAACTCGCTGTGCTGGATGCCGGTGCCAGCGCTCATCACCTGCACATCGCCAGCGTTGATGATGCTCGTGTTGCCCATGCTGTCCTTGTGCTGCAGCGCGCCTTTCAGAGGAATCGTGATGATCTCCATGTTGTCGTGCGGGTGCGTGCCGAAGCCCATGCCCGCCGCGATGATGTCGTCGTTCATCACGCGCAGCACACCGAAATGCATGCGGGTGGGGTCGTACCAATTGGCGAAACTGAAACTGAAGTTGGCCTTCAGCCAGCCGTGGTCGGCAGTGCCGCGCTCGCTGGCGCGGTGCAGGATCATGTTGCCCATGCGTTCGGGGGGTGTTGGCGGGAGGTGGTCGAAACCCACTGGTTCAAGGGGTTTCAGCTCATCGATATCGTTCCTAATCAGCTGCGCTGCTGCGGTGCCACTCACCAGCATGCCTGTGCCCATGAGGCTCTTGCGGAGGAAGTCTTTGCGGTCCATGGTGCTCAAGTGTTGTGATGCAGAGATAACCAACTAGCGGCTGCTTCGTTCGTTGCGGGTGCAAATATATTCCATGGAAACTATTCTGCGTGAAACAAGTGCTCGTGTCTTTGACAGCCATCCCTTCCCACTTGCTTCAATGCACCTATCGGTGAAGCGTTCCTCGCCAGTCGGGGGAATGACCACAACTTTACCGCATGTCCCTCCCTTGGATGTCTGCCGCCGATGCAGTGCGTTTGGTGCATAGCGGCGACCGGGTCTTCATCCACGGCAGCGCTGCCTCGCCCGTGCGCTTGGTGCATGCCCTGCTCGATCGCCACGCTGAGCTGCGCGATGTGGAGCTCACCGCCATCAGCACCTTCGGCGACCTCGGCTTCGACCGGCCCGAAGTGCAGGGGCCCTTCTTCCTGAACTCGCTCTTCGTGAGCGCCAACATGCGCAGCACGGTGGACGGCCCTTACGGCGACTACGTGCCCGTGTTCCTCAGCGAGATCCCGCGCCTGTTCGAGAAAGGCATCCTGCCGCTCGATGTTGCCCTGGTGCATGTATCACCGCCTGACAGGCACGGCTTCTGTTCGTTGGGCGTAAGCGTTGATGTGGCCCGCAGCGCCGTGCGCAATGCCCGCACCGTTATCGCACAGGTGAACCGCAACATGCCCCGTACGCTCGGCGATGGTCACGTGCATGTGTCGCGTTTCGCCGCGCTCGTTGAAGTGAACGACCCGCTGCCCGAGGTGGACTACGCCGCGCAGATCGGCCCGAAGGAGCGGCGCGTGGCAGAGCTCGTGAGTGCCATGATCGAAGACGGCAGCACCTTGCAGCTCGGTATCGGCGCCATCCCCGACGCCATCTTAGGCGCGCTAGGCAACCACAAGGACCTCGGCATCCACACCGAGATGTGCTCCAACGGCATCATCGATCTGGTGGAGCGTGGTGTGATCACCAACAAGTACAAGAAGAAACACCGGGGCAAGGTGGCCACCGCTTTCGCCTTCGGTACGCGACGCCTCTACGACTTGGTGGATGACAACCCCTTCTTCGCCTTTCTCGATGCGCAGTACGTGAACGATGGCAAGGTGATCCGCGAGAACCCCAAGGTGGTGGCCATCAACAGCGCGATCGAGGTGGACCTCACCGGCCAGGTGTGCGCGGACAGCATCGGTACCTACCAGTTCAGCGGCGTGGGTGGGCAGATGGACTTCATGCGCGGCGCGGCGCTCAGCGAGGGCGGCAAGCCCATCATCGCCCTTTGCAGCACCACTGCCAAAGGCGCCAGCAAGATCGTGCCCTTCCTGAAGCAAGGCGCCGGCGTGGTCACCACCCGGGCCCATGTGCACTACGTGGTCACCGAGCATGGCGTGGCATACCTCTACGGCAAGAACCTGCAGCAGCGGGCGAAGGCCTTGATCGGCATCGCAGCACCGGAACACCAAGAGGATCTGGAAAGGTCGTACAGGGAGCGTTTCGAGCTGGGCTAATGCTCGCTCCGCGCAATACGAGCGAAATACCCCCGTTCGCGCTCCGCAGCCCCCGAACTTTCAGCCGGTTACCTTTGTTCACCTTGCCGTAACGCCAGCCCATGCCCAATAGCCATTCGCTCCCCCTTCTGGAGCGCATCCAGTTCCCCGCCGACCTGCGCGCACTCCCTGAAGAGCAACTGCAGCAAGTGTGTGCTGAGCTGCGCGACTTCATCATCGACGTGGTGAGCGTGAAGGGCGGCCACTTCGGCGCCAGCTTGGGCGTGGTGGAACTGACCGTGGCGCTGCATTACGTGTTCAATACGCCCTACGACCAACTCGTTTGGGACGTGGGGCATCAGGCTTACGGGCACAAGATCCTCACCGGCCGGCGCGAAGTCTTCCACACCAACCGCATCTACAAGGGCCTCAGCGGTTTCCCGAAGCGCAGCGAGAGTGAGTACGACACCTTCGGCGTTGGGCATAGCAGCACTAGCATCGGTGGCGCGCTGGGCATGGCCGTGGCCAGCAAGCTGAAAGGCGAGACCGAGCGCCAGTGCGTGGCGATCATCGGCGACGGTGCCATGACCGCAGGCCAAGCATTCGAGGCGCTGAACCACGCGGGCGGCGCGGGCACCGACATGCTGGTGATCCTCAACGACAACTGCATGAGCATCGACCCGAACGTCGGTGCGCTGAAGGAGTATCTCACCGACATCACCACCAGCCACACCTACAACAAGGTGAAGGATGAAGTGTGGAAGGCGCTGGGCAAACTGAGCAAGTTCGGCCCCAACGCGCAGGCAATCGTGCAAAAGGTGGAGGGCGCGGTGAAGAGCGCCTTGCTGAAGCAGAGCAACCTGTTCGAGAGCCTCAACTTCCGCTACTTCGGTCCGGTTGATGGCCACGATGTGGACCACCTGGTGAAGGTGCTGCGCGACCTGCGCGACATCCCCGGCCCGAAGATCCTGCACACGATCACCAAGAAAGGCAAGGGCTACGGCCCCGCTGAAGAAGGCAGTCCCACCGTGTGGCACGCGCCCGGCCTCTTCAACAAGGAGACCGGCGAGATCATCAAGGTGGTGCCCAAGAGCCCGCAGCCGCCGAAGTACCAGGATGTGTTCGGCCACAGCATCGTGGAACTGGCCGAGAAGAACCCGAAGATCGTGGGGGTAACGCCCGCCATGCCCACAGGCTGCTCGCTGAACATCATGATGAAGGCCATGCCCGACCGCGCCTTCGACGTGGGCATCGCCGAGCAGCACGCCGTGACCTTCAGCGCCGGTATGGCCACGCAGGGCATGGTACCCTTCTGCAACATCTACAGCTCCTTCATGCAGCGTGCCTACGACCAGGTGGTGCATGATGTGGCACTGCAGAACCTGAACGTGGTGTTCTGCCTGGACCGCGGCGGTCTGGCCGGTGCCGACGGCCCCACGCACCACGGCAACTTCGACTTCGCCTACTTCCGCTGCATCCCCAACATGGTGGTGAGCGCGCCGATGAACGAGGAGGAGTTGCGCGACCTGATGTACACGGCACAGCTGCCGGACCAAGGCCCCTTCAGCATCCGTTACCCGCGCGGCGAGGGCGTGATGACCGAGTGGAAGACTCCCTTCAAGGCCATCAAGGTGGGCACGGGCCGCAAGCTGCGCTCAGGCACGGACATCGCAGTGCTGAGCATCGGCCACATCGGCAACTTGGCCACGAAGGGCATCAATGCACTGGAGGCCGAAGGCTACAGCGTGGCCCACTACGACATGCGTTTCGTGAAGCCCATCGACGAGCTGCTGCTACACGAGGTGTTCAGCAAGTTCAAGCACGTGATCACCGTGGAGGACCACGGCCTGCACGGCGGCATGGGCAGCGCGGTGCTGGAGTTCATGGGCGACCATGGCTACGCCGCCCAGGTGAAGCGCCTGGCGATCCCGGACAAATTCATCGAGCATGGCACACAGCCGGAGTTGTACCGGGAGTGCGGAATCGATGATGTGGCGGTTGTGGGGGCGGTGAAGGAGATGCTGTCTTCTTCTTCTGAAGACTTGGGCCGAACAGCAGGAAAGCGGGGATAGTCTGCACTTGGCTCTTTTCTGGAGGCATTCATCACCACTTGCGCGTGCGTTACTTTTTGAATCCGCGCTCTTCCCAATGAGCGCTACAGCAACCTCCTCAGCGGAAGCTGTTGTCGCGCGGAGTGATACACCAGGAGCACTTCGACCAGTTCGTATCGGTGCCGATAGACGATCCGGTACTTGCCTTCTCGCAATTCGCGGATCACTGGATTCGAAACCTCTGGCGTGATGCGTCCCATGGTCGGGTACGTTGCAAGAAGTTGCACCCGGTCCAATAGGCGCGTGATGAGCTGCTCGGCTTAGAACGAGGAAGCCTGCGCGACAAAATCGTGGATGCGCTGCAAGTCGTGCAGCGCTGGTCGGGTCCAGACTACTTCCGCCATTTGCGCTTGAACTGCGCTACTACTTTTTCATGCCGAACCACATCGCCCGCATTGGCCGCCGCGATGCCCGCATCCAATCGTTTCAAGAAGAGCAACCGCTCGAATAACGCATCGAGGTCCACGTCGGGCGGGAACTCCTTAACGGTCTTGATGACGGTCTCGCGTTTCATGGCGACGAAAATAGGCCCCGAGGAAGGGGTCAATACACCCCTGCATTGTGGTGTTCACCAAGCATGCTCAACTCCACGGTATCACCCCTCTTCTGACACCACCGCTTTTCCCTCGTCTGCTCGAAACACAATCACACGCTCCGCATTGCGCCCCCTCATCATCAGCGCCTCCAGGAACCCTTGCCTAAAGATGTACGCGCCTTCGTGCTTGCCGGGCCGATTGACCACCAATAGCTTACCGCGCATGGCGGCGATCATCCACCGCAAGTTCTCCAGCCTTGCGTTAGGGGGGATGGAGCGCGAGATGCGTGGCCCGTAGCCTCTCTAAGCAACGAAGTACTGGTGCGTCCGCAACTCTTCTGTTGTATGCACTTGATCAGCGCCAACCCAGTCGACATCACTTCCGCGCCTGTAGAAAGCAAGTGCGCACATCTGCCCCTTAGCGGCGCGACCACAAGCACAGGTGAACCCCAATGCTGACGGTTATCGGATACACGTCTCCTAACTTCTCGATGTTCGGCCTGGCTAACAGCATCTCACGATAGTGGTAGAATTCCTGCGACCTGAATGGCAAGTACATGGCGAAGCGCCAATAGTTCCGATTGTTGCGCTGCCGGATCATGATGCCGGCACCGATGCTGTTGCCATAGTAAAGCCTGCTCATGTCACTCCTGCCCCGGACCACAACCGCGGCATTGGCTCCATGCATAGCCGTTACGAATGGCGAAGCAAGGCGTCGGGTTGGGATTCGGATCTCCGCCCCATAGCTCCACGCTTCCTTGAACACCATCCAGCCGCCGCCAACGAAAACACTCGCTTGCGGGATCGGCCAATAGGTCAAGCGCCCGCCAACCAGTCCCGCTACATCAATCCCAGCCCCTACGCCTAAATGCAATCCTTGAATGCGGAACGGATCGCCCTTTTGTGAGAGCTCCTGGGCATGGGCGAACACCGCCGAAAAGATGATGATGCAGAAGACGGATGTTCGCATGGTCAGACAAAGCTACTTGCCATTCCCGGCAGACCTAGGAAGCAATGAGGCAGCATCAAACACCAAATCCGTTGGGCGCGTCCCAGCGGCATCCATGCGGTCTGCCTGCCGCGCCACGTCTGTCGAATCGCGTAAGACTTCAACGTTCTCATGAATCCTTCCGCTCAGCATCAGCGCCTCGCGGAACCCATGCCTGAAGATGTACGCCCCCTTGTGATCGCCGGGCAGGTTGATCACCAATAGCCTACCACCAAGCGGCGGCTCCGGTGTTTCTGCAATGATGCGCTCGATGGTCTCTGAAGCCACGCGCCAGTTCTCCATGCCATCGCGCAAGAGCATGATCCACGACACGGCGGCAATGACGACCAGCCCTCGCGCAAAGCCCTTCGACCGGACACCTTCAATGCCGATGGCCACCAGCATGCACAAGAAGGCCGAAGGCAAATAGAAGAATCGATCGCTTTCGCTGGTGCGCGTGCTCACGCCACCCACAACGGCGATGATGGAAGCGATGCCGAATAGCGCGATGAGCAAGAGTGCGACGCGACGGGTCTGCGGTTCGGATTTGCGCGCTCGCCAGAACCAGATGCCAACCACCGCAAGCACAACGAACAGCAATGCGAAACGAACGGTCTGCACCGACGGCTCTTCGTGTGGGGGCAGAAAGGAGCGTCCGAGCACCTTCGCGACCATGCCGAGGTAGTTGCTCAGCGGCTTCGTGAAGAACTCCGACCCATACTCGTTCGCGACACGATTGATCACCCAGGCGCGCACCACGAGATGCACCACCACTGCGATAACTGATGCTCCGATAGCCATGTGCCAACCGCGCTTGTCGGCGGGGCAAAGAACGAAGAACCAAGCCACCAGCATGAGTGGCAGCAGCAGCGCGCTCTCGTAGCACAGCGCGCCCATGAAGCCGAAGAAGAATACGCCGATCGCCTTGCGCCATGGCCCTGCATCACGCGCGGCAGCATTCAATGCGAGCAGAACGAAGAGCGTGGCCATGGCCGTGCTCCGCCCGATGATCCATAGCTGCGGCTCCAAGTGGAACGGATAGAGCACGAACAATGCACCAGCCAGCACCGCTGCATCGGAGAGCATGAGCTTCTTCGCGAGCAAGGCCACGAGCCATCCATTCACTCCCAGCAACAGCACATTCACGAATCGGAAGGCCCATGAGTCGGGGCCGTGCAGCCGGTATTGCAACCAGAGCGTCCAGTCGGGCAGCGGTCGGAAGAAGGTGCCGGGGCTGAGGTCTTGGCGCGCGCCCAGCTTGTGGATCACGGAGAAGTCGTCGCTGAAGAAAGAGAAGGGCAAAGCGCGCCAGTGCACTGCGAGCGCGAGCAGCACCAGCAGCGGCAGCCACCAGCCAAACGGAATGCTCTTGCCCTCGCGTTGCATGCGACCAATGTAGCCGCGCTATGTTCGTGGCGATGCCGCGCCACCACCTGCTCATCCTGCTCTTTGCTTTTGGCGTGAGCCTGCTTGTGCGCTGGCCTTTGCTGAATCGACCGCTCAGCGGTCACCACGAGCTCTGCACGGCACTGGTGCTCATCGCCCTGCACAACTGGCATCACGATGGTTTCGTGGCGCACCACGGCGCACCGGCCATCACCTTCACCGGACCTGCCGACTTGATCCCGCCGGGCTACACCGATGCCCCCGGCCTGCGTAACGGCACGCTCTACTACCTATCGCACCCGCCGCTCGCCTTCGACCTGCCGCATGCGCTCTTCGCGCTCACAGCCACGGAGCCGAACGCGCTGGGCCTTCAGCTCTTCAACCTCTTCTTCCATCTGCTCACGGCTATCGGCCTCTACCTCGTTGTGCGTGAAATACGCGGCGAGGCTGCCAGACCGAGCGGAGCCGAACTCTTCGCGAGCCTACTCTACCTCTTCATGCCAGCGCCGCTTTGGTTCCATGGTAACGCCTACATGAGCGACATGTTCGTGCAGAATGCCTGGGTGTGGCATGTGCTCGTTGCGCTGCGTGCGTTGAAAAGCGAACGACCGATCTCATGGCGATCGGCGGCTTGGTGCGCTGTTACACTGTTCATCACCACCGCGATCAGTTGGCCCGGTGTGTGGGCGGGCATTGCTCTGGCAACGATCGCGCTTTGGCAATGGCGCGCCAACCGCGATGCGACGCGAATACGACTCGTTAGTGCTGCGGTATTGGGCGTTGGCCTTGCACTCGCTTACACCGCATGGCGATGGCTTCAAGTGGTTGATGCCACTGCCTTCCTGGCCTATTTCACCGGTCGCTATGCCAAACGCGGAACAGCGAGCATTCACGGAGCAACTAGCATCTTCGGCATGCTCGCAGTCAACTACAGGATCAGCTGGCTTCCCTTGCTCTTGCCGTTGGCACTGCTGCTGTGGAAGCGGCAGGCTGTCGCGCTCGGATCGAGATCGCTATGGCTCTTCGTGGCGCTTACCGGTCTGCCCGTCGTACTCGAGATGCTCTTCCTGCTGGAATACACCGGCCACGATTTCGCTGCGCTCAAGGCTGGCCTTCTGCTCTGTGGACTCGGTGGGCTGGGCCTCTCCGCGTGGCGTGCAAGGTGGTCGTGGGTAGCGCTCGCTACCACATGCGCCGCTGGCGTGCTCTACTTCTACCGCACCAATCCACCATTGCAGGTCGATGATGCGCGCTTCACCTGGCAGATGGAACAAGGCAGATCCATCGCGAATGAGGCGCAATCAGATGAAATGGTCTTCACCTTAGGCTTCACGCCCGAGCCGCAAGTGCAGTGGTATGCGAAGCGAACGCTGTTCCGCGTCGATGATGACGAACGCGCCCGCGAGCTGCTTCATGCATCAGGCAATCGGAATGGCATTGTCTTCCGCGAGACGGATCAGGGCCTGACGCACGAGCGGATCACTGTTGAGTGATCACTTCGGGTCGAAGACCTCCACTTGCAGATCGTCAACGCGATGCGTGCCGCCTTGCTGATTCCAGAAGTACAACTTCAGATTGTCGTTTACCGAACGGACCTCAGGCGTGAGGTAGTCGAAGCTCAGGTGATTCCATGCGCCGCGCTTCGCGGTCGAAAGGTCCCACGATCGTGCAACGTATTTGTAGCTCGGCCCTTTGTGATGGAATGCGCAAACGATCAACGGAGCCGTGCTTGTGCTATCTGTCACCCACAGCCTCGCGCTCACACGTAGCCACGCGTGGTCCTTGCCGGTGAGTTCACGGTAGGCGATGTCCGGGCCGGGCGAGAAGGGCACTTCGTCCGTGAGGGTGAACACGCTATCCTGCTGGTCGTCGAAGGTGTTGCGGTAGGCGATGTGGCGGGTGTAGCGTGACACATCGACCAACTGCTCCTCACCGGTAATGGAGCGCTGCACAAGAAGAAGCTCTTCAGCGTTCGCTGGCGGGCTGGTCTTTCCAAAGATGGATGCATAGTACGCGCCGGTCATGCGATCTTTCGAGATGATGTTGGCGCTCCATTGCCAGGTCTGGAAAAGGTTCAATGCAACAACGAACCCGAGAAGCGCGAATGCCGGTTTCCGCCAACGGCCCGTTACCGCTTCCTTCAACAAGAAGCCCAAGGGCAATGCGAGCACCGCATACATCGGCATCATGCTGCGTGCGCTGAAGCTGCCGCCCGCGTACCACCAGCAGGTCCAGCTGCTGGTGATGTATAGATTGATGGCGAAGAGGGCCGCGATGGGCCAGAACAGATTCCGCGCACGCTGCCAGAGCACGAGCAGGCCGCCCACCATCAGCAGCGCCAACGGCGTGTAAACGAACCAGCCCTTGCGGAAGCTGAAGAGGTAATCCCACGTATAAGGCGTGGAGAAGTCGAAGCCCTCGCCCGGATTGATGTACGAGTAGAAGAGCCATTCACCCGTGACGCTTTTCCAGTAGAGCAGCTGCGGAGAAGCCATCACTACGACTGCGATCGCGGCGAGAATGACATGTGTTAGGTGCGCGCGTACCAAGCGCCACTTCGCGATCAGCCCTTCTCTATTGGCCCAAAGCATCGGCAACAGCACGCACACGCCTTCGTTGGGGCGCACCAGGGTGATCCAGCCTGCGGTTGCGCCGAGTGCGATCGCTGCTTGCCACGAGGGCTTCTCGTGCCAGCGTATGGTGGCTAGCAAGAGGCCCGCGTAAAGCGTGAACAAGAAGGGATGCGTGAGCAAGGTGCCATCGAGCGCGGCGAGGTGCAGGAAGTTGGTGCCGAGCACCACGAGCACGAGTAGCGCAGCTGTCCAGCCATCGCTGAAGAAGTGCAGCAACACCCGGCGGAAAAGGAAGAGGCCAACGAGCAACCACACTAACATGCCATACGTGATGGCGATCTGGTATGGAGCAGAGAAGCCATCCGCAGGGAAGCCCAGTGGTGCTGCGAGCAGGTGCGCAGCGAAGAACCACGGCGCATAAGCCACGGCCATGCCACTGCTGTACTTAATCACGCGGGAGCCATCTGGGCCATCAACGAGCTGGTACAGCGTTGTGCTCGGGTCATAGGTGCCCATCACCTCATCGAGCCACGCGCGATCACGCAACCCAGCATCGTTGTGTATGACGACCGCCGGCAAGTAGAGGTAGTAGCCGAAGACGTCCCACGTGAGCGTGCGCGTTGAAGGCTGCACCCAGCGCAGCGCGAATAGCAGTGCGCAGAGCGCCCAAACGGTGAGCAATGACCTGCTGCGCTGCATGGGGCCAAGGTACCCCGGCCTGCGCTACGGCTTCTTGATCTCGAAGTCCTCCAGGAACTTGGTGGTGTACACGCCCTCGCGGAACTTCTCGTTCTGCATGAGCTGCAGGTGGAAGGGGATGGTGGTGCTCACGCCCTCGATCACGTACTCGCTCAGCGCGCGCTCCATCTTGGTCAGCGCTTCTTCGCGGGTCTGTGCGCTCACGATCAGCTTGCCGATCATGCTGTCGTAGTTGGGCGGGATCGTGTAGCCCGCATACACGTGCGTGTCCACACGTACGCCGTGGCCTCCGGGGCTGTGGTAGCTGGTGATCTTGCCGGGCGTGGGGCGGAAGTTGTGGAAGGGATCCTCCGCGTTGATGCGGCACTGGATGCTGTGGCGCGTGGGCTCGTAGTTGAGGCCGCTGATGGGGATGCCTGCAGCGATCTTGATCTGCTCGCGGATCAGGTCGTAGTCGATCACCTCTTCGGTGATGGTGTGCTCCACCTGGATCCGCGTGTTCATCTCCATGAAGTAGAAGTTGCGGTCCTTGTCCACGAGGAACTCCACGGTGCCCACGCCTTCGTAGTTCACGGCAGCGGCGGCCTTGATGGCGGCGGCGCCCATCTTCTTGCGCAGCTCTTTGGTCATGAAAGGGCTCGGTGTCTCTTCCACGAGCTTCTGGTGACGGCGCTGGATGCTGCAGTCGCGCTCGCTCATGTGGCAGAAGGTGCCGTACTGGTCGCCAGCGATCTGGATCTCGATGTGGCGCGGCTCCAGGATGTACTTCTCCATGTACATGCCGGGATTGCCGAATGCAGCACCAGCCTCTTGGCTCGCCTTCTCGAATGCTTCCTGGAACTCCTCTTCCTTCCACACCAAGCGCATGCCTTTGCCGCCGCCGCCTGCCGTGGCCTTCAGGATCACGGGGTAGCCAATCTTCTTCGCTTCCTTCTTCGCAATGGCGATGTCCGTGACCAGTCCTTCGGTGCCGGGCACCACGGGAACACCGGCGGCGATCATCGTGGCCTTGGCCGTGGCCTTGTCGCCCATGCCTTCGATCTGCTCGGGCGTGGCGCCGATGAACTTGATGTTGTGCTGCTGGCAGAGCTTGCTGAACTTGGCATTCTCGCTGAGGAAGCCATAACCCGGATGGATCGCATCCGCGTTGGTGATCTCAGCCGCTGCGATGATGCGCACCATGTTCAGATAGCTGTCCTTGCTGGGCGGCGGCCCGATGCACACGGCTTCATCGGCGAAGCGCACATGCAGGCTCTCGCGGTCGGCGGTGCTGTACACGGCCACGGTCTTGATGCCCATCTCGCGGCAGGTGCGGATCACGCGGAGGGCGATCTCGCCACGGTTGGCTATGAGGATCTTGTTGAACATGGATGGTGGTGGGGTTATCCGCGGATTACGCTGATGTGCTCGCTAACGCTGCGCCTGTGTTGACCTGCTCCAGTGAAGGCCCGCCGTTAGGCAGGGCATCTGCGAAAGCTGCGGAAGGAATGCGCATTCCTCAGCAGCGTGTTGTAGGCTATGCGGGATCAACCAGGAACAACGGCTGATCGTACTCCACGGGCTTGGCGTCGTCCACCAGCACCTTCACGATCTTGCCTGCCACGTCGCTCTCGATCTCGTTGAAGAGCTTCATGGCCTCGATGATGCAGATGGTCTTGCCG
>JBATND010000353.1:0-5365 GCA_049290175.1 Flavobacteriales bacterium | reverse complement strand
GTCCTGGGGCGTGCTGTTGCCGGTGAACGGAGTAGGACCGGTCACGTTCATGCCCACAGTCGCATTGGTAACGGCATTCACGCCGAAGTTGAGGTATTCCCCACCGATCTGCATGGTAGGATACAGTTGGTTCTGAGGAACGCGGCCGTACTCTTCGCCCGTGCCGGTGTGGCTCAAGAAGCCGCTCTGCATCACCAGGTCGTAGGGGGGCTGGTCCATCACCTTGAAGTCGTCCACATACCAAGCGTAGCCCCAGATGCCCACGAAAAGCAGGCGCACCCATACTTGAGGCTGATCGCCAGCCGCAGCGGAGATGTTGATGCGACGCAGCACAGGATTCCCAGGGGACACGCCCTGCGTGAGTTCGTCGGGCACGAACACATGGTATACATTGTTCATGGAGCTGATATCAGTGCCAGGCTCCAAGTCGGTGGGCCAATCGGTGTTGTTGGTGCTCACCACCAAGAACGTCTGCTCGTTGTTGAAGCGGCGGTACTGGGTCTCGAACTCCACGATCACGTCCGGGAAACCAACCGTGCTGAAGGAGGCCGAGGTCGTGAGATTCGCCCGCTCGAGGTTGGTCGTGTTGTTGTTGCCGCCATCGGAGTTCACCATGGCATAGCCATTACCGGCAGTGGAACTCAGGATAGCAGGTGTTCCATATTGACCGCTCGAGACCAAGCCCGTTCCGATCTGCCATTCAACGGGGCTTGGCAATGCACCTGCGTGGTTGTTGCTGATGGTCCAATCCGAGGCGTTGGAGAAATCGCTCTCCCACAGGATGGTGGCGCGAGCAGCGCTTCCCAATGGCCCAACAGGAACCGTTGGGTCGAGCGAGGGTTTCACAGCCATGCGCGGCTGCTGGTAAGCCGTTTTCTGCGCCGCAGCATTGCCAGCAATGGCGGCAGCCAAGAGCAGGGTCGAGTAGATCTTCTTCATCGTTTTGTGTTTTCGGGAATCACGAGGGGTTAGGGTGCAAATCAAACCACCCAACACATCATTTCCAAGGGTTTAACGGTTCAGTTCGCCTGCTAACCTTGCGAGGCCGAGGAGGGCGCATTCTGCGACTATGAGCGCCGTTGCCATCATCACAGCTTCGGGATCCGCCACTGCATTCTGCACCGTATGAACCGACAATAGCGGGACAAAAGAAGAGGGACGCCCCATTGGGGCGCCCCTCTTCTTTTCGGCAATGCTTGGAACTAGCGCTCCACGCTCAGTCGCTTGGTCAGCGAAACGTCGCCAGCGCGAAGGGTGTACAGGTACAGGCCCTCGTTCAGGTCAACCGTGCTCAGCTGGGTGCGGTAGCTGCCAGCGGGGCGGTAGCCTTCGGCAATGCGCTTCACCAGTTTGCCGCTCACATCGTGCAGCTCGATCACCACTTGGGCGGGCTTCTCGAGGCTGTAAGGGATGGCGGTGGTGTTGCGGCTGGGGTTCGGCATATTCTGGCCCAAGCCAACGCCGCCCAAAGTGAGGGTCTCATCAACGCTAGCAGTGGGGTCGAAGCTCATGCGCACCATGGGGGTGGTGGTGGTATAGAACCAATCTTCGCCCTGTGTGGGGCTGATGTAGTAAATGAAGCTGGTCTGCTCCTCGCTCGTGCCGTTGTTGCCGATGCGGATGTTGCCATAGCAGTGAACGGTGAGCATGTAGTCGGTTTGTGCCTCCAGATCAACCGGTGGGTTGAAGGTGATGTTGGTGAAATTGCTGCTGCCATTGCCGCCGAGCATCGACTGTGCGATCACGACTTCTTCGCTGGTCGCGATGATCGGGAAGTCGGCCTGGTTCGCATCGCGCAGCTCTGCGGTGATGATGGCGCCCAGCTCGGACCCGTTGTTCAATGCCACGCGAGCAGCGTAGAGCTGGGTAGCGTTGTGGATGTAGAAGCTGTTGCCCAGGATGAGCACGCTGCCATCACCTGCACCATCCTCGAAGGATGTAATGGTGCCCAGGTCTCGAGCGTAATCGTACTGGCTCACGCCGAAGCTGCCTGTAGCAGTATTGTCCGCAGGGGTGTTATCCGGTTCAGTAGCACTGATGCCGAAGGTCACATTGTAGGTGCCAGCAACAGCAGGGGGCGTGAACGAGGGGTTCACCCAGACCTTCTGCTCAGATGGGCAGAGCGGGAAGCTGCCCAAGTCTTGATCCTGATCGAGTACCGTATCGCTACCGCGTACAACCGTGAAGTTAGCCACGGTGCCATCCTGAGGAATGGTGCTGTTGTTCAGCACGGTCATGTTCAGGGGCACGGGGCGCAACTGGTTGAAGGGGAAGAGCGAGTAGCGCAGCGAATCGTAGCTGATCGCCAGATCGAGGTCGAAAGCGCTGGCTGAAGCACTCACCACGCGCAGGTCGGCATCATAGAGCTCAACGATCTTCACGTCATCGATCTGCCAGTGGTAGTGGCTCGTGCCGGCGTCGCCGCTGTGGCGGAAACGGATCTTCACGCTGGAGGGATTGCCAGCGATGGCGCAGGACAGGTTCACTTTGCTGGTCAGCGTGGCAGAGAGCTGGTTCACGGCGATCCCCGTAGCCACATTGAAGCTCTCGGCCCAGGTTGCGCCGCCATCGGTGCTCACCTCCACGAAGTGCGGCGAATTGCTGCAGCAATAACGCATGCGCTGCTGGAATTGGAGCTCCACGTAGGGCGTGGCGCTCAAATCGAGCACAGGAGATTCCAAGCTGCCTTCCCAATTGATGAATTGATCTACAGGAAGCGCCGTGGGCGTGTTGCCCACCCACGTGCAGTTAGCGCTGTCGCCATTGAACATCATGAAGCCGTTGGCGGCCGTGGTGCTCTGAATGATAGCGGTAACTGCGGTGTAGGCACCCAGCGGACCGGTGGTCTTACGACGCCAGATGGCGCCATTGGGGCCGCTGAGGGTCCAAGGGCCGATGCCGTTGTTGCCATCCAGGCCGTTAGCAAAGTCCTCGCTCCAAAGCACGTCACCACCGTCGCGGCTATCGTTCTCTTGAGGAGGAATCGCTTGAATGTGGTCGCGCACGGGCGATACCGAGCGGAAATCCTTGCGGGCCTGAACGCCATTCGCCCACTGGGCCATGGCCGTACCAGCTACCAGCAGGGCAGGGAGCAGAAAGTAACGTTGGTTCATGATTGTGTTGGGTTTTCTTTTCCGAAGGGGCACGAAGCTAAGGACTGCCAGCATATGACGCATGCCGCTCGTGATGCGCTGTTCGGTGGGTGGTTCGGGCTGGGGTCCGGTAACTTTCGCAGAGGAAGCGGCTGGGGCAAAGCGGTAAGCGGTTCAGCGAGCCACCACAAAGCGCAAGCTGGTGCTCTCCGGCCCTTCAAGAATCTGCAGGATGTAGGCGCCATTGCCAAGCTCGGAGGCATCGAAAGCAAAGGATTGCTCACCTTTCAGCATGCGCCCCAGCACTTTCTGAATGGTCTGGCGCCCAGCCGCATCGCGCACGATCAGCGTGGCCATGCCGGTTCCGTTGAAGGCGTGGACAATCTGGCCAAAATCGCTCAATGGCATCGGGTGAATGCGGGTTCCCGCCTGAGCGACCACCTGTTCACCCACGCCAACACCGTAGTCATTGAGATGCAGGCGTACCATCGGCATCGCCGTCATCCAATCAATATCGAAGGTCAAGCCCTCCATGAATGCTGCTGCGCCGATCGGACCGTTCCCGCTGGTGAGCACTCCAACCTCACCTGTGCCGATCAGGCGCTGCAAACCAGCGAAACAGCTCGTTGCTTCCAAGGAAGGTGGGGTCGGGAAAGGCAGATACACGGGCAACCCTTGGGCGGCGGCAATCAAGTCGTCCTCGGTGATCGCGTGCCTCAAGGTGGTGTCGATGAAGGAGAAATTGGCGTCCATCACGATGCCCCGGATTTCTTGGCCAACCTGTGACGAAGGATCGAGCATGGCGCTGATCCCACGGGCCGTGCTGCCCGAATTCGCCAACTGGAAGCGCACCGCCGCAATGAAGTTCGATTCGCTGCGCGCTACGCCTTGTGCAGTGCCAGCATCCAAAGCCATGGCACCATAACCATCGTCCCAGCCAGGTCCGGTCATCGTCAATACCGCCACGCCGATGTTGTCGTCCGCATCGTCCTCACCCGTGGGCGAGGTTGCCATTGCCGTGTAGGTGACCTCGCCCAGCGCATCGGGCGCCCAGTTGGTCTGTACCACAACGGTGGCGCGTTCGCCGCTGTTGATGGAGTCGAGCGTTGCGGCGTAGGGACCGTGATCCACGCCGTTCTGCGAAGCGATCACGCTCACGGCCACATTTAAGAGTTGGGCGATGCCCACATTGTGCAGATCGACGCTCACGGCCATGGCGCGCGATTGCTCCAACGGAAGCAGGCGGTATCCAAGTCCATTGGTTCCGGGTGAGAATGGCGAGGCGTTGGCATCGCCCATGCGCGCACCGGTCACGGCGAGGTCGTGATTCAAGCGCTCGCGGATGCAGATATCGTCAATGGCGAATCCGCTGGCCCAATTCGCGCTGTCGCTCCATTGGAAACGCAAACGCAGATCGCTGATGCCGCCGAGCAGCGACATGTTGTAGGTGAGCTGCTGCCAGCCCGCGCCGGAAGGGATCATCTCGAAGAGATTCCATTCGCCGCCATTCGCGCTGAAATCGATGCGCGCCTCGCCGCCGCCGAGCGCACGGGTGTGGAACACGCGCAGATCGAGGGCGATGTTGAAGTGGCCGCTGAGATCAATGCTCGGTGTGGCAAGCACGGCTGAGTCGAGGTCGCAATTGCATGGCGCGGCATCATCATTCGCCATGGCGAAGCGATTGCCCACCGGCATATCGGGCACCGGGAAGAAGCCGCCAGCATTGGCATCGCTCGCTGTTCCGGCAGTGAATGCAGGCACGAATTCGCCAAGGCCGACGCCAGCCGATGTCTGCCGTTCAACTTGATTGGTGGTCCAGCCCGCAGGAATGCCCTGCTCGAAATCCTCGCTCCACAAGCAAGTCGATTGGCGCGATTGCGCAGCTGCGGTTTGCCCCAGCAACAATGCCGCGAGGGGCAGAAGGATCAGGTTCCGCATCAGGCTTCCACGGTCATGTATTCCTCGATCGGCGGACAGATGCAGATGAGGTTGCGGTCGCCGAAGGCATTGTCAACGCGGCTCACCGTGGGCCAGTACTTCCACTCGCGGTTCACATGCGCTGGGAAGGCCGCTTGCTCGCGCGAGTAGAGGTGGCTCCACTCGTTGGCGCATACTTCTTCACTGGTGTGCGGCGCGTTCTTCAGCACGTTGTCAACCTTGTCGGCCTTGCCTTGCTCAATGGCGGCGATCTCCTGCCGGATGCTGATCATGGCCTCGACGAAACGATCCAACTCGGCCTTGCTCTCGCTCTCGGTGGGCTCCACCATCAGCGT
>JBATND010000352.1:0-6751 GCA_049290175.1 Flavobacteriales bacterium | reverse complement strand
GAGCCTGGATAGCTTGATGAAGGGACCGGTCTGCTTAGTGGTGACCGCCTCGTGGTGTACCTACTGTGATCAGGAACTACAGGGTCTCGAACCCTTGAACAAAGAGGTTGGCTCCGTGGTGCCGGTGATTGCGATCATCTTGGATCACGACATCGAAGTTGCACGGCGCTACGTGAAGCAACGCCCCGGCATGACTTACACATGGCTGCACGCGGAGGCTGAGCAGCAATTGCGCGACGATTGGCGCATCGTGAGCCTGCCATCGTTCTACTTGCTGAATGATGGCGTGCTGGCGCGATCACCCGCGCCGGTTCCGAGCCGCGGGCTGGGCGCTTTGCTGCACAGCGCCAAGGCAAACGCGACGCAGGATGGCCGCATCAAGGTGTGGGACGATTGAGCCAGTACCCGCTCAGACGTTCGCGCCCTTCAGCCCATCGAGCAAGCTGGCCAGCAATGCGTTCGCGTCGATGGTGATGGGCAGTTCGATCTGCAGGTGACGCGCATCGCTGAACTGCTGGCCGTTGCGGAAGCCCTTGCTGATATTGAGGAACAAGGAGCGCGGATACTCTCCGGTGAAGTGCAATTGCACGGCATTGCCACCGGCCATGCGCAGCACGTAGCGCGGATAGTGGTTGCGCGCATCGTTCCACGCGGTGTCCTCCTCGAGCACATGGCCCTGGGCCCGCAGATCCTCGGCCCATTGGTCCATCACGTAGTAGAGCGTGTCCTCGATGAAGATCTCCGGGTCGCGCGGAAGCTGATTCTGGAAGGGGTCCACCGGTGCCAGCAGGCGAGAGCGCGTGTGGCGCAGGGCGGTGGTGAGGTCGTCGATCTGGGCTGAAAAGGTCATCTCTGTCTGTTTCTCTTTCTCCGTTCGTGGGGCAAAGTACCAGACCTGAACATCATGGGCCCAACCCTGCGATTTTGTTTTCCACAATCGGTTTCAACCCTGAGCCGACATGCTGTCCTGCATCATTTCTAGGAGTGACCATCATCATGGACCACGCTTCCGCGCCATGCTCACTTCGCCATGCAAACCCCAACACACCAAACGCCATGAACACATCGATAGCACCGCGGTTCCTGAGCCGTTTCTTCGACGATGATTCGTTCGCATTCCCGGAAGGCTGGCTTGCAGAGCGTGCATCTGCGCTCCGTAGCATCAAGCCAATTGAGATGCCTGCGGTGAACATCAAGGAAGGGCCGGAAGGCTTTGAATTGGAGTTGGCAGTTCCCGGCTTCAAGAAGGACGAGCTGAAGGTGGGAGTTGCAGATGGCATCCTTACTGTGAGCAGCGCGCGAAAGGAAGAGAAGCGTGAAGACAACAAGGACTGGCGACGCCGGGAATTCAGCTACGCATCGTTCACGCGCTCATTCCAATTGCCTGAACAAGCAGATGCTGACAGCGTGAAAGCGCGATTCGCCGATGGCGTTCTTCATCTTAGCGTGTCCAAGGCCCAGCCACAGCCCGTGCGGAAAGGAAGGGAGGTTCCAATCGGCTGATCAACTGGTCCTTTGCGTCGGAGGCCCTTCCGCTTGGAGGGGCCTTCGTCGTTCGCCCATGCGGGAACCAATAGGACGGAAGAACACCTGCCTCAACTGTCTGGCGCGCGCGCATGTGAGTCAACTCTACATTTACCACCTCCTAACCTGAAGGTGATGAAGAAGATGCATTGGCTCGTTGTGCTCATTTGCTCAACAATGCTATTAGGCTGCAAGAAGGATCCCGGAGAGGGCGGCCGCGCTGAGATCCGGGGCACCCTCTATGAACAGCGCTATAACAGCTCGAATCCGCAAGGTGAGCCATACCCTTTGGCAGACACGCGGGTGTACATCATTTACGGCGATGGCGATTACCATGATGATGATACACGCACTGGGCCTAACGGTGAGTTCCGCTTCACTTGGCTGCGCAAAGGAAGCTACCGACTGTACGCCATCAGTGAATGCCAGAACTGCCCTGGCGGGAACGAAGGGGTGTATGTGACCGTAACCGTTGACGGGCGCAAGGATGTGGTGAACGTCGGGCGGATAACCGTGCGGAACTACTGAGCATGCGCGGGGTCTTTCTGGCAACAGCCCTCATGGCATCGGCTTGTGCTTTCGCACAGGAACCGCTGCGGCCAGAACAACGACAAGAATTGTGGCTCTCCGGAGCCGTCACCACCCGACTTCCATACGCCTTGCGCTCCCCGTTGGGCAATCATTACAAGCGCATCCGTGTGCGCAGTGAACTTGGCTACCGCAGTTCTGATGTCTTCTTCGCCGGGCGGCAGGTCTTCCTCGACGTGAACATGCGCTACCGTGCCGCTAAGTGGCTCACGCTTGCCTACGAGCATCGTTTCGCGGCGCGCACCGGGCGACCTGGCCTCAGGCAGCGCAGCATCCTGCAGGCCGAGGCCGAGCGCACCTTTGGCCGAACAACCGCTAACTATCGCTTCATTTATCAGCACAACTACGTCGATTGGGGCGGGCAGCGCGAGGTATTCCGCAATCGCGTGCAACTCGGCTACGATTTCAAGAAGTGGAAGCTCGATCCGGAGGTGAGCGTCGAGTTCTTCACTTGGGCCGGAAACAAGGGCTTGTCGTACTTCGGAACGCGCTGGCAACTGGGCACGCAGTACAAGCTCTCCAAGGGGCACGCGGTCACCGCCGCACTGGTGCATGACCGCGAGCGCGACAAAGCGTGGCCCACGCATCGTTGGATCACCTCCATCACCTACACGCTGAACCTGCGCGACCTTTGAGGCCGTGGGCATGAATCCAATCCTTTTGCGCGTCCTCGCCTTCTCGGCGATCGCTGCCGCGCTCATCATCACAGGCTACCTCATCATCCGTCCAGCGGACGAACTGCCCGTTTACCATCCGAAGCAGATCAACCCGCGCTTGGTTGATAAGGACGTGTGGCTGACTGAAGGTGAGCATCGGATCAGCGACTTCGCATTGATCGATCAGCGCGGCGACACCATCACCAAGGCGAGCATCGCTGGCCGCATCGTCGTGGCCGACTTCTTCTTCACCACCTGCCCCACCATTTGCCCGAAGATGACCAAGAACCTGGAACGGGTGCAACAGGCCTATGCTGGTGACCGGCGACTGGTCATTCTCTCGCATTCGGTGACGCCCGAAATGGACAGCGTGCCTGTGCTCGCCGCTTATGCCGAACTGCATGGCGCCGATCCGCAGCAATGGCATTTCCTCACCGGCGAACGCAAGCAGATCTATGCCCTCGCGCGCCGCAGCTACTTCGCCTGCCTCGACGAGGGCGATGGAGGCTTGCAGGACTTCGTGCATACCGAGAACATCGTGCTCGTTGATCCCCGAGGAAGGCTCCGAGGATTCTACGACGGCACCAACCCGAAGGAAACCGACGACCTGATCCGCGACATCAAGAAGCTGTTGCGTGAATTGAAGAGTGATTCTTCGGGAGACTCGTGAACGAACTTCGCATGCCGCAAAGCGGGATGAAACACATGCGCGCACTTCGTCTGCCCTTCCTGATTATTGCGTTGCTGATGGCGCAGATCACCTTCGCTCAACCTGGCGTTCATCCAAAGCAAGGGCTGATCGACCTGCTCATGGAATACTTGCAGGTGCGCTACCCGAAGCAGCCCCTGGATGGTGATGTGCTCTATGTATCAGTGCAGCGGCAGCGGCTCTTTCATGTGCGCAAGGGAAACCTGCTGAACGAATTCCCGGTGGCTACCAGCAGCAACGGGCTGGGCAGCAAGCAGGATAGCTATCGTACGCCTACGGGGCTTCATCGCGTAGCCGAGAAGCACGGTCACGAAGTCCCGGAATTCGGGATCATCAAGGACCGCGTATTCACCGGCCAGCTCGCCGACCCCGACTTCAGCGGCGTGGACAAGGATTGGATCACCTCGCGGCTGCTCTGGCTCGAAGGCCTGGAGCCGGGAGTGAACAAGGGCGAGGGGATCGACAGCTACGACCGCTTCATCTACATACACGGCACCGCGAACGAGAAATCAGTGGGATCCCCGAGCTCGCGCGGTTGCGTGCGCATGCGCAATGCAGACATGATCGCGCTCTTTGAGCAGGTAGCAGTGGGCGCTTTGGTGGTGATCCTCGATAACTGAGGTACTTTCGCCACAATGGAATTGGGCCTCATCGTCGGACTGCTGGTCGGCATCGCCATCGGCTGGTTCATTGCATCGCGCAAAGGAGATGGCGCCACACAGGCCGTGGAAATGGCACGCGCGGCGCACGCCGAGGAGAAGGCCTCCTTGCAGCAGCAACTCGCACAAGCTCAGCAGCGTGCCGATGGGCATGCACGGGAAAGCGCCGATATGCAGGCGCAACTAGCAACGGAGATTGAGCGCGGCAGGGCCTTAACCACACGATTGGAAGAACAGAAGGAAGTGCTCGAGCGCTTGCAGGCGCGCATGACCACCGAGTTCGAGAACATCGCCAACCGCTTGCTGGCCCAGCGCGGCAAAGAGCTGAATGAACAGCAACAGGAGCGTCTTACCGGCATCCTGAAGCCCTTGCAAGAGCGCATCAAGGACTTCGAGGAGAAGGTGCAGAAAGCGTACGATGAAGAGGGCCGCCAGCGCTTCGCATTGAAGAGCGAAGTGGCGCGACTGGTGGAGCAGAACCAGAAGCTGAGCCAAGAGGCGAATGACCTCACGCGCGCGCTCAAAGGCGATTCGCAAGCGCAGGGCGCGTGGGGCGAGATGATCCTGGAGCGCCTGCTCGAAGGATCAGGTTTGATCAAGGGCCAAGAATATTCCATGCAGGAGAGCACCACCTTGGCCGATGGCTCGCGCCTTCGACCCGATGCCGTGGTGATGCTGCCCGAAGGCAAGCACCTGATCATCGACAGCAAGGTGAGCCTTGTGCATTACGAGCGCTATGCCGCAGCCACGGACGATGCCGAGCGCGCGCAGATGATGAAGCTCTTCGTGGAGAGCCTCAGCGCGCATGCGAAGGGCCTTGGCGCGAAGGATTACACCCAGCTCTACAGCGTGCAGAGCGTCGATTTCGTGCTGATGTTCGTTCCCATTGAGCCAGCCTTCCTCCTCGCGTTGCGCGAACGGCCCGAGGTTTTCCAAGAGGCCTATGACCGGCAAGTCGTGATTGTGACGCATACCACCTTGATGGCCACCCTGCGCACCATTCATGGCATCTGGAAGAACGAGCGTATCGCGCGGCACCATTTGGAGATCGCGGAGCGCGCTGGCAGGCTGTACGACAAGTTCGAGGGCTTCACCGTTGATCTGGGTCGGATCGGCAAGAGCGTGAAGGAAGCGAATGAGAATTATGAGAAGGCCCTGAGCAAATTGAGCGACGGCCCCGGAAGCCTAGTGCGCCAGGTAGAGATGATCAAGGCGCTCGGCGCTAAGACCAACAAGAGCCTGAACGAGAAGCTGCTTGCCCGATCAATCGAAGAAGCCCCGTGAACAGAGCCGCTCGCACCTTCATCCTCGGCATCGTCCTGCTCGCCGCATGCAGGGGCGGCGCGCCCATCATGCAACGCGATAACCTCGTGCATGTCTATGGCAAAGGTCCGTCTTCCATCCGCCTCGAAGCGCGCGTACACCATATCGATGAAGAGCGCTCCATCCTTTACTTCAAACTGAACACCGCCGATCTGCTGTACAAGGGCGATGGCGGTGGCGGCCCCTTCAAGGCCCGTGCGCGTATCACCTACGGGAGCTTTCCGAACTGGGAATCGCGACAACTGCTCGATAGCGCCAGCACCGTGATCACCGACGCGAGCGCATCGCCATCGGATGAACGCGAGCTCATCGGCAGCATCGCCATGCAACGGAAGAACGGCAGCAACTTCGTGGTGAAGGTGGTTGCACGAGACCTGCATCGCGATAACGAGAGCGCCGTGCTCCTGCGCGTGCAAAGCAGCGACGCACTGGCTCGGCAGCACTTCATGCCCATCGACCCCGCGAATGGACTTCCGCTATTCGGAGACCACCAGCCCGCCGGAAGACCCATCGCCGTGCGCAACGAAGCGCTTGCCGGTACACGCCTGCGCGCCACGCGGCACCCTGTGCCGCAGGCCATGCCCACACCGGTATTCAGCACTGAGGCCCGCGACCGCAACGACCCAGCTCCCGACAGCAGCTTCACCGTTGCGCTCGACTCCACCGGCCGTTTCGACCTGCCCGCGCTGCCGGCCGGGATCTACCATTTCGCGAAGGACTCCTTGGCAACAGGCATCGCGCCGGGATACACCCTCGTGCTGCTCGACAAGGCATTCCCTTGGGTGGATCACGGCGAGGACCTCTTGAAGCCCTTGCGATTCATCACCAGCATGCAGGAGTTCGAGCGCATCAGCAAGGAGGCCGATGCGCGCAAGGCCATCGAACGCTTCTGGATCGATGCATCGGGCGACCGCGAGCGCGCGCGCGAGGCCATCCGCATCTACTACGGCCGTGCCGAGAATGCCAACCGCCACTTCAGCGCGCTCACCGAAGGTTGGCGCACCGACCGGGGCCTGGTCCACATCATCTTCGGCACCCCCACCACGATCTACCGCAGCGACCGCGGCGAGACCTGGACCTACGGCGAAGAGAACAATATCATGAGCCTTTCCTTCAATTTCGTGCGGCGCAGGAGCGCGTTCTCCGACAACGACCTCTGGCTGGAGCGCGATGCCACGCTGAAAGGCGCATGGTACCGCAACGTGGAAAGCTGGAGGAACGGCAGGGTTTATCAGAATTGAAGGTTGAGGGGTTGTGTGATTATCGTTACCCGAAGGCACCGTAGCGGGGAC